>JAGAKZ010000043.1 GCA_017848115.1 Oscillospiraceae bacterium
ACTCTTTTCTTAGAATACTTAGCTTGCAAATTTTATTTTCGTGTCTTTTGCTTGACATCACTCAATAATTCATTGATGTTACTCTTTGAATCTTCAAGGGTTTTATGTTAAAGTGCATTGTTCAATTTTCAAGATACTGTTATCATTCTTACTGTCTTTCGTTTGTCCTCTCGTCCGACAGCTTTTATATTCTAACATATATTTTTTTGTTTGTCAACACTTTTTTCGAATTTTTTTTATTTTTTTTTCGATTTTTTTTAATGTGTGAGTGACTGTATTAATAATAACATATTCGTCCTAATATTTCAAGAACAATCTATGTAAATTCACAAGTTCTATATAATTAACAAAGTGAAGAGTCATTCATTGACATATGTGACAACACTATCTCCTTCTCATTTATCTTATATAATATCCGATTTATTTGAGCTAAAACGCTGTGAATTTATTCCATTGAAATATAAATTGTTTTTTATTATAATATGTTAAGTGATTACTTTTAAAGGAGTTGCAGATTTGAAACAAAAAAAACGAAGAAGACGAAAAAATGTTACGCAACAAAATAAAATAAATCGAAAACCTAAAAGGCGCATATCTGTTCCACGTATCTCGGTAGCTGTGATATTACTTATATATCTGTCTAACTTTCTTATCGACGTTATAGGCAATATTGCTACTGCTCTTACTTCAGACAACAAGAATGAAAAAAATAAAATTCCCAAAACAACACTTGTCAGCATTCAGGAATACACTGCGCCACCTGAATATTTTATCGAATACAATGAAAGTAAAAAAGCAACAGCGCCCCAGATCACTACTACACCACTCCCGTCTGCATCATATGATTCAAATTCTATAAAAGTGGCATACATATATCAGGAACCTGAGCTACCGACCGGGTGTGAGATAACGTCTTTAACAATGCTTCTTAACTTTCTTGGATATGATGTCGATAAAACAACGCTGGCTGATGACTATCTTACCATGGACTATACTGCCAGTGTAGGATTTGATAAAGCATTTATAGGAAATCCGCGATGGGACGGAGGTTATGGATGCTTTGCTCCTGTTATTGCAGAAACCGCTCAGAAATATCTTAATGATCAGAACAGCAGTTATACTGCAAAAAATATTTCCGGAACTGATTTTGAAAAGTTATACAGTTATATAGATCAAGGTAAACCTGTAATAGTCTGGAACAGTATGTATCAACTTGATGTTGAAAAATATTTCTGCTATTATGATGAAAATAAGACACCTGTTTACTGGTATGCAAATGAGCACTGTGTACTTCTTACCGGATACGATAAAACCGAAAATACAGTTACTGTAGCCGATCCGCTGTCAGGTCTTATGAAATACAATACTGACAGATTTAAATATCTTTATGATACACTTGAAAAACAAGCAGTTATAATAGAATAAATTTACAGCTCTCCCTGATATCAGAGAGAGCTGTTTTATTATATATTTATTACGCTGTTACTATACGGCTTGCGTCCTGCAATTTAAGTTTTATAACCGCTTCTTCACGCATTTTGTACTTGAGTATTTTTCCAGCCGCATTCATCGGAAACTCTGTTACAAAATCAATATACTTAGGCACTTTGTGCTTTGCCATATTTTCTTTTACAAATTCCGTTATTTCTTCTGCTAAAGCTGTAACGCCTTCTTTAAGAATTATACATGCCATGATCTCCTCACCGTATTGTTTGTCAGGAACTCCGATAACCTGTACATCTTTTACTTTTGGATGAGTATATATAAATTCTTCTATTTCTTTAGGATATATATTTTCTCCGCCACGTATTATCATATCTTTTATACGTCCGGTTATCTTATAATATCCTTCCGGTGTTCTTCTGGCAAGATCGCCTGTGTGAAGCCAGCCGTCATCATCTATTGCCGCTGCAGTAGCCTCGGGCATTTTATAATAGCCTTTCATTATGTTATATCCCCTTGCTACAAACTCGCCATCTGTATTGTCAGGGAGTTCTTCATTTGTTTCGGGATCAACTATTTTACATTCTACTCCGTATAAAGCCTGTCCGACAGTATTTACACGCATCTCTATTGAGTCATCGGTCTTACTCATTGTACAACCCGGACTTGCCTCTGTCTGACCGTATGTTATACATATCTCTTTCATATTCATCTTGTCAACAACATCCTGCATTACTTTTACAGGACACGGACTTCCTGCCATTATACCTGTGCGGATATGTGAGAAATCAGTCTTGTCAAAATCTTCGTGTCCGAGCATTGCAATAAACATGGTAGGTACACCATGAAAAGCCGTTATTTTTTCGCTGTTTATGCACGAAAGAGATTTTCGTGGTGAAAATGCAGTTATAGGGCACATAGTAGAACCATGCGTCATACACGCTGTCATAGCAAGTACCATACCAAAACAATGGAACATAGGAACATGTATCATCATTTTATCGGCTGTGGAAAGGTCCATACAATCACCTATAGCCTTTCCGTTGTTTACAACATTGTAGTGTGTGAGCATAACGCCCTTCGGGAAGCCTGTTGTTCCTGAAGTATACTGCATATTGCATACGTCATCACATTCTATTTTGCTTCGGCGACGTTCTACTTCCGATACAGGTACACCAAGCGCCAGATTAAGCGACTGCTCCCATGTGTAACAACCATCGATTTTTGTTCCTATAGTTATTATATTTTTAAGATAAGGAAGTTTTTCGCAATTTAACTCTCCCGGAGAACACTCTTTTAATTCAGGACAGAGTTTTTCTATTATCTCAACATAACTTGTGCCCTTATAGCCGTCCATCATTATAAGAGTATGGGTATCTGACTGTTTAAGAAGATATTCCATCTCAAATGTTTTGTATGCGGTATTTACAGTTACAAGCACTGCCCCGATCTTTGTAGTTGCCCAGAAAGCTATATACCATTGAGGGATATTTGTAGCCCATATCGCCACGTTATCGCCTTTTTTTACGCCGATAGCAATAAGCGCTCTTGCAAACATATCCACGTCATCACGAAATTCCGGATATGTTCTTGTATAATCAAGTTCGGTATATCTGAACGCATACTGATTTGGAAACTCAGCACACACTCTGTCAAGGACATCGGGGAATGTTGAAGAGATCAGTCTGTTTTTGCGCCAGATATATTCACCTGTATTTGATTTATTTCTTGGCAGTGACTGAAATTTATTTGTTTTAAATCTCTTTGCATACTCTGCAAAATGCGGAAAAACTATACCTATATCAGAAATAGCATCCTCGAAACACCCCGGAACCCATTCAAATGAAATATATCCTCCGTATCTCATTCCCGCAAGTTCCTCGAAAACATCATCAAGAGGCAGGTCACCATTTCCCATCATACGATACTCAGGTGTTCCGTCTATCATTACACTGTCTTTTACATGAAGGTATTTTATATATTCGCCAAGATTGTCTACTGTATTTTCAGGAGATTCGTTAAAATATCTGTAGGTATGATGTATATCCCACAAAGCCGCAACACATGGAGAATTTACTTTATCAAGGAGCTTTTTCAGACGCTTTGTGTCTGCATAAACACCATTTGTCTCAACCAGCAGTGTGACATTTTTCTCATCAGCATAAACTGCAAGTTCCGAAAGACGATCGGCTACATATTCATCATCTGTTTCTCCGTCGGGAGCTGATTTTAAATCTCCGAGAACTCTGACATAGGTCGAGCCAAGCTTCTGAGCAAGATCTATATATCTTAGTATTTCTTCTTTGTTTTCCTTTTCATGTTCTTTAATCTTCAGACAACACCCGGAAGAAAGACATGGTATCTGAATATTAAGTTCTCTGAGTTTTGAGATCGTTCTGTTTATCTGATTTGCGGAAAATGCACGTGACAGATTTGCACCCATATCATATCCCATACCTCTTAATTCTATACCATCAAACCCCAAATCTTTAGCCATTGTATATATATCTGTCCAGCTGAAATCTGAACAGGCTAAAGTAGAAAAAGCTATTTTCATACACATTTCCTCCGTATCTTTTCTCTGGTCGGTAAAATATCCGATAGTTTTAATTATAGCACATAAATAGCGTATTTACAATAAAAATTTAATACATTTCAAATCAAGTATCTTTAAGAAGTTTTTCAAATTCACTAATTTACAGAAAAATATTGAAAAAACACTTGATACACGATATAATATATATAGTAGAAAAACAATAAATAATTAAAAATTAGCAAAGAGAAAATTTTTACAAAATTGCGTGATATGCGATATTATTATCAATAGATTGGAGTTTTTTATGATACTAAATAAAGAAGACTCAGAGTTATTTTTTAAGCTATGGATTCCCCTTTTAGATTTTGTAAATACAGAATATCAGGTATGTACAGATTTTAAAATGCAACCTTACACTCACGAACATTATGAGCAATCGCCACCAGATAAAATAAAGAAAATTTCTGATTATCTCTGGGAACATAAAAATATAATTGACGAATATCTGGAAAAATCGAAATTACCTGCAGAACATCAGAATATTATTTCTGAATGGAAAAAAGCTGTGACTGACGTATTTATAGTAGAACGTCATTTGAAGAAAGGTTCTATACTTATCTCTACCCAAAACGAAGTTTATCAGGTATGTGGAATTACTTTAAGTTTTGAAGAAATCTTAAACATGCCATTACCTGTTTTATTGAAAACTACATTAATTCCATTCAAGGGCGTTATTATTTATGATGGTCTGGCAAATGTTTCATCTGCTATTTTCGGAAGTGGATATAAATCATTTTTTAAAGATTTATACATGACCGCTAAACAAAACAAAAAAATACACCAAACTATGTCAGAACAGGAGAACTTGACAACTACCACTCAGAAACCCCAAAAAGCCAAAATTCAAAGTGATAACAAAAATCACTTATCTTATGTTATAAGAGTCACACTATCCAAAAACTGTTATCGTGATATTCGTATATCTGCAAATGCTACACTTAATAACCTGGCAGGACAAATTATTGATGCCTTCGACTTTTATTTTGAACATCTGTATTCGTTTTTTATGGATAACAGATGGTGGTCCGAAGCAGCCGAATATACTTCACCATTCAGCAGAAATCCACCATATGCAAACAAGGTAAAACTCTCAAAATTTTCGCTGAGAAAATCACAACAATTCAAGTTCTTATATGATTACGGCGATGAATGGCGTTTTCAGTGTAAAGTGTTAGAAGTTCTTGAGGAAGAAACGAAAAAAGCTACTGTTGTTTTTTCACGAGGAGAAGCACCGGAGCAGTATCCTGATTACGATGAATAATTCTTAAAAAAATTCTGGGATAATTACAGATCACTTTTTAACTTTTTTGATGACTGGGTAGTTGTTACAGAATCTGATAATAAACTGAACTTTATAGTTCGTAAAAAAGAAGAAAAACATGTGGATACAGGTCAGAAGTGAAGATGACTTCAGGGACAGGACTTTGTTTTACTGGGCTAAGCTTTATACCTCGGAGCTAAAAAAGGGCGAAATATATGGTAATCTCAAAAAAACGATAACTATAAATATTGTAAACTTCAATTTATTTGAATGTGAGGATTACCATAGTGAAGTTGTCACAGCAGTAAAGGACAGAGATGAGATTTTCTCTGACAAATTCAGTGTTCATTTCTTTGAGCTTCAGAAAGTTAATAAAAAAGTTGATCCTGATAACCGCAGAGAATTATGGATGCATTTTCTTAATGCCAACAGTGAGGAGGAATTTGAGATGTTAAAAGATACTAAAGTTCCTATTATGGAACGTGCCGTGAATGTTATATACGATCTTAGTGAAGATACGAGAGTTCGTGAGCTTGCACGTATGAGAGAAAAAGCACTTCATGATGAAGCATCGGCTTTGGCTAATGCGGAAAATAGAGGTAGAGTTGAAGGTAGAACTGAAGAACGCAACTTCTTGATATCAAAATGGAAAGCTCAGGGGATGACTGATGAGCAGATCATTGCACTTTTGAATTGAAAACAGACGATATCAGCTATTTATCCGATGAACAGATAAATAAAATATTAAAATATATGAATGAATAAAGAGTATACAGGAGGCTCAATTTATGTCAAGAGAAATTATATCTGCAAAAATAGATGTCGTTTTCAAAGAATTGTTTATAAGAAAAAGTAGTTTGCTTAAACACTTTATTTCTGATACGCTTGATATCCCATTTGAAAACATACTCAATATCACTTTGACAAATCCCGAAATACCGGCTGATTATGCTGACGGTAAACTTGTTCGACTTGATCTGAGTGTACGGCTTAAAAGTCCGGATAATACGGAATCCCTTATAAATGTGGAAATGCAGATAAATTATCAGAGTTACTTTATGAAGAGAACTTTATTTTACTGGTCTAAGCTCTATACTTCTGAACTTGAAAGCGGTGAAACATACAGTAAATTAAAGAAAACTATATGTATAAATATTCTTGACTTTAATATTACAAATAAACAAAACTACCATACTGAAATTATTGCTGCAGATAAAGATACGGGCAAGCAGTTTACAGACCTTATGAGTATACATTTTTTTGAACTCAGAAAAGTTAATGATATTCTTGATGTAAACGATAAAAAATCATTGTGGATGCATCTTATCAAAGCTGATACGGAGGAGGAACTTAATATGATTAAAAATACTAATATCCCTTCTATGGAACAGGCTGTTCAGGTTATTTTTGATATGAGTGCCGATACGGCTTTAAGAGAACGAGCAAGAATTCGTGAAAAAGCTATTCTTGATGAAATTTCTAATCTGGAAGGTGCGAGAGAAGAAGGTAGAGCTGAAGGTAGGGCTGAAGGTAGAGCTGAAGGTAGGGCTGAAGGTAGAACTGAAGAACGCAACTTCCTGATATCAAAATTGAAAGCTAAAGGCATGACCGATGAACAGATTAATGCACTTTTAAGTTAAATAAAAAATACAGGCGTATCATCGGAAATGATGATTTAACGCCTGTATTTTTTTATTTAAGAAATTTATTGAATGAACTCCAATGTCATTTGTCATATTTACAGAATTCTTTCAATTGAAACATTTATTGCTTCTTATACAATTTCGAAAGTTAATTTTCCTCTCCTGCAAATTTAAAATATTATCTTTTTTATACTTTCTGCATCATCACACACTGCAATGTTTTTGTAACTGCTAGCTTGCTCATGATTTTTAAAGCCGAAACCATATGTAACAGCTATAAAATCTATACCTGATTCATATGCACCAATCGCATCATACTCACTGTCGCCAATAAGCAAGGCTTCTTCTCTTGAAACATTAAATTTTTCAATACAATAATCAAGTAACTGTGATTTAGTTTTTGGTGTGTTAATATCATTTCCTGCTATAATATCAAATTTATCTTCTAAGCCAAGATTTTCAAATATCTTGATTGCTGTTGACTGTGCTTTTAGTGTAGCAATTGCAATATAGATATTTGATTTTCTCAATAGATCACATAACTCTATTATTCCAGGGTAAATTGTGAGTTCCTTATATCCGTTTTCCATAGCATATTCTTTATGATAGGAAACAGCTTTTTTTAACTCACTTCCTGTTAGCCCGAAATTTCGATTATATGATTCTTCCATCGGCGGTCCAACGTGAGAAAGCATTGCTTCATAAGATATCTGAGGCAGATTCATCATTTTCTGAGTATATCGGATGCAATTAAGTATTCCGGGTGAAGTGTCGGCAATAGTGCCATCAAGATCAAAGATTACAAGTTTATACTTACTCATTATTATCTTCCTTATCATAAATAGTCGGAGTAATAAATTCAATTTTCATAGACCTTTTAATTTTCCTGAAATAATTTATTATTGCCGAATTTGTTTTTTTCTGTTCTTCATACAGAACGTTATTAATCATATTTTCATCGTAGTAGTTATTAGTGGCAGAATAATCGAAACCATCATAACCGGCAAGAGAAATGGAATCTACATCGAGTTTTTTTAACAAATTAATAAGCATAAGACCTGAATTATCACATATTAATTCATCATCATTTAAGTAATCAGAATAATTAATCTTTAATACATTACAATTCGTTTTAATATTTGATGTGCATATTATTTTTCCGTCCGATTTTTTATATGGTTCATCAATCTGCTTGAATCTTTTAAGATTGCCCACAAAAATATAATCATACTTATAAAATGAAGGAACATGATTTATTGATACAATAAGAGGATTATTTACCTTGATATATTCCTGAATTACATCTCCATAATTCGCCAAACTCTTACCTGGTGCTAAAATCAGAACTTTCTTACCTGAAAATTCTTCTGATAACTGTCTGATTGTATTGTCATCATTAATTGAATATGCCAGATAATCTACATAAAGATTGTTTATATAATTACTATCATATATGTATTTCTTATCATTTGAAATTTTCTTAATCAACGCATTTATATCTTTAATGAGCATGGTCTGCTTGTTTATTAAGAAAGTTGCATAATTAGGATGACAATTATTGACTGCTGCTATATAGTAAGGAACAGAATATCCCCATGGATGTTGAACATATATCGGCATAATATATTCGTCCATAGCTTCGAGTATTGGAATCAAATCATACTTGTCTTCTATAGTTTCATTTATATGTCGTGCAATGAGTTCTGTAGAAAGATTTCCTGCGCCTCTCCCCATTCCGAATATACTTGAATCAATGATAATATTTCTATATGTTTTGAAAGATATCAATGCTTGTGCATTTGAAAAAGAAAGCTGTAAATTATTATGAGAATGAAACCCAAGATATATTTCTTTATTAAGATTATAATCAATAAGATATAAATATCTCATTAACTGATAATTTGAAAGTGCTCCTAAAGTATCTACCAAATAAAATGCATACGGCTTTAATTTATTGATTTTCCCAATAAGCGACAGCAACTCCTCATCACTATATGTTGTTGTCCCAACCGGTTGCATACATACATCATACCCTTTTTTCATAAGAATACCAGCATAATCTATCGCCTTACAAATTTCACTATCATTATTGTGAAAAGTTATTCTTATAATATCAAGGATTGTATCTTTGGCTAGAGGTAATGAAATTGGATTCATCTCTTTTTCACCTAAAGCTATCATAGCTGCTATT
The DNA here is from genome assembly GCA_017848115.1 of Oscillospiraceae bacterium. Lineage (GTDB taxonomy): Bacteria > Bacillota > Clostridia > Oscillospirales > Ruminococcaceae > HUN007. Next base: position 9,135 of record JAGAKZ010000043.1, read on the forward strand.
CGGTTTTTATTTTCAGAAATCAGTTCGTCAATTTCATCACTTGATGAATACAACGCATCATCAGAGTTATGAGTCAAATCAGTTAAAAATCCTACTTCAATTATGTCAATATTTGATTCATCTAAAGTATTAACTATAGATTTTTTAGTTTTATAACCAAAACGCCAATTATTAACATATCCTCCATCGCGAAGTGTACAATCAAGAATCTTGATTTTCATAAAATACCTCTTTATCAAATGTATCTCTATTTCTCATAAGTTGCTTTACTTTTTCTAAATCTTTTGGTGTATCAACGGAAATAGAATCTGATTCAACATAATTAAAATGAAGATCAATTCCATTTTCAAGAAATCTCAAATGATCAATATCTTCTGCTTTTTCTAAACTTCCCATCGGTGTGTTGACAAAAAAGTCTAATGCTGACTTATTAAAGCACTCTATACCAACATATTTTTTATAATTAAATAACAGTGTACCACGCGGATATGGAATAGGAGTTCTTGACATATACAAACATCTACCTGTCTGATCTGAAACAGCTAATTTAATATTAGCAAAATCAATAGTTTCCGCTGGATCTGTCAATCCTCTCATAGCACCACCAAAATATGGTTCAGAATACAATTTTGATGGAATGACTGGAATAATACATTCTTTTGAAATCAACGGTTCATCACCATTAATGCAAAAATAATAATCAGATTCAATTTTACACGAAACCTCATGAACTCTTGAAATATGATCCGGATGATTATTTTGAGTCAATACATAATCCATGTGGTACTTTTCACATACTTCTCTAACTCTATCATCATCAATAGCACAAACTACTTTATCAAATATTCCGATTGAAACAACATTTGAATATACCCACCATATCATGGGCTTGCCGAATATATCTGCAAGTGGTTTCCCAGGAAATCTGCTCGAACTATATCGTGCAGGAATTACAGCTATTATTTTCATTTACTTTCCTCTACTTTCAAACTATTCTTTTTTATATCGATAATCACCTTAGTTGAATTATATTTCGGGAAATTATCTTTTTTGATACGTTCTTCTATCATATCAATGCATGTATCCGGAACTGATATGTTTAATCCAGATAATATATCTGGACCATAATCCCACCATTTCAATTCTAATAAACGCTCTATCAATGCATCTGTAAACCTATATTTTATCACTTTTGCCGGACATCCTCCTACTATTGCATATGACGGAACATCTTTAGTAACCACCGCCCCAGCTGCAATTATAGCCCCATCTCCTATAGTCACACCATTTAAAATAGTAGCCCCAAATCCTATCCATACATCATTGCCTATAATAGGTAATGGAGAAAATGAACTCTCTATATATTGTTTTCTGATTTTCTCTTCATGCTCATTAAATTTAATGGTCATAAAATCATGGGCATACGCTGTTTTAGCATCGTATCTGAATAATAAATGCGGTGATATAAAATCTGTTGGATGCCCTGCCAATCCAATATTCACCGAATGTGCAATCATACAAAAACGTCCTATTTTCTGACATTCAACACAGCAATTTGTAGTTACTGCTTTTACTGAACGCATATTTATCAATGTAAAGGCTCCTATAAAAGCTGTTTCTATTTGACTTCTTCCTATATAAACTGGCGCTTCTATGACAGATTTATCATATATCCCCCATGTACCTATTTGAGGTTCACTATCAACTGTAAGTAATGATTTTCCGTCCAGCGAAGTAATTGAATTTTTTAATTCATACATATATCATTCTCCAATATTCTAAATATATTTATTGTATATTATTACGTTTAAAACAAATATCTTTATTATAAGCATCAATTCCTACAGAATCAATAACTTTACAATTTAACTTGTCATACACTACTAAGTTAATGCCTCTCACATTAGTTGAATAATCCATTCCATTAATAATAATTTCTGATTTATTGCCATTTCGCCAAGCTTTACTTGAAATAAATATCTCTAAATCATTAAATTCATTACACCAATTTATTTCAACATTATCTTCTGGAGCATTTCCAGTCTCATCAATGATTACATTTCCACAATCAATAATTCCTACATACATCTGCCATAATTTCGTTGTAAACTTTTTGAATCCTAAATCTCTTATCATATCAATAGTTTCTTTATTAAGATGACCACTAGGAGTATCTTTAACCGAAAACAACAACAGGTAGTCACTTCTCATCTTAAATAATAAATCAAAATATAGGTCTACCTCAATAATTGTAGAAAAAAATCTTTTACGAATTAAAAAATTATTGTTTTCAACTATTATCGAATTAATAATATCTGATAATTTATTATATTGACTTTTAAGATTGTAAAAATCTTTATACATAATTCTAGTCTTCATACGATCAATATTATCATATTTTTCTTGCACAGATAATATTTTTGCATTAACCTCTATTCCTGTACAATATAGTTTCTTACTAAATTTAAATGTCATAATATCATTTATAAATTTGATATTATCTGAATATAACCAAACATATTCATCATAATATATTTTAGGTACGCATCTTTCTTCAAATAATCTTTTAGAAAGTCTAAGCGAAATAGAATCTTCTAAGAAATTCAATAACGAACAGTCTTCTGAAAATTCAGAGTTGACAAAGCAAATCAAATTTTTTTTGGCCAATAATCTTATTAATGAACTTTTTATAATTTGTACAGAAGTATCTATTATTATTATTGAACCATTAACACTATCAAGATTTGAAAGATCAGTATAAGTATGTGCATTTGTTTTATATTGATTTTTTTTATTTAACATTTTAATTTGCGTGCCTATAAATGGCATAGAATACACATGATTAATATTTAAGTCTCTTGTTATAAGAGAAATCGCATATAAAGATGTATAAAAAGGAAATGTACGAAAATATTCCTTTCCCAAGCACCATTCATTATTACATATACTATTATTTAAATTTTCTGTTGATGTAGACATAAAACTAAGGATAGAGTTAGCACACTTTTTATTGCGAACCATATATTCAACAATATATTGAAAAGGGGCTCTATTAAATTCACAAGCTTTTCGTCCATAATACTCTTTAAGATTAGCATCTGAAATAGGATCATTTGGATGACACTTTACAAATACATTTATATCTGAATCATTTATATAATAATCTATTGCCATGGAATACGCTATTGTATATATATCATTTTCCGGATAATCACGAAATCCTATACGTCTTTTTATGTATTCTATTGCCTCACTCCATCCAACCCTCTTGGTAAATCCAAAACTATTCATTATAATTATGGACGCATTTAAAATACACTTTTCCGAAAAATTAAAACTTTTCAGAATAGCATTTAAACAATCATTACTGATTTCCAAAATATCAAAATTTAAATCCCACAATAAATATTTTCGTTTGCCAATCGTTGATATATTCTTATCTGAATCCGATCGTAAAATAGGCGTTGCATATTCTGCGATACCTGAATACGCACTATATTCTTCAACAAGAGTATTAAGATATTTATAATTTCTCATACAACCTTTTTGAATAATAAGATTATTGCAAACGACTTGGAGCCAAAAATATGACACCTTTTTCAAATTTAAATACAAATTTAAATCTCCATCCCAATTATCATTAACGCATATTATCTTATCAAAATCCTTAATACTATAACCACTATTCAAAAATAAATTATCAAAATGCAGTATAAAGGCTTCTCGATAACTATCCACATCATCAAAATCATTTCTAGTATATAAACAGTCACAATAAACAACATCTTTTATAACATGATTTTTCTTCATATTATCTACATATTCAATCATTTTCCGACTTTTATATAATCCCTCATGAACAAACAATACTACTTCTTCATTAGGAAAATGTGAACAAACATATGTTAAAGGAAACACAAGTTCCATAGGTGCAGGAGCAAAAACTAATATCATTTATATAACGCCTCCAAATATCTATTTTATTGTTAAATATCATTACTCATTTATATTTAACTTTCAATCAGATAATTACTGATTCATTACAATAATTAATATACAAGATTATTAAAATCTACCATAATTTGCATATCTCATAATCATTGATTATAGTAATTTGTTATGAATGTAGTTTGACTAAATTTCAATAAGTAATTACACTAGCATCACATATGTAATCAAAATTTAGCTTCCTATAATTTTAATACAATCAAATAAATTGTAAAGCATCATGACTATTAAAATAGAAAATTACAAAACAGTTATCTATTAACTATAAGTTAAACTTTTTATATTTTTCTAAAACCAAAATAACATAAACGTTTATAGATTTACTCTTCTCAAATATATCTTTTATATTAAATCTATACAGCAAGATTTCTTACACTTCTTTCTTACATTTAGTTTTAAAAAATAATTTCTTTATAAGATTCTGCATTTTCTTACCATTGTAATTATAACTAAGTTTCGACTTAAGTAATTTAATTTCTTCATTTTGCTTATCAACTACATCCATTAATTTATAATTAGCCATTATAGTATCATACAATTTTGCATCCAGTACGTTAAAATCTCTTGCTGTTTTTTTAGGCGGATTCAATACTGCATTTCTTAACCAGTTATATGAAAAATCTTTTATTTCAGATATTTTTTCATAAACCTTATCATAGTCTATACTTGAAAAAAGTTCTGTTTTTTTGTATATCTCATTACAATCATAAACTAGCCTATTTTCCAATCCAACAGTTTTCAAAAGCGATTCAAAACGTTTTACGCCTCTTGTTTTATTAGCAATAGAGATAAATGGTTTACGAAATATTATTGCAAAACATGTACCGTGAAAAGAATCTGTTATTATAAAATTTGCATTTTTATAATATGCCAAAAAATCCTCTATATCTATATCGGGTTTGATATTATCAAGATTTAATTGTTTCATTTTTATTTCAAAATCTGTAGCATGAATCAAATTAGTATATGGAAGATGTAGTTTTTCTTTTAGATAAATAATAACATTTCTTTTCGCCTCATTAGGATCAAGAATAAAACTACAAAAATAATCATTATTTATTTTTACAGTAGATTTTTCTATAAGTTTGTCATATTCCGTAACATCACAAATAAATACGGGATCAAGAACATTTACAGCTTCTAATCCAAAATTATTCTTCATAATATCCACAGCATAATTTTCTCTTACTGAAAGTGAATTAAATCTTCTTAAATAATATGATATTTTCTGATGAAAAGCAGGGTTACCATTAAAACATTCACCAAATGAAGATGCATATGAAATCATATTTTTTAATGGATGTGCAAAATCAAGAAAGTAATTCGGACCCGAATATTTCCATAAAGCTGAGCTAAACAACTGATCCGAACCCGATATAAAAGAATCACATATATTATTTAGCGCCCCCATTTTATAAGGGTGATAAATATCACTTATATCATAATACTTTTTGGCAAATCTTCTTGGAATCTGACTGTAATCCGGTTTATAATCCGCATCAGAAGATGATTTTTCTATCATAAGTACTGATAATCCCATACTTTTTAATGCCTGGTGCAGTGCATAATATGTTAGCGTACCGCCATAGTTGGAATTATACCACCAACCAACAACACCAACATCATAATATTTATTATCACTTTCCATATGTAAATTAACCTCATTTCGATCATTTATGATATTGGATTCACACTATTATATTTCCACAAATCTGATATAAAAAGTTATGAACTTCACTTTGTTCTAGTGACACTGTCACAACTCAAACTTTAATAATCAATAAAGCATATACAGCATCACTATAACAAAGTTTACAACATTAAGAAAATATTTCTATAATGACATTCCCTTAATCTTTTTCTCCAATTCTCTTATTTTGTTATTGAGCAAATCATAAGCAGAAGCTTTGACCGCTTTACGAGATGTCAAAGAATCATCTAACCATTTTTTTGATTTTAAAACTTCAGCATTTAGCTTTATATTAACAGGTGTATAATCAATAACATCATCAATATAATTTTTTGCCTCGTATGGATCAAATATCATTCTTGATGTAAGTCCAAGTAATTCAAACACTGTATTAAACCTAGAAATACCACGTTTAATATTAGCTATACATATGAATTGTTTTTCAAAAATTATAGAAAAACATGCTCCATGATATGAGTCAGTATATACGTAGGAAGAATCATGTAAAAGCTTTAACCAATCCTGTATTTCTAATTTTTCACAAACACATTCATCCATATCCATAATAGCCTTATTGGTTTCAACATTAAACTGAGCATCTAAAACTAATTTTACTTTCATATTTAATTTTTCTGCCAGTTCAAGAAGAGCATTGCGCTTTTCTGTTGTAGGAGATAAAATATATGCAAAGATATAAGGCTCTTCAGAATTGATTTTACTGGTTTTAATTAAAGTATTATATTCATCTTTGTTACATATAAATACAGGATCCATAGCTTGCACTGCTTCAACTCCAAAAGTATCTCGACATATATCAATTCCGTCATTTTCTCTGACAGATATTTTATCAAAGCGACTCATATGAAAAGATGCTTCTTTAAGATAATAATTCGGAGAACCAAATATCGGATGACCAAATGAGGTTGCATATGCGATTTTCTTTTTGGAATCTTCCACAAAATCCAAAAAATAAAAGTAATCTGTATCCTTAATACTCCAGTAATTCCAAAGCTGATCAGATCCAACTACAAACATATCGCAAAACCAGTTAAGATCATGTAACTCATCAAAAGTTCTTCTTATACTTACATTATAATATTTTTGGGCAAGTCTTCTGGCTCTTGTATCCTGTACAGGTCCTTTAGGTTTTTCTTTCAATGGCCATTCAATCATCAGTATACTATAATTTCTTGATTTTAAATATTGATGAAGAGCAAAATTTGTAAGAATACTTCCATAATTTTCGCCATACCACCAACCAATAAATCCAATATCAAATTTCCTTTTTAAAGCATATTCAGTTATTTTATCAAAATCATCTTTTATATTTAACAACTCAAAAAAACGTTTTCGTTCCTTATGAGATATAGAAGTGCCTACCAAATTACCGTTTTTCTTTTTAGCAGTTTCTATTGTCTGCGTTTTTACAGATATAAAATTACCTTTAATTACATTAAAACATTCTTTGCCATTATCATTATTAAGTGTAATAACACTTACACCTAATCCATCATTTTGCTCAGTATCAGTTTCATCTATACCCCAGAAATCCCCCATTGTAATATCACCTTGACGAGGTATAGTTGCATATCTGCAATTTCCACAAGATTTTCTACAATTCAGACCATTTAAGAAAGCACTATACCATGAAGTTTCAGAACGTCTTTTATCATATTCTGCCCCGTTATTCATAGTGATAAGGATTGAATGAGCCCAGCCATGTCTATCTTTATTTCTGAAATTAACATCTTTGATATATGATTTGAAATCATCAAGGGTATTTTCTGAATGATCTGGCAATAAAGGTTTTACTGCTGACATCAAAAATTTATCAAATGACTTCGGTGATGGACTTCCATGACATACAATGTCAACAGTTAAAAGATTTTTATATTGTTTATCAAGAAAATGATTAAGCCCTGAAACCTGACATGGACATCCTGTAAATAATACTTTCTCACCTTTTTCCAACAAATCTTTTATTTCAGAATATATCTTTCCGGTATTGCTCTGAACATATTTTGAACCGCGCATTTTCTTAACTTCTGACGAATCATTTGTAACAATATATTCAGCTTCCCATTTGTTATTCCAAACTACCCCTGAAACATAACCGCCGTTTTCAATAAAATAATCTGCTATTACTGAAAACATACCACCTGAAGAACTTTTTTTTCTGATATCATTAGAAGCACATACGGAATATACTTCCGGAGTGTGTGAATTCACATTATCGTCGTCATTTACAGCTGGACATTTTTTCAAGCAAAGCCCACATTCAATACACTTAGAACTTTCTATTTCAGGAAATAAAAATCCCTCACTGTCAGCTTTCATTTTTATAGCATCTACAGGGCATACATTATAACAAGCACCACACCCTGTACATAATTCATTTGAAACATTATAAATCGTTTTACTCATTATTATCAACTTCCTTATCTAAACTTACAAGTAAATTATGTGTTTTCCGCACTTTATCGTCACTATTTTTTTAGATAGTTTAAAATTCTTTTTGCTCTATTACGTATTTTCTCAATTCATTTACTCTTAACTTTGTTAGATTGCAGTCAGCCTAATTTTTTTAATAATCATATCAATCAATGTATTAAAACGATTATTATCCTTTATTATCATCATTATTAACCAACAAACCCTCTAATAAATTATGTAATCTCCAAAGCTCATCATCATTATATTTCTTTATCAACTCATTAGAAAGCCATTTAATTTCATCAAGGTTATTTTTCTGATTGTCAATTCGATTTTTTATATCATCAATTTGTTGTTGAATAGAATTGATAGAATTCTGTTGCATAGCAACCTGATTTATCAGCTTCGAATAATAATCATAAAAAGCCTGTCTTGATGGTGGCATAACTTTCTGGACTATATTTCGTGCAACCTTAAACTTCTTGCGTTTTGTTGTAGTATCGCTACTCAAACATTCTTCCCAGTATGCCTTATAATTATCAGCACAATTATCAATATACTTATCTATATTATGTTTTTTGATAATCTTTACAAATTCATTTCTGTATTTTAGTTTATACTCTAAATTGCAATCTTCAATACTTCTGTATACAAAATCTGAAGCATATTCATAAAAAGCTGAAGAAAACTCTCCGTAAGCTCTTTTTACACTTTCTATTATCCTTCTAAGTATATCCAATTGATGCTGTGCGAATACAGTGTTATCTTTTTTTGCTTCATTCATAAGTGAATTTTCACGATAATGACGATAGTAATAAAGCTTATCTGAAATTGACATCAGACAACAAACTTTAGGAAGTGCTGAATATAAGAAAACTGCATCTTCACCATATCTTACTGACGCATCAAAAGTAATGTTTTTCTCATCCATAAAAGATTTTTTAAAGCAAAATCTCCATACAAAAACACCTAAATTTCTATTAACAGCTACTTTATCTACATCAATGTTTTCTATGTATTCATCATTTGTAGACAATGTCTGATAATACCACTCATCAGCTCTTGGGTTATCAGGAAAAATATTTGTACCAAATAAAATTGCATCTGCATTTCTTTTATCTGAATTAATTTTTTTATTAAGTACATCGCATGTATTCAGAGAAATATAGTCATCGGAATCTACAAAAAGAACATATTTTCCGGCTGAACCACTAAGTCCGGAATTTCTTGCCGCTGCCAGTCCTGCGTTTTTCTGATTGATAATTTTGATTCTTTTATCAAATCCTGCATATTCTTCAATAATAGAAAGTGAATGATCCGTTGATCCATCATTTACACAGATTATTTCAATATCATCAAAAGTTTGATTTACAATGGTATCAAGACAAGAAGATAGATATTTCTCAACATTATAAACAGGTACAACTATAGAAAACATTGGACCGTTTTTATTTGATCTTGGTCTCATCTTCTTAATATTGCTTAATGGTGTTACAGGCTCTTTAAATGAAAGATTATCAAAGTTCTGTTCATATCTTTCAATATTACGCCATGTCTGATAGTCTATAGGATTATTAGCAATACGGGCAATATCTCTTCGTTTCCACCAACATTCACCAAAAGCAATATTATCCGTCCCCACTTTATCTATAAGCTCTTTAAACCAAGGTGAAATTGTTTTTAAAAATGAATATCTTTTTCCTACACTTAAACGCTCATACGTCCATATACATGTATCATAAAATGCAGCTGCATATATAGGATTCAACTCTTGTTCCTGCTGATTTTCTTTTATAAATTTTTCTATTTCTCTGTATTCCTGAAAAACAAAATCTATCTTTTTATCAGCATTATTTACTGAAGAACCGGCATTATCCTGACGATAATGTAAAAATGCATCATACAAGCATACCATCTTTTTAGCACTTGAGTATACTTTAAATGTAAAAGATGTATCCTGGAAAGAAGCACCCGGAGTTGGTAAAAATGATATATTATTCTCTTTTATAAAATCATTCTTATAGATTGCTGACCATATTGAAGGCTTTCTTCCGTACAATGACCCGTTGTCATATTCATGAGGACATATTACATAACCACATTCTTCTTTTCTGAAATATTCATGCAATTCATTTTCTTCAGTTTCTCCCCAGTAAAACCAAAAATTTGATTTTACTACATCAGCATCAAATTTTACAGCTGTTTCATAAAGTACTTTGAACATCTCAGGTTCAATAAAATCATCACTTTCAACAATACCAATATACTTACCTGTAGCTAATTCAAAACCTTTGTTCATTGAATCTCCATAGCCACTATTTGGTTTATCCAATATCTTGATTCTCTTATCTTTAGATGCATATTTTTCAATAATAGATAGTGTATTATCTTTAGAACCGTCATTAACACATATTATTTCCATTTCTTTAAACGTCTGATCAACAATACTTTTCAAACACTGATCAAGATATTTTTCAACATTACAACAAGGAACAATAACAGAAAGTTTTACATTGTTATCTATCTTTTTGGTACTATTGGTACTTTCAGATATTTTACTTTTTTTAGCCATGTTTTTTACCTCTTTTTTATTTTCTTATTTTTTCAAATAATAGCCTGTCCTTTTGTTTACATTATAGTGAAGAACATTTTTATATAAAAAATACATTTCTTTTCTGTCAAAAAAAACATCAACAACAGTATAATCTTTTTTACAAAATACACCTGGAATAAGCAAACCATATAAAAGCGGTCTCATATACCATTTGTATCTGGTAAGATCAGACTTATGATATTTTTCCTCTGAAAATTTTATTTTATAACGCTTAAATAGTTCTTCATCAGAAAGCATTTCATAATTAAGTTCACATATTTTTTTATGGTTTTTCTCAGCATCAAGATTTTTTAAATATTCAATTCCTTTAAGATAATCTATATACCCCAGTTTCACTGCTTTTACCATCTGATATTGTCGCCTGCAAAGCTTTTCTAACATTTGTTTACAAACAAGTTTCTTTGCCTGCTTTTTAGTAAAACTTTTATCTAAAAGTTTTCTTAAAAATAGATAATTGCGAATGTTATAATATTCAGACGAAGAATTATACTTCCATTCAAATGGTTCATGCCAGACACTGACACCATTTAAAGTAATAAAATTCAACTTACATCTTAAAGCATACTCAACATCATCATATTTCATAAAAAACGGCATAGGCAGATGACCGCTTTTGGCATAAACTGAAGGCATGCACATAAACCACCATCCCCCATAGTTTATATCATTTTCTTTTTCATTTAATATGAGATTTTCACGAACGTTCAAATCCAGATAATGTCCAAAACTTTTCTGAACACCACTTTCAGAAAAATTTCCACCTGCTTCAAATTGCACAGACGGTTTATTAATATATAACATTGAACCACTTACAGATATATTTTTATATTCAGATTTTAAAGCTTTGATAAAACCGAGCATTTTTTTAATTGACAACTTATCAAAGTTTACATCATCATCCATAAGTATAAGATGAGTAATCTCTTTATTTTTTATAGCTTCCTCAATTCCTCTGGAATATCCACCACTTCCCCCTGTATTATCATTTAAAATTAATTTTATCTTTTTCCCGAACTTTTCATCTCCTAATGTTTTTCCATTATCAACTATAATTATCTGTTTAAGCTCAGAACAATCGTTAAATGATTCTGAAAGATAATTAGCATTTGATATTATATTTTCTTCCCTTTTATATGTACAAATAATAAGTGTAGCACAAACATCATAAGCATCTGCACACTCTATATAAACCGAAACATTTCTTACTTCCTTACAATCAATCAATTTTAAATACAACATCATACTATTTTCAGGAATTAATGAAATATCTATTTTTATTCGATTACCCTTGCCACGATAAATAATACGCTCTTCTTTATCAGTAAGTGAAATAATATCAGCTACATATTCTCCTTTAGCATCAATGTCAAAAACAATAGCACTAATACTTGTATACTTTAAAACTTTGTTTATAGGTATGCTGTTAAAATACGTATCAAATGAAAAAGTATCACCGATGTTCCGGAAATATAACTGATATGTATCATCAATAACAGGACTCAATGAAAAATCAAACCATTTATACATTTATCGCTCCTCACAATATCTGACATACATTATTATCTGAAACATTCTATATTATAAAATATTTTTGCACTTTTCCAAAGCACTTGCTATTACAGCATCCATATCATAGTATTTATATTCACCGAGTCGTCCGCCGAAAATAATATTTTTCTCATTTTCAGCAAGCTTTCTGTATTCTTCATAAAGCGCACCGTTCTTTTCATCATTTACAGGGTAATATGGTTCATCACCCGGTTTCCACTCTGAACTGTATTCACGGCTTATTACTGTTTTCGGAATGTCATTTCCGTTTTCATCTTTTCCGAACTCAAACCATTTGTGTTCAATGATTCTTGTCCATGGAGTTTCTCTGTCTGTATAATTAACTGCTGCATTTCCCTGGAAATTAGGAATATCGAGCAATTCATTTTCAAATCTTACGCTTCTGTACTCAAGTGTACCAAGCTTGTAATCAAAATATGCGTCAATTGCACCTGTATAAACTACTTTCTGAGCAAGTTTGTCAAGTTCATCTTTATTTTCAAGATAATCAACTCCGAGACGAACTTCTATTCCTTCGAGCATATTTTCAACCATCTTTGTGTATCCGCCTACCGGGATTCCCTGATACAAAGCATTGAAATAATTGTTGTCAAAAGTAAGACGTACAGGAAGTCTCTTTATGATAAATGAAGGTAACTCTTTACAATCTCTTCCCCACTGTTTTTCTGTATATCCCTTTATAAGTTTTTCGTAGATATCTCTTCCTACAAGACTGATAGCCTGTTCTTCAAGGTTACGTGGTTCGCCTGTTATTTCTTTACGTTGTTCCTCTATCTTTGCAGCTGCTTCCTCCGGTGTAACAACTCCCCACATTTTATTGAAAGTATACATATTGAAAGGAAGCGAAAAAAGCTCTCCCTTATAACTAGCAACAGGTGAATTTGTAAATCTGTTGAAAACTGCAAAACGATTTACATAATCCCATACTTCCTTATTGTTTGTGTGGAAAATATGTGCTCCGTATTTATGAACGTTTATTCCCTCGATTTTTTCTGTATAAATATTTCCTGCTATATTATCACGCTTATCTATAACCAGAACATTTTTTCCCTGTTCCTTAGCTTTCTGAGCAAATACCGCTCCATACAAGCCTGCCCCAACTATCAGATAATCATACATAATTAGTTTTCCTCCATTTGCCTTAATTTCTATGATTTTATTTTTTCAGATTTTTATTTTTTTCATTTAAAAAATTCTGATATTTATCACATACTTCTTTTGTATTTCCAAAAGCTTTTACTTTTCCTTTATCAAGCCACAATACTTTGTTAGCAAGTTTCCTTATCTGCATTACAGAATGAGAAACAAATAAAGTTGTAGTACCGTTTTTTATTATTTCCATCATTTTCTGCTCACTTTTGGTTCTGAACGCACCATCACCAACAGCAAGAACTTCATCAAGTATCAGTATTTCAGGCTCGATAAGACTCGCTATTGAAAAAGCCATTCTAGCTCTCATACCAGATGACAACTGCCTTAAACGGTATCCTTCAAATTCTTTAAGTTCAGAAAATTCTATGATTTCATCATATTTTTCATTAAGAAATTCTTCGGTATATCCCATAAAAGCACCTCTGAGATATATGTTTTCTTTCACAGTAAGGTCATCATCAAACCCTACTCCGAGAGCAAGAAGCGCCGATATATTTCCGTTTGTTTCTATCTCCCCTTCATTTGGTGTTATAACACCACTTATTGCTTTGAGAAGTGTTGTTTTTCCGGCACCGTTTGTTCCAAGAATACCAAGAAAATCTCCCTTGTCAAGACTAAAACTCACATCATTTACTGCCATAAAATCTTTGACGTTGTACTTTCCTGTTATCTTCTGCGAAATAAATTCTTTGATACCAATATTTCTGAAATCTCCGACTCTGTATTTTATCGATACATTTTTTACATCTACTACCATAAAACCCTCCAATCAGAAATAATATGCAAATTTCTTTTCGTTAAGTCCGTATATCGCTTTTCCTATGAGTAAAAATGCAATCGGAAAAGCTACACACATAAAATGAACATACATGGATGGTATCATATTATCTATTATTATAGTTCTGAAATAATAGATATAGCAGTAAACCGGATTGTAGAAGAACAGGTGGCGGATATTTTCAGGGAACGAATCTACATAATAAAAGATCGCTGAAAAATACGTAAGCATTCTTGTAAAGATACTGTAAATATACTGTGTATCCTTAAAAAACACAAACAACACCGATAGGATATATCCTACTCCCATATTCAAAAAATAAAGACAGACTATAGGAAAAATCAGCAAAATAAACTTTACATTAAACGTTATTCCGTTAATAGCAATTACTCCAAACATTATAACCATCGTAAGCAGAAAATTTATAAGACACGATATACTTCTTGAATAAATAAAAAGTCTTTTATCTACATTTATTTTCGAAATAATACCGCCATTTGCAGATATCGAAAACATAAGATTTGTAGTAGCATCACTAAAATAATGAAACACTATATTTCCTATAATAAGATAACTTAAAAAATATTCTCCTCTTCCCAAAAGCTTTGAAAAAACTATTGCCTGTGTTACAAAAAAACAAAGCGGTGACAGCATACTCCAAAGTACGCCAAGAAAAGTACGTTTATACCTGCTCTTAAAATCTCTGTGTATAAGCTGTTTTAATAAAAATTTCTTTTGCTTAAGATCACTTCCTGATCTGTTTGTTTTATCCATACATACTCCAATCTATTTTATTTTAGTTTTTTCTCCATTTGTAAGCTCATCAAATATACAATTTTCAAAGACTTTTTCTATTTCCTTGTTATTATGCTTTACAGCATACATAAACGGCGTATAAGCATCGCTTCCTGAGATATTTCTCATAAAAGGATACTTTTCAAAGGCTTTCACATAATCTTTTACAAAATCAGTTTCACCTTTCTGAATATCTGTTATCAGCTGTTTGTTTTCACACTGCTTGTCAAAAACAAATCCATATCCGTTTTCAGTAAGAGTAAACTCCAGAAAACTCGGTTCGGGAGCAGTAAAGAGCATCTCAAAATAAACATTGTGCTTTGCTGCAGGAGAATGAACCATGAACTTGTCTCGGTTAAATGATGAAGAAAAACAGTACGGAGTCATTTTTTCCGTAATGAAAAATGTTTCACTGATATCCATGTCAAACTGACTGTATGAATTACTTCCTGCAAGCAGTCCGACAAATTCGCAGTTTATGTTCCATTTTTTATTTGCAACCTGTTCAAGTATTATATTTCCGCTTCCTGCCCATCCACAGTCAACTGTTATTACTTTGCCACAGCCTTCAAGAACTGTTTCAAAATACATTTTTGCTGCTTTGTTCATATCTTCGTATGAACAAAGGATATCTTCAAACTTTTCCTCTATAAACTGCTCAAAAGTATCTGCATTATCGGATGTAAGGAAACTTTCAGGTTCAAAAGGATATTCACCCTCAAATCCTATACTTTCAAATATTTTTTTTATCTTTATATTGTTATTTATTTTCTGATGTAAAAAACGCTTAAAAAAATTGTCCTTGAAAAGATCTGCTCCTAACTTTGCAGAACAGTTTCTTGACCAGTAAACATATTCGGTTTTCATATCACTGTACAGACTGTCAAAAATCTTTTTAGTCATATAACCGTCTCTTGACAGAAACAGTATCTTATCAGCCTTATGCTTTAAAGCGTGATCTCTGATAAAGTTACAGAAACCAAGCTGAAGTATACCGCCGTACTTATATCCGAAGTTGTATGCAGAATTATTTATTTCATATCCGCTGTACATTTTTTTGTTTACTATACCGCTGTATGCCGAACATATTATCGGAGACATATCCTTTGGTCTGTATGACTCACCAAGTTCGTTTACGTTTTTGTACTGTATCGTACTAAACCCATGCTTTCCTGCGTTTCTTATATCCGAATGATAATTGTCACCGATATGAATTATTTTTTGATCCAAAAAATCTTTTTTTACTGTTTCATACAGTTTGCCATCGCATTTTCCGCTGTCATAATCGCATGAAACATATATTTTCTCATATCCCGTAAAGCCGTTTTTCTCAAGAATTTTCCCAAGAAACTCAGCAGGCAGATACATATCGGAAACTATTATTTTCTTTTTATCTCTGAGCTTGTCCCAGATTTCTTTCATAAAAGGATTTGCTATGCACAACTCATATTCTGCAGATTTTTCAGCATTAATTGCGTCATCTGAATCAATACCGGCTTTCTTTTCAAGATAGTCATAGATGTGTTTTATATTTATCTCTGATTTGCATATCTTTCTTACCGACTGCTCTGCAACAGTTCTTATAGTCTTAAAATCAGGATATTTAAGCTTCTCACCTACGATATAGAAAAGAGCTGTCGGCTCTGAAAAAGGTCTGAAAACAAGTGTGTCAAACATATCAAATGATATTACATCATACTGACGCATCATATCTGCAATTTCCTGTGTCGAATACTTCTGACCCGATCCCGACGAGTTAAGTTCTGACTTAACTTTTTTTGAAATCGCAGTAGTTCTTTTGAAAACAAGGCTTTCTATATTAAGTCTTAAAAGATATAACCATGATATGAGCGGAAATCTGGTGTGAAGTTCCCTGTGGGAATTTACATAACCTTCATAGTTATATTTTATATAGCTGTTTCTGTTTACTATCTTTCCGTAAAGACTAAGAAGAACTGTTCGCTTGCAGAGTATTCCGCTTTTTTTAAGATTTTTCAGATTAAAGAGAAGCTTGTTCGGAACTGCTATAAGTACAAGAGGTTTAAGTACATAAGGTATACCCCGTGGCATAAGTCCGAGCTTTTTGAAGCCTTCTCTTCTGACTTTAAATTCATCAAAGCGCATCTGACGGCTGACCATATTTTTCTTTTCTTCAGAATAAAAAGTATACAGAAGCTGATTTATATTTGCGCCTTTAAAGCCTTCAGAATACACTCTCATGAAAAATTCATAGTCTTCATATTTAAGACATTTTCCTACCGCTTTATAATTTCCGCATTTTTCAAATACTTCTCTGCGAAATATAACCGTTCCGTGAACGAAAGGAGAATTGAACAGAAAGTCTGTCTTTTTTGGATATTCGGGAACGTGTCTCTCACCGTAGACACAATTTTGATCATACAGCAGACAACCTGAGCCTACAAATGCGATATCTTTGTTATTTTTTAAAAAATCGATCTGTATCTGAAACCTTGTCAGCGTCGAATAGTCATCAACATCCTGCCTGGCGATAAAATCACCTGTTGCCACTTCAAGACATTTGTTAAGAGCATGTGCAAGTCCTTGATTTTTTTTATTTTCAATTATCTTTATTCTGCTATCTGTAACTGCTTTTTTATGCAACCATTTTACTGTATCATTCGTAGAACCGTCATCACATATTATAAACTCCAGATTCTTATAGGTCTGATTTACTATTGAATCTACAGCACGCAATAACATTTTTTCCGAAGGACAGTTGTATACCCCCATAATTACAGACAGATATGGCTCCGGCATTAACTCACCCTCTGTCTAAATTTTATAATCACGTATTTTGTAAGAAAATACATATATTTATAGTAAGTTTTTATCAGTAAATTGCTTACCTTTACCGATCCGCAGTACCAATAAAAACTGTCTGTAGATTCCCGGTGAAAAGTCCGGTAAAATATCATCTGTTTTCTGTACTGAGCGTTTTCCTCAATCTGTACAAGATGATTATGATACTGTTCCCCTACATCATCGCACAGGCAATAATCTCTGAAAGTATATACTTCATACTCTGTAGGATGAAACATGAGTTGTTTTAACAGTTTCAAAGCAATTTTTCTGTGCTTGTCTTCATATGACATATCACATTCAAAAGCAAACTTTTCTGACAGTTCCTTAAGGAGCAGATTACCTTCAGAACTATTTTCACTTTCTGAAAGTACAGGTTTAACTCTGTGACTTTTATCATATGTATATCCCATAGTAGTACCATGAGGTGCACTGCATATACACTCAAGCAGATTGTGAGAAAACCATGATTTTACTGAAGCTGTATTTTCATCAAATAACCAGGTGATATATTCACTGTTTTCTGCTTTCGGAGGTGAATCAAGCATACCTATATAGAAACCTGTTATATGAGCGTCTATACCGGCACTCGAAAGCAACCTTTTTAATGTGTATTGCAAAGAACCTGTCCAGCCAAGATCAACAATTCCGATATTTTTGAATCTGTCAAATCTCTCCTGAACTATATATTCCATCGTGCTGCTGTAAGCACTGTCTGATTTTTGGGTTATGATCTCTGAAAATTTTTCTGAATTTTTTATCTTCTCACACAGCTGACTAAACTCTGTTTTAACTATAATGTCGTGTTCTTTTTCTTTGTCATATCCTATCTCATCATATACCATATAGCGTTCTTCTGATGAAAATCCCGCTCTTTTTAGCATATTATAAGCACTTAACTCATATGAATACAAAAAAAGTTTTTCATATGCACTGTCATCAAAAAAACGATATGCAGCCATTCTGAGAGAATATCTTGAACAATAAAAATAGGAACACTCTGTGTCGATATTCATCTTCTTACACAAAACCTTAGCTATATGATACAAAAGATATCCGTCACGTGCAAAAAAATACAGATGTTCTATATTTCTTTTTTTGGCTTCACAAAGTATCCAGTGTACGTACATAACAAGAGAAGGAGCTATAACGCTAAGCGATATCTTATAAAATGAATCCATATTATCATATGACAACTGTTTTACTGCTTCAAGTAACTCAGGATCTTTTTTTAAAATATTTTTATATCTGTTTTTCAAGCCCGCATAACCTCCTCACCATAAACAACTGTATCTTCTTTAAGATAAGAATGATATATATCTGACATTGATTTTAGTGAATTTTTTATATCAAAAGGAGCAACTGCCTTTGATGCATTTTCACCGAGAAACTCTCTTAGTTCCTGATTATTCACAAGTTTCTTTATAGCTTCTGCATATCCTTTTACATCATCGGGTGGAAGTAAAATACTGTTGTGCATATTCACGGCGTATTCTCTCACACCTCTTATATCAGATGCTATAATAGGAACTCCTGCTGACATAGCTTCTATAGGTGCCACACCAAGACCTTCTCTGTAAGAAGGAAACAAAAAAATATCAGCAATATGTACGACTTCAAAAATATCATAACGATATCCTGCAAATATGACTCTGTCGGAAATTTTAAGATCATCAGAAAGCTTCCGGCAATTGTCAAGCATATCTCCGCTGCCACATACGAGATAATAAACGTTTTTATCTTTTACCTCTGCAAAAGCTTTAAGAGATGTCTCTAAATTTTTATTTTTATTTATTTCAGATACCGATAACAGTACAACAGCATCTTCGGGAATACCGAATTTTTGCTTTAAGTTTTTTCTGTTCACGCTCATAGAAGCTATTTTTTCTGTATCAACTCCCATTCCATGAACATAAAAAACTTTGCAATCTGATTTTTCACAAAAACTGCTTGCAGCCTTATAGTCCTCACTATTGATAGTTATTATACCATCTGTATACTTTATAAGGAACTTTTCTATGTAATAATAGATTTGACTTAGCTTTGATGAACCATAAAAAAAATGAAATCCATGTGTGGTGTACAAAACGACTGTTCCTTTTTTCCGGATTTTTTTTGCAGCAAGACGTGTAATAGCTGCGGCAATCGGAGTATGACAATGTATCAGATCATAATCATTTTTTTCCATGATTTCTTTTATATCGCGATAAGCAATGAGATTTGAATGATCCACAGGAGACCTGCTGAAATCAATATCATAAAACTTATCACAATATGGTATGTTACAAACTGACTTGTCTTCATAATCGTTTCTGGCACATACATGAACTTCATAACCCTGTTCCTTAAACCATCTGAGATATGGGATATGGAACTGGCAAATATGTTTTTTTACAACAGTAGCGATAAACAATACCCTTCTGCTCATAGCCCCTAAAATCCCTCCTTTCCTAAACTCTTTAACTTAAATCCAAAACTATATCACAAATTTATATTATATAAACTATAGGGTATAATATATTTTAAATAAATTAATCTTGTTTTTCGTTAAATAACGTAATTCAAGAAAAAATCATATATTTAGAAAATCGGTTCAAGCATATTCATATATTTTATTTTTTGTTCAAAAGATGAATGAACATATCTGTTAAGCGTTATTTCAACATTTGAGTGTCCTAATATTTCAGATAACGCTTTTACATCAAATCCGGCTTTTATACAGTTTGAAGCGAACATATGTCTTAACGCATGAAAATGAATTGACGGTAAGTTTACGTTTTTTAATACCTTTGCAAATCTGTATTGCAGAGTACGAGGCTCTATAGCTTTGTTTTTTCCTGATAAAATATATTCTTTTTTATCACCTCTGAACTTTTCCATAAATTTTATCATAAAATCCGGTATAGGTATCGTTCTGTTCGAAGTATCGCTTTTAGGTTCTGTTATTATTATCTTCGTTTTTTTATTTTCATGTTGACAACTTATTCGTTGAATTGTTTTTCTGACGGTCATAATACGTTTTTTTAAATCAATATCTTCCCATTGTAAAGCACAAAGTTCACCTATTCTCAGACCTGTAGAAAGTGAAAGTGCAATACCCATAGTAGTTCGATTTTGATTTTCGAATATATATTTTTTTAATTTATCAGTTTCATTTTCCTCTAACAGACGTATTTCTGAGATTTTCTTTCTTGGCAATGAAATATTTGAAAGAGGATTATATATGTTATAGTTATCAGATGCATATTTAAAAATAGATTTTACCATAACAACTATATCTGATATATATCTGTTTGACAAACCGTTTTGTTGTTTTATTTTAATAAATGAATATATATACTGTGCATTAAATGAATTGATGTAAGCATCACCGAAATCAGGTAATATATGTTTTGAGGCCTTTATACGATAATTTGATAAGGTTGATTCTTTTACTTTGTGAGATATACTTTTATACCATTCATTAAATATTTTCTCTACAGTATATGAGCCTGATTCTGAACATTTTACTTTTCTTATCGCATCTATCTTACGTATAACTTCTTCTTTGCTTTTTCCAAATATATATTTATATTTTCTTTTCCCTTTTTCGTCCTTCTTTTTCAATAATCGTCCTTCCCATCTGCCGTCCTGTCGATGATAAATGTTGTATTTTTCCATTATAAACCTCCAAAAAACTATAATATATGGGTTGACATATATGTCGATATATGTTATAATTTAAATTATTATACGTATATTATTTATACGTTTTTTCTTGAATTACGTTATTTAACGAAAATATTTTATATGAGAATCATACAAATCGGTATGATTCTTTTTTGTTGCAAATAAAAAAGAGAGACCGGATAAACCAAGCCTCTCTGTATTTTTTATTTTGTACAATTTATCTCCCAATAGTATCTCCTTTTTGAAACCGGAAAGTCATCCATCACCCCATGTTCAGGATCATAAAATGTACCATCACAATATAACGACCAATGCCAGCATCTTGGAGTTTCAAGACTGAGAATGCACATATCCGGAAGATCATCTTTTGTAAATGCCTCTTTTCGTTGCGGATCGTACTTTATACCATTTGCATCAAGGACTCTTTTCATTTCTTTGAGATTTGTCTCTCTGTCGTTATCAAGAAATTTTATTATGTCATCAACATCTTTGTCAAGTATCATCGCAAGCACTGCCTGACCGCACTGAAGATCTGTCGGTTCATGGATATATGTTATTTTTCTCATTTTTATAAAACCACCTTTTTAAATATTTTTATCACGATATTTCAACGGCGTATATCCTGTTACAAGACGGAACTGGTGCAGGAAATGTTTATCGTCGCCGTATCCGCATTTTTCTGCTATTGCAGAAATACTTATATCTGTAGTCGCAAGAAGATATTTTGCATATGATACTCTGCTGTTTATCAGGTCCTGATGAAAACTTATTTTGAAAAGTTTTTTGTATATACTCCTGAAATGTCCGCTACTCATGCAAAACTTTCTTGATGCGTCTTCTGCATTTATATCAAGAGAAGGATTTTTATAGATCTGCCATCTCAACTCAGAATATTTTTCATATCCTGATTTTTTATAATTATCTTCTGCTGATTCAGCCTGATTTTCAAGTTCTTTTTCCAGCTTTTCAAAACAAAAATCAAAGTCAAAAGAAGAAATTTTATCAGAATGTACTGCAAAAGAAATATTTATATTCTGATTTTCAAGCAGTGTATAGAATAATTTTATAAAAGCTTTATCTGCCGTAAGTCTGCACTTTTCCTCAGTATCTATCTGAGAAACGGCAAAAACATATCTGTTATCATCAAGTCTTCCGCAAAAATTATTTTTATCCTTTGAAAGCCCCATAAGCTCATCAGCAACTTTCATACAAACTTTAAGACGTTTGCTCATTATATCTTTTTCAAGCGTGATATCCTTTGAAGAAAAATTTATATCAAACATACACACAAGAAAAAAACTGGCTGATACGGATTTTTTTACTGCGATCATAAACTCACTTTCAAATCCCGCTCTGTTGCAAAGTCCTGTTGTTGAATCATGAAATACAGAAAGATTCTGACAGGTAAACAGGTACTCTATGTCGTTTTTCATCTTCAAAAACTTCAGCGAGTTTGAAATAACTTTCAGCAATTCTCTGAAAGCAGGTTTAAAAGGTTCATTTTCGCAGACACGAAGTATAGCATATCCAAATGTTTCCTCAATAAAACAAATCGGACAAAAATAAAAAACAGCTGGATTTTCAGTGTTTCTTAATTCATCAGGCATAAGCTCGTCATACGAAAAATGATATATATTATCAATGTTGCATACTATATCAATTACCGGATAGCATGTCATCAGATGTTCATTTGTATCACGCACTGACATACACCAATCGTCAAAAAGACACATATACAAACTCTGCACAGGTGGTATAAAATAAGAATATCTTCTTAAAATCCACACCATATCCATAACAGAACGAGCCTCGGCAAGATATTGTTCAAGTTCGCCGTTTTCATTGCACAGCATATATCCACGGTTTTCTATCATCTCTTTTTTCTCTGAAAGCAATACAGCACTGTCTTCCGCACATGAACAAGTATTTCCGTATATCATATTTCCCGATTCTGATATACTGCTGTTATATTTTTTACCGCTGACTTTTTCATAGAGTTCGATTACAGATTTTGCACCGAGGTATTCCCTGTCTCTTTTATAGGTTGTAATCAACGGGTGGTGATACAATCTTTCGTGTATGTATTCGTAACCTATTACCATTATATCTTCAGGAATTTTTACACCTTTTTCTGTAAGCTTATCACAAAGTCCATATGCCATATAGTCATTTGTGCAGACTACTCCCTGCGGTATACGCCGCTCTCCGGAAATATACTTTTGAGCCAGTTCTTCTCCGGTGTTTATCCAGAAGTTTCCGAATACAACTTTACTTTCATCAAATTTTATACCATGTTTTTCTAAAGAAGTTTTATAACCTCTTACTCTTTCACGAGATACTCCCTCTTCATCGGGGCCTGTAAGAATATCAATATCATCAAATCCATGTACTTCGATAAAATGGTCTGTTACTTTTTCAATATCTGTTGCAGTATCGTTATCTATACATGATACACCGGATATTTTTGTACCTATATATACAACAGGTATATAGGAAACAGTATCAAGCATACTGACTATATTATTTCTGAGTTCATCACTTAGCAATACATCTGTATCAACAATAATTCCATCTGGTTCTGACGATTTGATAAGATTGTATATGCCATTTTCAAGAGAAAAAAATTTATTGTACTCAGATGTATTATATATATTTGACACTACTGCTATATCTATATCCATTTCTGATGCCTGCTTTGAGATCCCTTTTATCAGTTCACTTTGCTCACTGTTGTCAGGTCTTGCAGTAATAAAGTAAAACAGCATTCTTTTTTTACTCATCTTGTCCCTCCTGTACAAAATACCGATAAGTATATTATAACACCTATAAAACATGAGTTCAATTATTATTCTTCATTTTTTACACCAAAAAATCATAATTAGGGTTGAATGACTGTTTGGGTTGTATTATACTTTAAGTGTAAAGTTAAATTTGTATAAGTGTATAAGGAGTGTTTATATGAACAAAGTCAGATGTGTTACATCTATTACTTCAATCGCAATGCTCGCAGGAGCAACAATCTTTTCATATCCTGCAGATGTATCAGCACAAAATTCACAACAGGATATGCGTGATATAACAACTATGGAACTTGTAAAAGACATGGGTGTTGGCATCAATCTCGGAAACACGCTCGAATCATGCGGTGACTGGATCGCACAGTGGACAGACAATTCACAGAAAGCATACGAAACTGCATGGGGTAGCCCTGTTATAACAAAAGAAATCATTCAGGGATATGCCGATGAAGGTTTTGGAGTACTAAGAATCCCTGTTGCCTGGTCAAATCGTATGTCTGATGACGGCACATATACAATAGACAAAGATGTTATGGAAAGAGTAACCGAAATTGTAGACTGGACAATTGACGCCGGAATGTATGCTATCATAAATATTCACTGGGATAACGGCTGGGTAAATACATTCCCCGAAACAAAAGAAGAATCAATGAAACGCTATACTGTTATGTGGGAACAGATAAGTGACAACTTCAAAGACTATAATGATTATCTCATGTTTGAATCCCAGAACGAAGAACTTGGCTGGGATACCCTCTGGAACAAATGGGGCGGTCCTGAAGGAAAAGATGAATCCTATGCTCTTGTCAATGAAATAAATCAGGTGTTTGTTGATACAATAAGAAAAAGCGGTGGAAACAACGATGAAAGACACCTTCTTATTTCAGGATACAACACTGATATAAGCTGTACTTGTGACTCATACTTTGAAATGCCTTCTGACCCTGCTGACAGATGCGCTTTATCTGTACACTACTATACTCCGGCAGGATTTGCAATACTTACAGAAGATGCTGACTGGGGCAAGGCTATGTATTCATGGGGGACAGACGCAGATTACGCAGAGCTTAACAAATATCTTGATATGCTTGAAGACACCTTTATTGATAAGGATATTCCGGTTATCATCGGTGAATACGGTTGTCCTGTTGAAAACAAAGACCCTGATTCTATTGTAAAATATCTTACAGCTGTATGCGAAGGTGCTTTTACAAGAGATATATGTCCTGTAATGTGGGACGTAACAGATGCACAATATGACCGTACTGCGTGCAAACTTAAAAACGACCAGATAAGAACCAACTTTCAGAAGATTTCAGGATTTGACGGCTCCGATAATAAAAACGATAATGATACAACCACTCCCGGAACTGATATTCCGTCAACTCAGAAAATATACGGTGACTTTAATGCAGACGGAAAAGCTGAACTTACAGACCTTACAATTTTCAGCCTTATGCTTTTAGGCGATTCCACTTTTACAGATGAACAGAACGCAGTTTCAGACCTTAACGGTGACGGAAACGTAAACATTGCAGACCTTGCACATTTCAAACAGTTTATCTCAAAAGACAATGTGGTTCTCGGACCTCAGAAATAATATTTAAAAATGAAAAAACGCAGAAACCTAAAAAATTTCTGCGTTTTTTGTTTTTATATATTTTCATTTCTTAACTCGTCTACACAGTTTTCATTTTTAATACGTTTTCTTGAATAAAACATCGGTAAAAATACTACAGGAAAAATTCCGATACATACACCGATGATACTTTTGAGCGGAATATAAAAACTTACATCATAACCTGCTCCGCTTACAATATAAATTACATATGTAATCGCAACCGATATCGGAAGTCCTATAATGAGTGATTTTACACCATAAAAAATACATTCGTAATTAAGTATTTTTCCAAGTCCTCTGTCGGAAAGACCAACAGATTTTAGCATTGCATACTCTCTGCGACGGAGATTTACGTTTGTCGTAATAGTATTAAATACATTTGCAACAGATATAAGCGTTATTATAATTATAAATCCGTAGCAAAGAATCTCTACCACGCTTATAAGGCAATTTATACGTACTGCATCTTTTTTAACCCATATCAATTCTTCCAGAACTTCTGTATCGGGTGCAATATCACGAACAAAATTTATAGCCTCATCTAAAACTTTTATCATATCATCTATATCTGCATTTTTCATATCCTCAAGCTCAAAGAAAGAACCAAGAACGTTAAGCTCACCATATGTATTAAAATCTTCTTTACAATCCTCTCTTTCAAATATATATGTAGGGGGAGTAGCTACGATATCATTCAGATATGAAACAAATGATGAAGATGACACAAATAAAATTATGCTCATACTAAGCGACATCACAACTATACGATAACGCTTTCGGTTTCGTCTGAAATTCTTCAGTGCCATCATTGCGCTGAAACTAAAATGCTTCTTTGAAAAAGCCGTGGTTTTTATTTTTTTGTTACTTGACTTTATATCATTTGTTCCGCGTATAGATGCGATAGGGTCGGCTTTTACCGCTCTTACTGCCGGAAGTATTACCGATATCATTATCGTGATGATACTGAGAAGAACAGATATCAGTATTATATAAGGATTAAAAACAAAATTTATCGTACCGCTTATATTTTCTGCAAGCCCTTCCTTTAACATATCTTTTATCATATACAGCACTGTTGCACTTCCGCCACAACCTATCAGTATTCCGGGTAAAACAGAAATCATATTCAGCACAAAAGCCTCAAAAAACACTGTATATCTTATCTGTCTGCGGGTCGCTCCGACAGACCTGAGCATACCATATTGTTTTATTCTTTCTGTAACGGAAATCGCAAATGCGTTGTATATCAAAGAAACTGAACCAAAACATATAAGAGATATCAGAATAATTGTCATTCCGTATACAGTAGTCTGCACTCCTCTATCAATCGTATACTCAGAATCCTTCTTTTCAAAATTTTTATTATCACCTGTTCTTTTTTCATATTCTGAAATATTCTTTTTATTTACAAGTGAGATATACATATCATTTGTGCCGTTTCCCTGTTCTCCTTTGGTATATGCATTTATAAACAGATATTTATCTTCAAGATCAACAAATTCGTCGTGATATCCATAAAATAATCCAACAACAGTATATGTTTTTTCTGTAAAGTCACCTGAGTCTTTATTGCCTGAAACTACATCATTTTTCTGACCGATACACAACTTGATCTTGTCACCTACATCAAAAATATCTTTAAAAAATACTTCTGATAATATTATTTCATCATTTTTCTGAGGCATTCTCCCGCTTATAATATTTATAGCTGTCATACTTTCAAAATTATCATCTATTGATTTTAACAGATGATATCGGGATACCTTCGAATGATTTTCATCTACTTTAGCATATCCGATATGTTCAAGAACAGAAAATTCATTTACTTCCTTATCATCTATAATTTCTTTGACCTGATGTTCTGTTATACAGTTATGTACCCCATGATATTTTCCGTAAATGCTGTCATTTATGATCTCTACATATTTTATTCCGCTGTAGGCACATTCTAAAACTGCTGTAAACAAAGCAATTGATAAGGTTATTCCGATAATCGTGACAAGTGTACGGGTTTTATTTGCTACAAGTGACTTCAAAGTAAATTTTGAAAAGACACTCATTATTTACGTATACCTCCCACTACTTCATCTCTTACTATATGACCATCTTCTATCGCAATTATTCTGTCAGCCTGCAAAGCGATATTTTCATCATGAGTTATAACTATAAGAGTCTGATTATATTTTTTGTTTGACATTTTGAGAAGGTCGACTATTTCCTGACTGTTTTTTGAATCAAGGTTTCCTGTAGGTTCATCTGCGAGAACGACAGCAGGAGCATTCATAAGTGCTCTGCCTATAGACACTCTCTGTTGCTGACCACCTGACAACTGATTCGGAAGATGTTTTTCTCTGCCCTTGAGACCTAATATATCAAGAAGTTCTTCAAGACGTTGCTCATTTACTTTCTGACCGTCCATAAGCAGTGGAAGTGTCATATTTTCTGTTACATTCAAAACAGGTATGAGATTGTAAAACTGATAAATAAGTCCCACCTGTCTGCGTCTGAATACTGCAAGCTGTTCATCGTTATTTGCATAAACATCACTGCCGTCCATAAATACTTTACCGCTTGTCGGTTTGTCAACGCCTCCTAAAATATGAAGAAGTGTTGATTTTCCCGAACCTGACGGACCTATTATGGCTACAAATTCACCTTTATTAACTGAAAATGAAACATTGTCGAGAGCCTTTACTTCATTTTCATCTTTACCATATGTCTTGCATAAATTTTCAACTTTTAAAATTTCCATTGTATTCATACTCCTTATGAGATATTTTATATTTTTTCTATGATTATATTTTACTATATCAAAGTGACATACCGGTGACTCAAAAATAACAAAAACGTCACTTTTGAATTTATGGCAATAAAAATCCTTATGCAGTCAGGTTACTGCACAAGGATGTTTTATATATTACTGTTACACTGTACACTTATAAAATCTCATAATAAATCTTGCTCCGCCTGTTGAGATATTTTCGGCACGTATAGTACCGTTCTGGGCTGAAACAATCATTCTGGCAAGTGCAAGACCTATTCCGTAACTGTTGTTATCCTGTTTTCCGCTTCTGTAAAAACGTTCAAATATATGAGGAAGGTCTTCTTTTTGTATACCTGTTCCGTTGTCACTTATAGTTATTTCAGTGTACAAAACATTTTCAGTTGCCTCTATTTTTATCATACCGCCTTCATCTGTGTGTTCCATGCAGTTTTTTACTATGTTTACTATAGCTTCGCTAGTCCAGTGAATATCACCATAAAAGTTGCCGTCAGAGGTTATTTCAAGTTTCTGATTTCTGAGTTCTATCGGTACAAGTATAGGAGAAACCGATTTTTTTATAAATTCCTCCATCGATATTTCTTGTTTCTTAAACTCTATCGTACCTGCATCAAGCTTTGATATTTTCAAAAGTGATACTATAAGCCATTCCATTCTTGAAAGCAGGCTGTAAAGGTCTCTTGAAAGTTTTTCACGACGTTCATCGGAAATATCAGGTTCTGAAATAAACGAAACCAGCAGATTTACAGATGTAAGCGGTGTGCGTATCTGATGTGAAATATCTGCAATTGAATCTGCAAGAAATATTTTATCATTCTGCAGAGTATGCTGTTGCTCACGAAGACGTACAACAAGTTTGTGAATCTCACTTTGTAGTATACCAAGTTCTCCTTCTGAATAATTTTCTATAGAAATCTTATCATCACCATGAAGTACATTATTTATGCTCTGAGAAAGATAAGATATTTTCTTGTATCGTTTTTTCTCAGATACAAGATAAACAGTTACAAATGAAATAAACAAAAAGAAAACCAGAACGCCAAAACGCATTTCCATAAAAAATGCAACAGTCACTGCAACAACCCCAATAATACTCAATATCAGTAATGTCTTTGCTATCTCAGGATTTTTTAATATTTTCATTACTTAATCCACCTTATAACCGATACCTCGTACTGTTTTTATTATCTCGGGGTGCTGTGCATCATTTTCAATTTTCTCACGAAGTCTTTTTATATAAACCGTAAGAGTATTATCATTTACAAATTCTCCGGCAATATCCCATATAGATTCAAGTAGCTTGGTTCTTGACATAACAACTCCCCTGTTATTGATAAAAACAAGGAGAAGTCTGTATTCGAGAGCGGACAAATAAAGATCGTTACCGTTTTTGGTTGCAGTTCCCTTTACTGTATCGACAGTAATATCTGAAAGTTTTACAGTTGATGAAGCACCACCTGTAAGACGTATTATATTTTTTATTCTTGTTACCAGTTCACGCGGTCTGAAAGGTTTTGAGATATAGTCATCTGCACCAAGGTCAAATCCTGCAACTGTACTGTATTCGTCACCTGATGCAGTAAGAAATATAACAGGGATATTATATCCGGACTTTATAGCAGAACAGACAGAAAAACCATTTCCGTCAGAAAGTGAAACGTCAAGCAGAACAAGATCAAAACTTTCACTTTCTACAAGTTCAAGCGCACCTGATTGTCCTGACGTATTTTTTACTTCAAATCCTTCCTTGGATAAAAATTCGGTAAGATTTTCGACTATTAGTTTGTCATCTTCAACAAGCAGAATTTTTGTCATAGTATTCTCCTAAAATAAAAATTATATTTCTATCTGTTGTTCTCCCATCTCTGCAACCTGTTCATCAAAAATATGTACTTCTACTCCGTTTTCTGTATCCCATGAACATTCAAATGTCAGAAATACAGCACGTTCGTCAAAGGCATCTGACTCAGGTACAAAAACACCTGAAAGCTCTATCATAGTCTTAAACTCATTTATATCCAAAACTTCCGGAAAGAACTTATTTTTCTTCTTATCAAATCCACGCTCAGCTCTTATTTCCTTATAATATTCAAAAAGTTCTGCCACTGTATCTTCAAAAATTGCATGGCTCTTTTCAAGAAACTTTTCAAAAGATTCTTCCTGCTTTGAATCTGTTTTTCCATCATCTTCTGTTACAACAAGCAAAGGCACTACTACAGTATTTCCGCAAAATTCAAGAGAAACACTGCCAAAGCTACCCATATCATCGTCATATGTAAGATTATTGAAAACTTCAACTGACATATATAATTTCCTCCTTATCAGTCAGCCCACGGGCAATATATTTCTGTTATTCCATCTTCAATAAGATAACACATTTCCTTGTGTTCGTCTATATTATCGGCAATCTTTTCAACGCTTAATTTAAGATATCGTATCTCCGCATTTGAAAGGAGTTCGCCTTTTGTAGTATACAATTCCGCTTTGGCAATAAGGAACTTTGATGTTTCCTTTTCTACTATCGCTCTTGCAAGCAAATCCTCATTGTACGGAACAGGTTTTCTGAACTTTATTTCCATAGACATTGTAACACCAAACGTATTTTCATCTTTATCTACCCACAAAGCACGAAGACCTATCTCGTCCATCATAGTTGCCGTAAGTCCTCCATGAACTCTCTGAGGAAAACTCTGATGTTCCTCACGAAACTGAAAAGGACACACTACACTACCATCTTCCATGTTATAAAACTGCGCCTTCAATCCCACCGGATTATCCATTCCGCATATTATGCACATTCTGCTGTTTCTTTGTTTTTTTATTACTTTCATTTTTTATGCCTTTCGTAAATTAATATTGATTATAATCTATATAACGGCTTCCACAATAATCTTGCCATTACATTCGATAGTCTTTACACCTGTATTTTTATTTTTCAAAAAACTGAATGTAACAAGGTAACCTTTATCAAGGTGATAACTTTCCAGATACTCCGATAATTGTTGCTCTCCTTTTGTATTGTACTCGTCTCCGTACCAGATTTTCAGTTCGATTATATACTGTTCTCCGCAATAATCAACCACTATGTCTGTTCGTCTGTGATCTCGTGTCTGTGCTTCAATATAATAATTTCCTACTCCGTTTATTATCGGCCTTAAATACAATAAAAATAATTTTCTTCCGTCTTCTTCTTTGAATTTATCTGTCTGACTTCCATAAATGTCATTATAATGCACAACAAATCTTTCAAGTATTTTCTCCATATCAAGATGATTTCCGACAACAAACTGTGTTTTTTCATTCATTCCCTTTATAAAAATAGGACTTTGTGTTTTTTCTCTTGTTACAAACCAGTTATAGATCCTGACTTCAAAAATTCGATTGGCTACTGCTACAAATCCATTTTCATTTTTTACAAATCCATACATCATTGCACTGTCTATTGCAGAATCATCTGGATTATACGGAACTCTGTAACCATTGAACAATATTCCGTATATCAATTCACAAAGTTGCTCATTATCTTCTAGTTTATTTATAAGCGACTCAAACAATGGATTTTTCTGAATAAGTATTTCTCTGTTTGCGTACAGAACACCTTGTTTTGTCCAGTCTGATTTTTTGTCCATAAGAGCACACATATTTGAAACAAGCACAGGATAACCTGATGTGTAGTCGTAGATCAGCTGTGATATTTTTTCGATATCCATTCCGGTATTATTGTCTTTTTCATATTCGCTCAACATCGTCGCAATATCTTCGGGAGAAAAACTCATTTCTACTTCAAAAGCCGATGCTATGTTCCACGGACTGTTGTGTTTATGCTCTGCGTCAGGTCGTATTTTCTGCCTGAGATTTCGTATATCATGCACTCCTGCCAGTATTACCGACTGAAATGTTGCTGTTTCTTCCCTGTCAAGATAATATCCTCTGAGCTGTGCTAAAAAATCAAGAAACACCTGATTATTTGATGCCTGGTCTACTTCATCTATGATCAAAACTACAGGTACTTCAGAATTCTTACATATCTGACTTAATTTCTTAAAAAGTTCAACCATATCAGAAATACCATCAAAATCACATTCTGTTTTACCAACATCTTCTGATTTTTGACAGTTTTTTAATATCTCTGAAAAAGCTTTACCAAACGTCTTTACAAATCTCTCTTCATCTGCAAAACTTGAATTGCTCATCTGTTTTTGAAAATCCATACTTACTACTGTATATTCAGATGAAAGATACTTTTTCAATGCTTTCAGTATCGTTGTTTTTCCGTATTGTCTTCCCTTATTAATACAAAAATACTGCTCACTGTCCACCATTTTCCTTATTGCTTCAAGTCTTGAATCAAGATTTACCATATAATGATATTTTGGAATACACGCACCTGTTATATTAAACTTCTTTTCCAATGCTACTCACCGCCTTATATCTCAGATTATTACTTCTCAATTAACAACAAGCCATTCATCTACAGTTCGACTCTCACTTGATATATTGACACCTATCTTATGAACAGTTCGTTTATCATTAAGATACGGTACTGCATACTGTTGCCGTTCAATCTGCATGAGTGCTTCCTTTGCACTTCCATCAAGTTTAAATTCAAATATAAAAATATCATTATCTGTTTCAATAATTATATCCGCTCTGCCTTTACTGTTCTGCTTTTCTATAAGCGTTGTATAACACCCAAGCAACCTGTTTATTATATAAAACGTATATGAAAAATGCGTTTCAAAGTCTTTGGCACGTTCATCTTTATTGGCTTCATACGGTATTGATGCAAGAAATGACGTAAATGCGTCCCTTACTCCGTCAAGGTCACACTCTCTTAGCATATCGTCCATTTCAAGAATCCAGTTATCGTTGTCTTCTGACGGCTTGTGAAAATAGCTGTTTCCTATAAGACTTACAAATCCTTTTCTTACTTCATCATTTGGATAATCAAGTTTATA
>JAGAKZ010000044.1 GCA_017848115.1 Oscillospiraceae bacterium
TTATTACCGGCTCCTCTAAAAGAGGTGCTTACATATGAGTATCCTCGATTTTGCTCTCCTCTGCTTGCTCTCTTATGTAATTTTTAATTGTTTCTTCATTGATATTGCCAATTGTCGTTACATAGTATCCTCTTGCCCAGAATGATCTGTTCCATTTACTTCCCATTTCTGGGTGTTTATCATATATCATCAGGGCTGACTTTCCCTTTAAGTACCCTACAAATTCTGATATACTTAATTTTGGCGGAATACTCACGCATAAATGAACATGATCTGAACACACTGCTCCTTCTATTATTTCTACCTTCTTGTATTCACACAACCTTTTTATGATATCTTTCATCTCTACCTTATATTTCCCAAACATCACCTTTTTTCTGTATTTCGGTATAAATACTATGTGGTATTGACAACTCCACCTTGTGTGTGATAAACTTTTATTGTCCATTGGACGCCTCCTGTGATTTTTACTTTGGCTTGCGACACCATTGTTATTATATCACAGGAGGCTTTTTATGTCTTGACACCCGACACGTCTTTTTCCAATCTCCCCAGCATAGCTGGGGGTTTAATATATTCAATCATTCAACATCTCTGAGCATACCCATCAAATCATTAATATCAAAAAAATTATACCCTGCACTGTTTTTCTGGATAAAAAGATTATCGCACTTATACAATATACCATATTCAACTCCTACAGCCGAATATTCGCCATTATCTCTGCTTGCTACAAAAAAAGCATATTCTTTACCGAGCATTGGTTTTTCTTCGCTGATTGCCATCATTTTATAACAGGTATTATCAATGTCAATATTTTCATCAGACAAAACATCTTTATCTGATACTTCTATCATATCACGTGCCGAAATATATCCGCCTGCTGTAATTATTTCAACACGCTCGCCGGGGCTTACTATTCCATTTGCGTCATCTGAAACTGTAATACTGATTATCGTTTCAGCATTTCTGCCTGTTTCATAATTTCCCGATGGTCTGTACGACAAACTTTCTACTGTTCCTGTTATAATATTTTCTGAATTTTTAGCTATATTTTCGATTTTATCAAAATCACATGGAAGATTATATACAAGAATCTTTTCAATTATCGTCTTTTCTTTAAATTCATCAGGAACAGCAGGTATTTCAAATATTTTTTCAGGAACCGGTTCGTTATTTTTCCAAACACCTTCTGTTGTAACGTCCTCAATTTTACATGGTATAAGATTTGATGACAGTAAAGAACTATTTTCAGGCTGTACAGCACTACAAACAGTATTATAAACTTCGTCTGATATACTATACTTTGATATATCCCCATCTTTTTCATAATCAACAGTATAGTCGCTGTAAAAAATCAATCTGAAAGGCTGACCGTCATTATATATAAAAACAGAGTATGCTTCACCATCGGGACGAGGTTTATTTATATCTGCTTTTTCCCACTTTGCAAAATTAAAAGCAAATGCAAGCTTTTCAACAACATCATCTGTTATATCAAGCAGATATGGAGCATATGCAGGCGCCATGCATCTTACCTTGTCGCCTGATATATCTCCAAATGGTGCAGAGATCTCCAAAACGGGATTTTTTTGTTCTGTATTATCAGGAAATGCAGATGACGGACTTTCAGAATTTTTCATGGTTTCAAGTCTGATTCCTATTACTGTAACTACCAGCAATGCAGAAACAGTAGCAAGTATTTTGAACCATATATTCATTTTACTTTTTGAAACTACTGTTATATAGTTCTCACTTTTTTCTGTTCTTTCTTTATATATTTTCTCTGTCTTATCAAAAAGTCTCAGAAATTCTTCCTCATCAACCGGAGGATATTGTTCTGAAAGTATTTTAATCGTTTCGTTATCTGCATTTTCTAACAAATTGAGATTTAATTTTTTCTTCATGCGTTTTCCTCCTCACAGAAAGATATCATTTTTTTTGAGAATCTTTTTCAATTTAAATACAGCCCGACTGCTCCTTACTCTGACGTTTTCAGGAGACAAAGAAACTATTTTGGCAATCTCTACGGCAGAACGACCATAATAATATTTTTGAATAATAATAGTAGAATCGGGCTCACCAAGCTCAGATATTGCTTTAAGTATTATTCTTCGCAGTTCATTATTATCATTTTCTTTTTCGATATCACATTCGTCAGCAATTTGTTCTGCCGTTTTGTCATCTATAGGAACTGTATCAGAACGACTCATATTTTTTCTGTACAAATCAGCCGACTTACGTCTTGCAACAGTTCCTATAAACCCGGAAATATCACCGCTTAGTTCCTTTTGGGTATCATAATAAATATAGACATCAGCAAATACATCACACACGCAGTCTTCTATATCTTCATGACTCGAACAGCTTCTTAGCCTGTTGAAAACTATAGTATAAACATAGTTAAAATAAGTTTTAAACAATTCCATATGTGCCTGTCTTGGAGAAACCTTTATTTTATTACGAAATTCCTCATGTGTCATATGAAGCACCCCCTCTACAAATGTATTTATTATCGCTTTCACTATATCTATTCTTTATTATATTGCATTTCATAACAGTTTTAAAAAAATTTTTTTATTTTCAACAACACAAAAAACACCATAGCAACAAATAATATTGACTTTTGCACTTTATTGTAGTAAAATTGATTATAGTAACTAATTTCAGAAAGGAAAAATGGCTATGCCTATCACACAATTACTAGAAAACAACGCCCAGAAATACGGCGATGAAATAGCACTCGTTGAAATCAACCCTGAAGTACAGGAAGTACGACGTGTTACATGGAAAGAATACGAACTCATCGAAGCAGGTTCTACCGAAACATACCGTCGTGAAATCACATGGAGTGTTTTCAACGAAAAAGCAAACAGATGCGCAAACCTTCTTTTGAGCCGTGGTATCAAAAAGGGCGATAAAGTCGGTATACTCCTTATGAACGGTCTTGAATGGCTCCCTGTATACTTCGGTATTCTCAAAACAGGCGCTCTTGCAGTTCCGCTCAACTATCGCTATACTTCTTCAGAAATCAAATACTGTCTCGACCTTGCAGATATAAACGCTCTTGTATTCGGTCCGGAATTTATCGGACGTATGGAAGAAATATGCGATACTATACCGGCTGTAAAACTTCTTTTCTATGTTGGCGATAACTGTCCTACATTTGCAGAAAATTATCTTCACCTTGCTGCAAATCATTCAAGCGCCGCTCCTGAGATAGAGCTTAATGATTCTGACTATGCAGCTATTTATTTTTCTTCAGGAACTACAGGATTTCCGAAAGCTATACTTCATGACCATGCAAGCCTTGTACACTCATGTAAAGTAGAACAGAACCATCACGGTCAGACACACGATGACGTATTTCTCTGTATTCCGCCTCTATACCATACAGGCGCTAAAATGCACTGGTTCGGCAGTCTTATTTCCGGAGGAAAAGCCGTTCTTCTCAAAGGAATAAAACCTGAAAACATTCTCAGAACAGTTTCAGAAGAAAAATGTTCAATAGTATGGTTGCTAGTGCCGTGGGCTCAGGATATACTTGATGCTATAGACAGCAAGCAAGTGGATATAAGCAAGTTTGACCTTTCAAAATGGCGTCTTATGCATATCGGTGCTCAGCCGGTACCTCCAAGCCTTATAAAACGCTGGAAAAATATTTTCCCTGAACATAAGTATGATACAAACTACGGTCTTAGTGAATCTATAGGTCCGGGTTGCGTTCATCTCGGAATGGACAATATACATAAAGTTGGTGCTATCGGCATCGCAGGCTATGGCTGGGAAGTACGCATTGTTGATGAAAACAGAAATACTGTTTCAAGAGGCGAAGTCGGTGAACTTGCTGTCAAGGGCCCCGGTGTCATGAAATGCTACTACAAAGACGAAAAAGCTACAAACGAAGTTCTTGCAGACGGCTGGCTCTTTACAGGAGATATGGCACAGGAAGACGAAGACGGATTTATCTTCCTTGTTGACCGTAAAAAAGATGTTATCATCAGTGGTGGTGAAAATATCTATCCTGTTCAGATCGAAGACTTCCTCCGTTCAAATATAAATATAAAAGACGTTGCAGTTATAGGACTTCCGCATCAGCGTCTCGGAGAAATCACTGCAGCTATCATAGAACTCAAACCGGAATGCACCTGCACAGAAGAAGACGTAAATCTCTTCTGCAAGTCACTTCCAAGATACAAACGTCCTCATAAGATAATATTTGCTGACGTTCCAAGAAACCCCACAGGAAA
This sequence comes from Oscillospiraceae bacterium, assembly GCA_017848115.1. Classification (GTDB taxonomy): domain Bacteria; phylum Bacillota; class Clostridia; order Oscillospirales; family Ruminococcaceae; genus HUN007. The sequence goes on from JAGAKZ010000044.1 coordinate 4,251, forward strand.
AATCGAAAAACCAAAACTCAGAAAAATTTACTGCGGTGAAAGTCTTGTTGCTTCACAGATAAAAAATTAAATAAATAAAAATTTACTGCAAGCTCGATATTAAACTCTCAGGCTTGCAGTTTTTTTGATTTTAAATTTATTTTTTATTACAGGAATATTTTCTTTATATCGGAAATACTATCTATTATATAATCATACTCTTGTACATTTCCAAAACCATAACTTGCATATACAAAAGGAATACCGGCATCTACAGCAGACTGTCTGTCTCCTGCTGTGTCACCTACATAAACTGCATTTTTAAGATTATTTCTTGAGATTATCAGTTTATTGTTTTCGCCCTTTGACAGACCAGTTTTACCTAAACATTCTATATCGTCAAAATATTTTTCAAGACCATGAGCGGTAAAGAAACTCTCAATATATCCGTCCTGACAGTTACTCACTATAAACAGTCTGTATTTTTCTGAAAGTTTTTTAAGTGTATCCTCAAGTTCCGGATATAATACACCTCCGTGCACGGAGAGATATTCATTTTCCAGGTCACAACATTCTTTCATAAGTTTTTTTCTCATATCCTCAGAAAGCTTGGGAAAAAGTTTTAACCCTATCTCATCAAGTGCAAGCCCCATACAACTATGAAGGTCGTCAACAGTGATTTTTCTGTCAACTTCAGGATATTTTCCTATAACCTGTTCCCAGGTACCGCATATACCTTCGGCAGAGTCCCAGAGAGTACCGTCAAGATCAAATATTATACCATCAAAATTCATACCATAGTTCCTTTCAATTAAAATAATAATTTACATACAACAATTATATCACATTTTTCACGTTTTTTAAAATATAAAATTAGCAATTGCTTACCTAATTAAAAGTTTAGGCACAATGAATAAAAATTACATTTTTTCAACATTAAATTTGCACATTTAATAGCCAAAAAAATTAAAAAACAATCTTTAAAAATAATTTGTGATATGATATAATATTAATCGAGAGTATATTTTTTAACCACGATTTTATCAGAGGAGTAGTATAATTATGAATGAGATGCAGTTGTACGACTTATGGATTCAGAAAGCTATAGATGACAAGGATCTTCAGGATGAACTTGTTTCAATCAAAGGTGACTCTGATGCCATAAAAGACAGATTTTACAGGGACCTTGAATTTGGAACAGGCGGACTCAGAGGAGTAATAGGTGCCGGAACATACCGACTCAACATCTACACTATCCGCAGAGCTACTCAGGGGCTGGCAGATTATATAAATGGTTCTTACACAAACGGCAGTGTTGCTATCGCTTACGACAGCAGAATCAAATCTGATGTGTTCGCAAAAACTGCAGCAGGTGTCCTTGCAGCTAACGGTATAAAGGTCCACATTTACAAGGAACTCATGCCTACACCTATGCTTTCTTTTGCAGTACGTGCATTGAAATGCAGTGCAGGTATCGTAGTAACAGCAAGTCACAATCCTGCAAAGTATAACGGTTATAAAGTTTATGGCGATGACGGTTGCCAGATCACACTTGAAGTTGCCGAAACAGTAATAAATAAAATCGGTGCTGTTGATATGTTTGAAGGACCTAAATTCATATCATTTGAAGAAGGCCTTGCAAACGGCATGATCGAATATATCGGTCAGGACGTTATCGAAGATTATTATAAAAACGTTATTTCACAGGGAATCCATACAGATCTCGTAAAGGACAGCGGTCTCAAAGTTGTTTATACACCACTCAACGGTACAGGTAACAAACCTGTAAGAGCTGTACTTGATAAGATAGGTATAAAAGATGTAACAGTAGTTCCGGAACAGGAAAACCCTGACGGAAACTTTACAACATGTTCATACCCTAACCCGGAAATAAGAGAAGCACTCGAACTTGGTCTTAAACTTTCATATGAAGTAAAACCTGACCTTCTTCTTGCAACAGACCCTGATGCAGACCGTGTAGGAATAGCAGTTCCTGACGGCGACGAATATGTACTTTTCAGCGGTAACGAAGTAGGCGCTATGCTTCTCGAATACATCTGCGAAGAAAGAATAAAACTCGGCACTATGCCACAAAAACCAATAGCTATAAAAACTATCGTAACAACTCAGATAGCTACAGCTATTGCTAAAAACTACAACGTAGAACTTATCGATGTTCTCACAGGATTTAAGTTTATCGGTGAACAGATAGGTTTCCTTGAAGAAAAGGGCGAAGAAAACAGATATATATTCGGATTTGAAGAAAGCTACGGCTATCTTGCAGGTTCATATGTAAGAGACAAAGACGCAGTTGTTGCATCTATGCTCATCTGCGAAATGGCTGCATACTACAGAACATGCGGTATCTCACTTATAGAAGCAAGAGCAAGAATGTACAAGAAATACGGCGTTTACAAGCACCAGCTCAAGAGCTTTACATGTGAAGGTATAACAGGTATGGAAAGAATGAAAGAAATCATGTCTTCACTCCGTACACAGACACCTGAAAGCTTAGGCGGTCTTAAACTTATCGCATTCTCCGACTACATGGCAAGTGAAACTGTTGATAAGGTAACAGGAGCAAAAACAAAGATCGAACTTCCTAAGTCCGATGTTCTCGTTTTCACACTTGAAAACAACGCTTCTGTAATAATCAGACCTTCCGGTACCGAACCAAAGATCAAGGTTTACTACACTACAACAGGTGAAACTCATGAAGTTGCTACAGCTTCTTATGAAAAGATAGACGAAGAATTCAGAAAAGTTCTTGGTTTCTAATAATTTATAATCAAACGATAAAAAGACCACTTGTTTATTATATGAGTGGTCTTTTTTCAAAAATATATATGTGATTTATTTGTAAAACAACAATATTAGAAACAACGGAGCTATAAATGAATATAACATACTTATACGGAGGTATACTATGAAGAAAAACAGCAGAAAAATTGCAGGTGTGATAATATTGCTAGCAGGAATTGCAGAACTGGTGATCGGAATAAGCAAAGTAACATTTTCTACAATACTTATCGGCATCTGCTTTTGCATAATAGGTTGTCTTTATTTCTTTGAAAAGAAAAACATATCATAAATCTCAAAATCTACGACAAAATAAACAATTTCTCACTATATTCACACTTGAAATTTGTTCGAAATATTTTTTATCTTTTTTTGAAAAACTATTGACTTTTTTATTTATAAATGTTATAATAAATTCTACAAGTGAATTATCGATAGTACTACTGTCTAAAGAAACTGATGGGCTACTATGTTAATCATAATAGTTTTTTAGAAGAGAGGTGTCTTATTGATGAAAAAGGATTTACATCCAAGTTTTGAAAAAGCAACAATTACATGTGCTTGTGGTAACGTAATTGAAACACGTTCAACAAAAGGCGATATCAAAGTTGAAATCTGTTCAAAATGCCACCCATTCTTTACAGGCAAACAGAAACTTATTGATACAGGCGGTCGTGTAGACAGATTCAAGAAGCGTTTCAATAAGAACTAAGTTCTATCACAAACAGGGTGACTTATATACAGTCGCCCTTTTTATTATTATGGAAAGGTTTTGAAAATTATGGGGTATAAAACCATACGTAAACAACATAATATAACCTTTACAGAACGCCGTTCAGAGTTTATCGCATATATCTGCCCTGTCAAAACAAATGATGAAGCTGTTGATTTTATTAATTCGATCAAAGCCATGCATCGAAAAGCAACTCACAATGTATATGCCTATATCCTGAGAGAAAACAATATCACAAGATATTCCGATGATGGAGAACCACAAGGTACCGCAGGAGTTCCCGTACTTGATATACTTCAGAAAAATGGACTTACAGACGTGTGCTGCGTAGTTACAAGATATTTCGGCGGAATTCTTTTAGGTGGCGGAGGGCTTGTACGTGCTTATTCAACATCTGCAAAACTTGTTGTTGAAGATGCCGGTATACTGGATATGTGCGAGTGTTACAGAACCGAGATACATATGGACTATAATATGTACAGCAAGGTATCATATTTTCTGCCTCAGTACGAGATCAAAGAACTTTCTTCAAAGTTTGAAGACGAAGTTTTTATGGAAGTGCTTGTAAAAGAACAATATTTTGAACCGCTAAGAGCAAAACTTATTGACGTGTCAAACGGTAAGATAGATATAGAAAAATCCGAAAAATTATTCGAAGATTTTTCGGAAATGGCATAACAAATGATTTTCAGGATTTTTTATCAGGAGGATTATTATGGCGCTATCTGATGATTTTATCTACCGTCTGCGAGCCGAAAATCCCATAGAAGATGTTTTTGGCTCTTATACTTTACTCAGAAGGCAAGGCTCAAACTTCAAATGCCTCTGCCCTTTTCATTCTGAAAGAACACCATCTTGTACAGTTTACAGGGATACACAAAGTTTTTATTGTTTCGGTTGCGGTGCAGGCGGAGATGTAATAACTTTTATAAAAAGAATAGAAAACCTAAACTATATAGAAGCTGTTCGTTTTCTTGCCGAGCGTGCAGGACTGACTGTTCCCGAAAATAACTATAACGATAAGACGCTTAAAGAAAAATCAAAAACTTTTGAAATCAATCGTGAAACTGCAAATTTTTATTATAAAAACCTTCTCTCAGGAGAAGATAAACGTGGACTTGCATATTTCAAATCACGTAATCTCCTGCCTCAGACTATAAAAAAATATGGTCTTGGGTATGCTCCTGACAGCTGGAATGCCCTCAGAGATCATCTTCGTTCTCTTGGTTTTAAAGATAGTGAGATGATAACTGCCGGAGTTTGCAGAAGTTCACAAAAAGGCTGTTATGATGTATTCCGAGGTCGTGTGATGTTTCCTATCATAGATCTCAGAGGAAATGTTATTGCATTCGGAGGAAGAATTATTTCCGGAGAAGGTGCAAAATATATAAACTCATCAGACACACCTGTATTCAAAAAAAGCCGTAACCTTTTTTCACTCAATCACGCAAAGAATGCGGCATCAAAAAAACTTATCCTCGCAGAAGGATACATGGACGTTATCACCATAAATCAGGCAGGTTTTGAAAATGTTATAGCTACTCTTGGTACAGCTCTTACGCCTGAACAGGCGCGTATAATGTCACAATATGCAAATGAAGTCATCATCGCATATGACAGTGACATAGCAGGACAGGAAGCTACGCAGAAGGCTATAAATTTACTGAACGCCGCAGGTGTAACAACCAAAATAATAAAAATGGAATCTGCAAAAGATCCCGATGAATATATAAAAAAATTCGGAAATACCCGATTTAAACTACTTCTCGAAAACTCAGGTGACGCAATCGCTTTTGAACTTGAAAAATGCAAAAACGGTCTTGACATCTCAAAAGAAGAAGATAAAGTAGTATATCTCAGAAAAATTGTATCAGTTATTTCCGCTCTTGATGATCCGCTCCAGAGAAGTGTATATATATCAAAAATTTCAAAAGAAACAGATATAAATACCGGAATAATAAATACTCAGGTTGAATACACAATCAAAAACAAACAAAATATAAAGAAAAAACTAGAGTGGAAAAACATTGAAAACAGCGTAAATACCCGCGATGAGATAAATCCCGATTCCGTAAAATATCCGAGAGAAAGCAAATCAGAAGAATTTATAATACTGTATACCAGTAAAAATCCGGACAAGTTAGAGCATATTCTTTCAAAAATAACTGCTCAGGACTTTGTTACAGAGTTTAATAAAAGAGTATTTTCATCTGTTTGTAAAGCAATCTCACAATCAGAATCTTTTTCACTTTCTCATCTGTCTGATGAATACACTGATGCAGAAATGGGGAAAATATGCGGTATAGAGGCAAAAAATCGTGAAACCACGATAAAAGAAGAAACTCTGTACGATTGTATTGACGTTTTAAAGAATTTCAAAGGGAGTTTTGTATATAATAAAGACACAGAACTTTCCGATGATGATCTTTTGAAGATACAAACCCAAATGAAAAACAAAAAATAGGAGGAAGATTTTATGGCTAACGAAAAAAAGACTATCGAAAGCTTGCTTGAACAGGGTAAACTGACAGGTAAACTGACAACAAAAGAAATCACTGACGCACTTGAGGAAACAGATTTCGATGTCGATCAGATGGATACGTTCTATGAAACCTGCGCAAACCTGAATATCGAAATCGTAGAAGATTTCTCCCCTGATACAGACCTTAAAATCGGTCTTGATTCTGGACTCAATGACGATCTGGAAATAGCACTTTCAACTGAAGGCATTGCTATAGACGACCCTGTTAAGATTTATCTTAAAGAAATCGGTCGTGTTCCGCTTCTTACTCCTGAAGAAGAAATAGAGCTCGCAGCAAGAATGTCAAACGGAGACCCATATGCAAGAAAACGCTTGTCAGAAGCAAATCTTCGTCTTGTTGTAAGTATAGCTAAACGTTACGGCGGAAGAGGAATGCAGTTCCTTGATCTTATCCAGGAAGGTAACCTCGGTCTTATAAAAGCCGTAGAAAAATTTGACCATACAAAAGGATTCAAGTTCTCCACATACGCAACATGGTGGATAAGACAAGCTATTACAAGAGCTATCGCTGACCAGGCACGTACAATCAGAATCCCTGTTCACATGGTTGAAACTATCACTAAAGTAAAGAAAATTTCAAGCCAGCTTCTCCACGAAAACGGTCACGACCCAACGGCTGATGAAATCGCTGAAAAACTTGAAATGCCTGTTGACAAAGTTCGTGAAATAATGCGTATAGCCCAGGATCCTGTTTCACTTGAAACACCTATCGGTGAAGAAGAAGACAGCCATCTCGGTGATTTTATACCTGATGATGACGCTCCTGCTCCAGCTGAAGCAGCTTCACTTGTTCTTCTTAAAGAACAGCTAAATGAAGTTCTTAACACACTTACAGAAAGAGAAGCGAAGGTTTTAAGACTCCGATTCGGTCTTGAAGATGGACGTTCACGCACACTTGAAGAAGTGGGCAAGGAATTTGAAGTAACAAGAGAAAGAATCAGACAGATTGAAGCCAAAGCTTTAAGAAAATTACGTCATCCAAGCAGAAGCAAAAAAGTTAGAGACTTTCTTGATTGATCAAATTAAATTTCTGCAAAGGAGCTTTTAATAAATGCGTTTAACATTAGAAGCTGACTACGCTGTTAGAATAATTAACTGTCTTTGCAATGATAATAACAGACTGGAAGCAAGAATAATATCCGAAAGATGTTGCATAACATTACGATTTACGTTAAAAATACTTCACAAGCTCGTTACCGCCGGAATAGTACGCTCATTTAAGGGTACTAACGGCGGATACGAACTAAATATGAAGCCCTCTGAAATAACTCTTCGTAATGTTATTGAAACAGTTGAAGGTACATATTTTTTCAGTCGATGCCTTGAAGAACCTGCAGTATGCAGTAGTGGAAAAAAGAACTGCAAATTTCAGTGTATTTTCAATGAAATATCAACCATGGTAAAAGAAAAGTTGGACAATTATACTTTTGATATGTTTATTGAAGATTAAAAAAATTATTGAATAAAACACGAAGGAGACCGAACTTCCACGGTCTCCTTTATGTTTGATTCAATAATTTCAGCATATTAATGCATCGGTACCACCTTTTATTCATGATACTAAGTGTTAAAAGCTTCCGGCCTATAATCACCACGTTTTAACACTCTCTTGTCCGAATGCTCTCGCATCTTTAAATGACCCCTTGTTAAACTCAAAGCCATTCATGATATCCTTCTGGCGGAACCACCCTCCTTACTGTTTAATCGTTCTCCTCTTAAGAAAATCCAAGTAAACCATCGTTACCACTCTTTTCTAAGATTTATTTCAACAAACCTCGCACCAACCAGCAGCCACTCGGTCTGTTATTTTCACAGTTAAAAATCAATATATTACTTCATTGGTTTCACCTTTAATAATTATTTTTTTCTCAAAACTTCTTTATAATTTATAATTTTTACATTGGAAACACCTTTTTCTGTTTTTATTTTTGTCCGTTACTTAAACTGACTATTCCATTGGTCACACCTTTTTCTGTTTTTATTTTTTGTCCGTTACTTAAACCGACTATTCCATTGGTCACACCTTTTTCCGTTTTTATTTTTTGTCCGTTACTTAAACTGACTATTCCATTGGTCACACCTTTTTCTGTTTTTATTTTTTTCCGTCACTTAAACTGACTATTCCATTGGTCACACCTTTTTCTGTTTTTATTTTTTGTCCGTTACTTAAACTGACTATTCCATCGGAAACACCTTTTCATTTAACTTATTTTTTTATTTTTATAGAATAATTATTGTTTTTTGCATGTAATAAAATTCTCTAATAAATCACATCAAACTAGCCATTGGAATCACCTTTGATACCTTATAAAATACTTCCCGGACCTGTTATTTCAAAGCACATCCGTTATAAACCTTTGTAAGTTCCCCCTACCAAAATCACACCATGTCAAATTGTAATATATAAAATCATGTGAGCTTCTTCACTTACAAAAGCGAATAACATTTGTAATCCGCTATGAACAACGCCTTTGTTTTTGCGGCCCATGACCTTCACCAAAAACTTATGCTACGTTGATGACTCGTCGAACTTTAACATCCCTTTTAAAATCCCTAACCATCTGAGTCACGAAAGTCAATCCCGCTAATTTTAAAAAACTCGTCAACTGTCAAGTCCATCGGACCCTACCTCCAAACATCATATATTTGTCTTACCGAAACCCTCTACCGAACCTGAACTACTATCCGTCTGTCATCACATCCGACGACTTTACTACTTCTTTGGATCTGTTCACCGTCCTTGGTTTCCCAATAAAACCAAACTGTCAAGTTTGAGTCCAATTCTTATCGCCTGAATTGTTCTCTCCCTTTCCATGTCTCTATAATACCATAAGTTTTTGTCATTGTCAACACTTTTTTATAAAAAAATTAAAAAAATATGTTTAATATGATGTTTACAGAATATATCTTGACTTTCATCTGATTTTGTAGTAGAATTATTTATGTAAGCGTGCCTTACGCATACATAAAAAAATGCCTTATTATTATATAAAGGCAGAAACGGAGTTATATTATGTCAGAAGAAAAATCAGAATACACTCCTGACCTCTACACTTTAGAGGACGAAAACGGAGTAGAACAGACATTTGAAATGCTCGATGCGCTCGAAGAAAACGGTACACGTTATTTTGCACTTGTTCCTTACTATGAAAATCCTGAAGAGTCACTTACTGAAAATGATGAACTGGTAATACTCAAAGCTGAAATGGAAGGCGATGAGGAAATGCTCGTTTCCATTGATGATGATGACGAATTTGACAGAATCGGTCAGATTTTCCTCAAACGTATCGAAGAGATGTTTGAAGACGACTATGAAGATGAGGAATAATTTTTTTCATTTTCCATAAAATTTTTATTGACATTTGGAGATCAGTATGTTATAATTCTAAATGTAAACAGGTTATCATTTCTGCCTTGTGCGTATGTGTATGGCTCATATAATCCAACACATTATCCTAGGGAATTTCGCTCTGGATGTGGATTGCAGACCTCCCTTGTATTTGTTTTTCAGGTATATAGGACGAAGGGAGCGTGAATCTTTCAGGCTGATACCCACCTGCTTTATAAGCGGGTTTTATATGCCGTATGTTACGGCAAGGCGGTTTATTTCTTGTAAATTTAAATCAGGTGCTTTTGTAGCATCTGATTTTTATTTTTTCTCAAAAAAACTTAATATACAAACAAAAAATCAGAAGCGAAATACTATACTTCGTTTCTGATTTTTTTATTTATTGATTTATTCTGGCGAAACACCCGGTGAACATATCACCTTTCCGTTTCCTGAATTATCTGTGAAATGTACGATGAGAACATCTCCACCTTCAAGTATCTCTCCTGCCTTAGGCTCTGTACCTATAGCATATCCACTATGATATCCTGTGTTTACTTGTGGAATAGCTCTGTAGGAAATACCCATATCATCAAGAAGCGCAAGGAAGTCCTCGATCTTATAACAGTTTACAGGACCTGTCTTATATGATGGTACCTCAGCCTCACCGTCGCCCTTACTAACCTGAACAGTAACAGTAGCTCCTTCTGATACCCATGTATTTGCTGCGACACTCTGAGATATGATCATTCCCTTTTCATAAGTTTCGCTCTTTACATATTCCGGAACAAGTTCTATGTACTGCAATATAGATGAATACATCTTGATGTCTTCATAATACTTTCCTACAAGGTCTATCATCTTGATATTTGCATCAACGTCTCCCGTAACATCAACAACAGTCGTTTCTTCCGGTTCATCAGTTTCCGGAGGAAGAGTTACCTGAGCTCCGTTATCAATTTCAGTATCGGATACCGGCTCTTCTGTTACCGGCAACGGTGTTGTAGTAACCGGAGGAGGAGTTGTAATGGTCGGAAGCTGAGCCTCAAGACTCTCCTTGGCACTTATACCATCCATTATATTTTTTATAAAGACTCCAAGTATAGTACCTACTATTACAAGAAGTATTATGATAATAAGCGGTATCTTGATTTTATCAAGAACATTTCCGTTTTCATTATCATCCGGGGTTCTTCTGACTGGCATATCTTGATATTCACGCCTTTCTGTTTTTTTCTCAGAATCAGCTGTTGATCTTGCAGAAGAATCAGAATATGACCTTCCTGAAGAATTTGCAGCAGCTGTAGCTGACATAGCTCTCTGTATCTTTACATTAAGCGAAGTCTTCAGCTTTTCTTCTTCAGACGGTTCAAAAATTCTTGTCACAAGTTCTGTAACCGTCCTTATTCTGTTATCCCCGTTAATCCTTAATCCTTCCATAATAGCATTTGAAACATTGCGAGGAATATCCGGATTTATAGCATCCGGTGGTGTAAGTTTACTTTCCTCACTTCTTAAAGATGCCTCTGTAGGCATACAACCTGTGAGTATTCTGTAAAGCACAGCACAGATGCCGTAAACATCTGTCCATGCACCTTGCCAACTACTCGGTGAATACTGTTCAGGTGCTGCATATCCCTTAAAAACTTCCGATCTCAATTCATTTCCGGTAGTTCTTGCAGCAGCTATACAAAAGTCTATAAGTCTGAGCTCACCTTTTGTAGTAACATATATTGTTTTCGGACTTATCCCTCTGTGAATTATTCCAGCGTTATGCAGTATACTAAGTGTCGTAAATATCGGCGGAAATAATGCTGAAACCTGTTCCCAATTAAGTTCACCTGCATTTTCCTTGAGATACTGTATAAGGTTTACTCCCTCAACGTACTCATAAACTGCATAAGTAGTATTGTTTTCTGAAAACATATCCAGAACTGTATTTATATTATTTATAGTCTTTAACTTTGCAAGCTTTCTATGCAACTCTGTAAACTCAGCCATCAATGATTTGTACTGCGCAACATCACTGTGATTTACATTTATCATAGGAGATTTTGCCTCTCTTGAACAGAGCGCATCAGGCATATATTCTCTTATAAAAACCTTTGAAGACATAAGAGTATCAAACGCAAGGTATGTAGCACCCTCGCCATTTTGCATTATAAGTTTTCCAAATATATACCGACCATTGTTAAGCTTTGTTCCGGGAATTATATACGATGGCGAACATTCAGTATCTTGCTTAAATCCACAGACCGGGCATTTTATCTGCTCGCCTATGGGTTCAAAACATCCATAACACAACTTGGTATCCCCCATATTTTACCTCCTTGTTTTTAATAATTCATTCATTACCTAAAATATAATATCAATAATTATCCGGTTTGTCAACTGTTTTTCCATATTATAGAAACATAAGTGTTCAAAAACAAATTACTCTGATGAAGGTCTGAGTATATCGGAAATAAAATCATTTTTTTCCTCTATCACAGGCGCATTTACAACATTCTTGTCATTAAACATCACAGTTATATAATAAGCCTCTATACTATCATTTATATTGTCTTCACAATAATATTTGTATTTCTTGACTTTTGTTTCTTCAAGATAACAAATCTGATACGGCTCCATATCCAGTATCTCATCAGCATCTTTTTCAGTAGTACCTACGGTAATATCAAGAACATCTACTTTTGATTCTTTTTTCACCCCATTGATATTGTCACTCAGAACATCAAAGTTATAATAAGTCACGTCCCCGAGATTTCCAAATGTATTTTCTGTACAGAATATACACCAGGACGGAAGTTTAACTCCATAAACATCTGTATCTGAACCTGACTCAACAACTAGACTGCTTTCTGTTATTCCATCAAGAAAATCATACTTCAGTGCAGACTGAAATTCAACTTTTGCATATGCTGAAGCTTTATTTACCGGCTCACCTATTTTTTTTGCTAGTTTTTCCGACTTACGCATTCCGGACTTTCCTAAGGCAGAAAACACAAGAGATACAATTATAATCACAAGCACTGCCAAAACAACAGCTATAATAACTATTTTGACTTTTTTTGAAATCCTTCTTAAAAAACCTCTTTTTTTATCCGAAGATTTAGAACCGGATAACTTCGCAACATCGTTGTCTGATGTAGTCATTTCCTTTCTCCCCTTTATCATAAAATCAAATACCTATAATATTAATAATATCAGATTTCATACATAAAGTCAAACATTATAGAAAAATTTGTATGCAATTTTTTTGTTGAAGTACTACAGTGTAATAAGTCCACGATTAATCATTTCCTGAGCGGCAAGAAGCACGCCTATCTTTCCACTTGTATATGTTATTCCTCCCTGCAACCACGCAGCATACGGATCACGTATAGGAGCATCAGCCGAAAGCTCTATTGAAGCACCAAGAGTAAATGCACCGGCAGCCATTATTACCTTGCTGTCATAACCAGGCATATCCCACGCTTCAGGTGTTACAAATGAATCCACAGGTGAACCCTTTTGTATACCCTGACAAAAGGCTGTGAGCAATTCTTCACTACCAAGTTTGAGAACAGTGATTATATCTCCTCTCTGCTCATTTTTCTTCGGATAACATTCAAATCCGAGTTTTGAAAAAAGTTCCGCAGCAAATGTTGCTGTTTTTACTGCATTTGAAACAACATCAGGTGCCATAAAAAGACCTAAAAACATTTCTCTGTTCTGTGAGAGCGTACAACCTACTTCTTTACCCATTCCTACACAGGTAAGTCTGTAAGAGCAAAGCTCGACGAGATCCTTTCTTCCTGCTATATATCCACCCGTACGTGCTATTCCGCCACCGGCATTTTTTATAAGTGAACCAGCCATAAGGTCAACACCTACCTGAACAGGTTCTCTTTTTTCAACAAACTCACCATAACAGTTATCAACCATTATTATGGTATCAGGACTTGCGACTTTTATTCCACAAACTATCTGCTCTATCTGGGAAACAGTCAGAGCCGGTCGAAGCGAATATCCTCTCGAACGCTGAATGTATGCGAGTTTTGCTCCCTGAACGGCTTTTAATATACTATCCATATCAGGTTCACCGTTTTCAAGCAAATCAACCTGATCATACTCTATTCCAAAATCGATAAGAGAACCGTCTCCTTTATTTCCCCTTATACCGATTATCTCTTCGAGAGTATCATACGGTTTTCCTGTTATAGACACCATCTTATCTCCGGGTCTTAAAACACCTGAAAGCGCAACCGAAAGGGCGTGCGTACCGGAAACAAAATTATGTCTTACAAGTGCATCTTCACAACCAAATACATCTGCATATATTCTGTCCAGAGTATCACGTCCGATATCACCATAACCATATCCTGTACTTCCGTAAAAGCACTGTTCACTTACTTTATTCTTTATAAACGCGGACAATACTTTTGAACCGTTATATTCTGCAACAGTCTCACATCCTGCAAGTGTAAGAGAACACGCACTTTCCGCCTCTCTGGCAAGCTGCATGAGCTTGTCGCTAAAATCAAAAAAATTATTGTTTAACATACATAATTTCCTCCAAACTACTCTGCCTGAATAACATTTTCAACACTTACAGCTTTAAATCCTATCTCACGGTAAAAACTTTCACGATAATCAAGTGCGAAAAGACTCACTTTTTTTCCGCCTACGCTGAGAATATGTCCTATCCAGTACAGAAGCTCTCTCGCATATCCTTTACCCCTTGCCTCTGACTTTGTTGCAACCTGCCCTATAAGAACATGATCATCAATATCATATATAACCGTTGCAGTAGTGCAACCTTTGTACAGATATATTTCTGACATTCCCCTTCGTATCTTATGAGAATGCTCGGTAATCCACAGACCGTACTCGGCAATAGACGGAAATCCTTCATGAAGAATTTCGTATATATCATCAAGTAACGGAGTAGTGGTAAACTCATCCTCATTAAAATTTTCCGGTTTATGATCAGTAAACTCAAACTTTGTTCTTTTTAACATCTTATAACCAGATATATCACATAACCCCTCAAGAGTACTCCATGGTGCCTCCACACGAAAAGGAGCGTGCATTTTTATAAACATAACGAGTTCATCAGAATAAAGATTATTCTCTGATGAGATTATCATAAGTGCGTTAAAATGAACTATATACCCCGTATGATCTCCGTCAGCTATTTCATAAAATCTGCAAAAATCATACCCTGTACCATACGCTGTATAATATGAAAGTATCCTTCTTCCATAATAATCTTTGTGAAGCGATCCTACTGCATTCAGATCGACATCGGTTATCTGTCTTATCATAATTCAAATATCCTTGGTATCAACAAATTTACAAGCTTGCTGCAAGCTTCTATATCACTCATATCAGCTACACACGCAGGCGAATGAAGATATCTGCAGGGTGCCGATATCGCCAGCGTACGTACTCCATTGCCTGAAATGTGAATAGCACCACTGTCATTTCCGCCGGCTACCATTGTCTTTGTCTGACATGGAATCTTATTTTCACGCGCCGTTTCAAAACAAAGTTCGTAAAGCGCCTTATCATAAATAGTTCGTCTGTCCATGTATGAAACCACTGCACCTTTTCCAAGTTCACACACACGCTGTGCTCCGCTTACTGCCGATATATCTGATGCGGTTGTTGTTTCAAGCACTATTGCAAAATCAGGATTTACACCGAACGCCGCTGCTGTGGCACCTCTCAGGCCTACTTCTTCCTGTACTGTAAATGCAAAATATGTGTCATATTCGATCTCGTTTTCTATCATATCAAGCATTATAGCACAACCTGCTCTGTCATCAATTGCCTTACTGCACACACGCCCGTTTCCGAGCATAGTGAACTTTGCTGCAAAAGAAGCAAAATCCCCTGTACTGACATATTTCTCGGCTTCCTCTCTTGAAGAAGCTCCGATATCTATACATAGTTTTGAAACCTTAACTTTTTCTTTTCTTTCTGAATCCGACATATTGTGTACAGCCTTTGAGCCGATAACACCTCTGATCCCGTCTTTACACAGTACGATCTGCCTTCCTGCTACAACGTCAGCATTCACGCCACCTACTGTATCAAAGCAAAGTGTGCCGTCACTATTGATATATGTGATAATAAATCCTACTTCATCCATATGAGCTGCTATCATAAGTTTCTTTTTGGGTGTCTTTTTCCCTTTTTTGAAAACTATAAGATTTCCGAGGTTGTCTACATTGTACTCACACTTTCCGTCTATAACAGAAATAATATACTCCCTCACCGCATCCTCGTTTCCGGAAACACCGTAAAGCGATGAAAGTTCCTCTATATATTTTAACATCATCGCACCTCCCTGATAAATTCCGCAAGAAGCTCTGCTGTTGATTCTATATCTTTAATATCAACAACTTCATTGGGTGTATGCATATATCTCAAAGGAACAGAACAGGTACAGGTCTTTACACCACATCTGCTCACGCTGAATTTATCCGCATTAGTTCCGGTAAGACCACTCATTATTTCTTTCTGATATACTATGCCTCTCATATTTGCAACGTGAATAAGCATATCTGTTATCTCACGCGAAAGAGAAGGTGATACGCCTATCATAGGGCCTTTCCCCATCTCTCCGCATTTTTTCGGATCTTCTCCTGGTGAAACAGCAAAACCCATATCAACCGCTATTGCTATATCAGGATTGATCTCGTAACAAGCTGTTACCGCACCACGTTGTCCGACTTCCTCCGAAGCTGAAAAAAGAACAGTGTACGAACAACTAATATCACTATAATTTTTCAGAATATCAAGCATTTTTATGATAACTGCAACTCCTGCACGATCATCAAGGGACTTTCCGCACATACGTCCTCCAAGAAGCTCATAGCTTTCTGTCGCAAAAGAGACCGTATCGCCGGGGCTTACTATTTTCATGAGTTGCTCTTTTGTATATCCGGTATCTATAAGCAACTCAGACGCTGATGATATAACTTCGTTTCCATCAGATAGATGAGGAGGGACTGATGCTATAACTCCTGGAATATCTTTTTTTCCGTGGACTATAACATTTTGTGCAGGAAGAATCCTGTAATCCATACCGCCAACATTTGCAGGAACTATAAAACCTTCATCGTCTATATATGAACACACAAAACCTATTTCATCAATATGTGCATCAATAAGAACATGCTTTCTGTCCTGCTGTCTGTTTCCAAAATTTATAATCACATTTCCATGCAACACATCACACTTTGCATCATATCTCTTTTCAAGAAAATCAATAAATTTTTCCGTTATAAAAACTTCATTTCCGGAAACACAATGCAGATTGCTGAGTTCAGATAATATTTTTTTCAAACCCAAAATTCATCTCCTTTAACTCTATAAATTTCCGCAACAAAAATAAAAATTAAACATACAATAATTATTATAGCAATTTTTATTACAAAAATCAATTATTAAAAAAAATAAAAACGCCGTCTTTTAGGACAGCGTTTTGTATGTATTTACTTATACTTCAAGAACAGGCATCATAGCTTTAACTTCTACACCTGATTTTTCCAGTGAAGTAGCAATCTCTTCTGCCTTTGCTACAGTAATTTTTTCTGTAACAAATGTGAAGTCTGAGCTATTATCTATAACTTCAATATTTTCTATGCCGGGTTCCTGTGTTCCGGAAATACGGAAATACATTCTGCATTCATTTTCTTTGTAATCAGCAATAAATGAAACATCCTCGGAATCCTGCCATGTCTGAGCAAGATCAGTCTTTCCTTCTGTCTTAAGCTGTTCAATAACGTCGCCGAGAACTGCACTTGCTGTAGGAAGCATTCCTGCACCTCTGCCATAGAACATAGCACGGTCTATACCATCGCCAAAAACCATAACAGCGTTGAATACATCGTCAACTCTCGAAATAAGATTATCATAAGGTACAAGTGTCGGCATTACAGATGGAAGTATTCTACCGTCAGAAAGCTTCTTTACACTTGCTATAAGTTTTACAGCTGCGCCAAATTTTCCGGCAAGCGTTACATCCTCAAGAGATACCTTTGTTATGCCCTTTGTATATACATTTTCAGGGTACACGTGTTTACCGAAAACAAGCGAAGAAAGGATACAGATTTTTCTGCAAGCATCATGACCTTCAACGTCAGCTGTAGGATCTTTTTCAGCATATCCAAGTTCCTGAGCCATTTTAAGAGCATCATCAAAATCCATCTTTTCGTTTATCATCTTACCGAGGATAAAGTTTGTTGTTCCGTTTAAGATACCTGCTATCTGTGTTATATCATTTGCAGCAAGACACTTGTGAAGAGGTCTGATAATCGGAATTGCTCCGCCTACACTTGCTTCAAAGAAGAAATTGCATCCTTTTTCCTTCGCAATTGCAAGAAGTTCTGCACCCTTTGCAGCAACAAGTTCTTTGTTTGATGTTGATACGCTCTTACCTTTCATAAGACAAGACTTTACGAAATCATATGCAAATGTTGCACCACCCATACACTCAGCAACGATTGTAACCTCATCATCACCAAGAATATCATTGATATCTTTTGTAAACTTTTCCTTGTAAGGACTGTCCGGGAAATCTCTTATATCAAGTATATATTTTATATCAGCATCCTTACCTACTTTTTTCAATATACTTTCTTTATTTTTGTAGAAAAGCTCAACTACTCCTGAGCCAACCACACCATATCCCAGAACCGCTAACTTAGACATAAAAACTCCATTTCCCCGCAGAATATCCACTGCGGATTTGCTTATTTAAAAAATTAATTTGGTTATTGTTATTCTCTGTTGAGTATCCGAACGTCAACTACGCCGTCAACAGAAGAAATTGATGATTTGATATTGTCTTCGCTGTATCTTTCTGAATTAAGCTTAAGTGTTATTGTTATTGTGGCAACACCGTCTGTTGGAATACATTGATTGAGTGTCATAACATTTGCATCTGAAGAGTGGATCACACTAAGAACATTTGCAAGAACGCCGGGTCTGTCCTGAAGAACAGAACTTATAGTGATAAGTTTCTGCGTAAATTTTTCATCATAAAAAAACACATGATCCTTATACTTATAATATGCACTTCTGGATATACCTGATTTTCTGCACGCTTCAGCAAGACTTTTGGCTCCTCTGTTTGCCATTGTCTTTTTAACCTCAAGCACTTTGACGAAAACTTCAGGGATAACACGTGAATCAATAACAATCATCTGTGAAGAACATGATAAGTTATCCATAAATTTTAAACCTCAAAATAGTCCATCATACAAATACAACTGTATTTGTGACTTTATTAATATAACACTTTTTAATGCTTTTGTCAACCCGGTTTTTTTCATAAAAAACATAATCAGTAACATATACATACATTAATATTTTCTATGTTATTCCTTACAAACATTTTTAGTATATTTATACCGAATTTTCTTCGAAAATCATTGACAAAAACTACTTTATATACTATAATATCATTGTAATATATCAAAGTCTGTTCTTTTTCTTCTACCGATTTTACATTTCCAAAAGAGTATATTAAAAATATTTAGCATTGGAGGAAAATATTATGAAAACTAATGAAAAAGAAAACTCATTTTCAACTTCGCAATTAATCGCTCTCATCATTTATCTCATCGCTTATCTAGCAACAAACTATCTCAACGCAAGAGTAACAAGCGGTCAAGGTCAGACAATAGGAGAGACAATGCAAAAATTGGGTGCAGCTATTCAGAATAAACCACAGGAAATAATGCCCAATGCAGAATTTCTTGTGAAATTGATGAGAGAAAGTTCTGCAACAGTAGGTACTATCACACAAATATCTTCTTTGTTATCAGCTTTTATTACATTGGCTGTCTATAAAAAAGGCTTTATCGTAGCTTTTGCAGTTAATTTTATAAGCGTTATCAGTGTTGTTATTCAGATTGTTATGACTAAAAACACACAGCCTTTGCCGGGTGTTATTTCAGGCGTTGTAACTCTTATTCTTATAACAATAATCTACTTCTTCTCTAAGAAAATCACAGAAAAGAACAGCGAAATCGCAAAAAGTTATGCGCAGATTGTTGAAACAAACAAAGTTATCAAAGAAAAAGACGAAAAGCTTTCATACCTTGCATACTATGATATTCTTACTAAGCTCCCTAACAGACATATGTTTATTGAGAAAATCAACGAAACTATTCTCAACGCTTCAAATTCACCATTTACAGTTCTTCTTGTTGATATCGACAACTTCAAGCAGATAAATGATGCCTACGGTAACCAGTCAGGCGATGTAATGCTTGTTACATATGCTGAAAAGCTCAAATTATTCTGTCAGGATTCTATCTTCCTCGGACGTATCGGTGGAGATGAATACGGATTTATAATCCAGGGCAATTTAACAGAAGCAAATATTCTCAACTATGTTGAAAAGATTCAGAATATAATCTCTGAACCTATTCAGATCAACAACACAATGGTTTCTTCAACAGCAAGTATAGGTATAGCTTCTTACCCGAACAATGCTGTAAACTCATCTGATATGCTCAGATGCCTTGACAGTGCGGTTTATTTCGCAAAGGCAAACGGCAAGAACAGACCATGTTTTTACGAACAGCACTGATCCTAAGTAAAACATATTAAATCGGAGGTCTATCGCAATGTTGGATAAACCAAATCAGAAAAAGTCTTCATTTGATATATTAATTTTGATAATCTATATCGCCATATATTCATTAATGTTATTTTATCGTAACAAGATAGAGGATTATGGAAATGTAGGTATCATGATACAAGGTATAACCACACAATTACAGTTATTGCTTTCTTCCTTTATCGTAGTAGCCGTTTCAAAATTCGGCTACTACGTAGCAATGGCAATAAATATTTTCTCAGCATTGCGACTTATGATCGACGTAATAACATTACAGAAAGGTTCTGTAATAACCGGTTTCATTTCGACTGTTGCTACAATTATCCTGATAACCATTATTCATATATTTTATAAAAGAATTATGAAAAACACCACTGAGTTAATCAGAACAAATGAAGAATTACGCCAAAAAGATGAGAAGCTTACATATCTGGCTTATTATGATATTTTGACAGGACTTCCAAACAGACAGCTTTTTATAGAAAGGATAGATGAAGCGATAAATCTTAAATCATCTGTCCCCTTTACCGTAATCTCTGCAAATATTGATAATTTTAAACTTATCAACAACGAATACGGAAACAATGCAGGCGATGCTGTTTTATGCTCATATTCAAAAAAATTAAAAAGATTTTGTGGCAATTCAATATTTCTTGCTAGAATAAACGCTGATGAATTTGGAATGATTGTATACGGCAAAGAATCCGAAGACACGATAGTTAATTATATCGAAGCTATCAGAGAAATTGTTGCTGAACCAATTAAGTTCAAAGAAATAAAAATCAATGTTACGATGAGCTTCGGCGTATCTTCTTATCCATCTGATGCAACAGATTCCACAGAAATTCTCAAATGCGTAAACAGCGCACTGAGTATTTCAAAGTTAAACGGAAAAAATATGCATACATTTTATAACAAAACTAATAGTTATAATTCTTATAAATAATCAAACGAAAGGGTGTTTTATATATGGATATTTTAAATTTATATGAAAATGCTTCAGGTAAACTTGAAAACGCTTCAAAAACTTCTTTTGAAATCGAAAACAAAATCACTTCTATTACCATGATCTTGTCTTCGAAAGAACAACTCTATGTTGGATTTAACTCAAAAAAGATAAATCAGTCTCTTGAAACAGAAGACATATCTTCCGAGTATATGGCTTTGGCTGAGTTTTTATTTGCACAGGAATCAGCAATTGATACAATTGTTACAATTGATTCTGAAACACTTCTTCCTCAGAATCCGAGTGATGATTTTATCAATATGATTCTGAATATGAACATTGATAACAAGTCGTGTAAAGTAGTAACAGGTAAAAACTCTCAGGTTGTACTTTCTTCTCTTAACGACAAAATCCCCGGACTGATTACTGAGATCGAGACAAAGTTAAAAGAAAAAGTAGATGAAGTACTTAAGATAGTTGATGATGTTGAAGAAGCAAAGACCAAGGAAGAGGAAAAGAATGACGGCTCTTCTATGGGGATAGATACTTCAGGATTGAAAATGATATATGACGACTGGGAATCAACAGATGTTTCAGAAGAAAAAACAAATGATGTTCAGGAAAACAAACCTTTTAATGCAAATTCACTTTCGTCACAAAATCATGATACTGCTACAACTGAACCGCAGCCTATGAACAATGGCATGTATCAGCAGCAGCCTATGAACAATGGCATGTATCAGCAGCAGCAGCCTATGAATAACATGTATCAGCAGCAACCTATGAACGGTATGTATCAGCAGCAACCCATGAACAACATGTATCAGCAGCAGCCTATGAACGGTATGTATCAACAGCAACCTATGAACAATATGTACCAGCAGCAGCCTATGAACGGTATGTATCAGCAGCAGCCCATGAACAACATGTATCAGCAGCAGCCTATGAATGGTATGTATCAACAGCAGCCCATGAACAACATGTATCAGCAGCAGCCTATGAATGGTATGTATCAACAGCAACCTATGAACAATATGTATCAGCCAAATGGTACTAACAGTGTTTATCTTAATCAGATGAATAATCAGGGCTCACCGAATCAAAATTTCCGACAAACAGCAAATTCAAATACAAGTAATTATCTTAACGGCTTGCAGGCTCCGGTAACACCTACAGCTTCACCAAGCGGTACTACACAGCAGATGTCTGTATACGGTTCAAACATTAATGCCGGAGATAATAACGCGATATTCAAAGACAGACTTAACGATATTCTTGGTACAAACAGCAAATCATCTCCCGTTGAAGAAGAACCAATAGAAGATGCTATGCAGTCAGTTATGGATAAAAAGAAAGCCGCAAAGATAGATGCCAAGTTTCTGAAAAAGCAAAAGAAAAATAATAATCTTTAATAGAAAAATCCTGTTGTAAAATAGAATTACAACAGGATTTTTTTATTCTTTATTCTGAAACGTCTGAAACAACTTCTGAAGATGTGTCAGCTTCCTCTGGAACTTCTACTTCCAGACTCTCCATCTCTTCTCTGAGTTTCGCTTTCTGAGCGAGCATACGCTTTTCAGCTTCTTCCATCATACGCTTTTCATAACGTATCTGCTCAACTCTTGCCTTGCGTTTTAACTGTTTAGCTTTTTCTTCCGCTTCTCTTATAGCCGCCTTATTCTTATTTATATCAACCTGCATCTGAACATTGATATAGTTTTCATCAAACATTTCTTTTTCAAATATCATTGCTATCGATATATCATCACGACTACCGGAATTTGTTCTTCTTACAAAGTTTTTGTTCATTCTTGCTTTCAAAAGTTCAGGATCATCAAGCTGACTGGCGATAAGGCAATTGTATTCCTCAAAACTTTCTTTGCTTGAGAATGAAGTAAATAACCCGTCTGTTGAGACTATCATTGTAAGTGGTCTGTCATATGTATAAAAATATCCAAACATTTTTATAGCATTTGAGTTACACAGTGACGCTGTAAGATTTGCAGGACAACTCTCATCGTCAACAATCGGCATATATGATTCGCCACATTGTTTTATAACAACAAGACTTCCATCACCAAGCTGCATACCAAAACAAAGATTTTCTGTAAGTACAGCAACTATAAGTGTTGAACCGTATATTGACTCTGTTTTTATAGCAGCAAGTTCTTCATCAGTCAACTTTTCACGTTCTTCCTGCTTTACTTCATTATTGTTATAATGTTCATTCACAACATCATACCAACTTTTTATGATGTATTTCTGAATTTTTGTAATGAGATAATCCGGATCCTCCATGAATTTCTTTTCAAATTCATCAATATCCGCACAGAATTCATCAATTGCTTTTATTGTTACTTCAACAGCAGATTTTGCACCAAAATCACTTCTGAAATGTTTTTTGCTGCCATGACCATCTGCCACAGCTGCCACGGCATAACCATCAGTTGTTTTGTATGCCGAATAATCCTGGCAAACTGTACCACTATCCACATGACTGGCGCCTCTTACGGTTTCATTTAACCCGATAAACATTAAAGCATACCTCTTTTCTTATATTATGCCAGATCAGGAATACTACCAGCCACTATCGAACGGTACATCTTTTGGATACTCATCTGAATCAACAATATTTTTGATCTGTTCAGCAAGCTGTTCTTGCTTTTTATCAATAACATCCATTTCATTAAGATCTTTAAGAACATCATCTGCAAGAGTCATACTCTTACTTCCTATCTGTGATGATGTTACCGCAATCTTTTTGATAAGCTGTGCAAGCTGTCCGCCTGAGTAAGCATGAACAACTGTATCCGGATTTGTTGTAAATTCAGCAAGCATATCATCATTAGCTTCTTTTCCTATGCCCAAAGCAACCTTAAGACCATATCTGTACCAACTATTTACCTGAAGTTTTCTCAATCCCGCTTTATAATCATCCGTCGGATATCCATCTGTCATGAGGAATATTACAGGAGCAAATGAAAGTGACGGAGAGTTAAGGAACTCGCTTCTTGAAAGCTTTCTGTTAAGCTCCTCAAATGTCATTCCGAGGTCTGTAATTCCTTTTGCCTCAAGTCTTGCCCATTCAAACTCCTCAACAGAAATCGGTTCAGGATACATCCATGCACAACCGGTAGAAAATGTGAGAACTGCAATCTTTATATCCGTATCGGCTTCACCTATGCTTCTTATTTCAGGCATAAGTTCTTCCATTGCGGTATTAAGCTCTCCCATCTTAGTACCTTTCATACTTCCCGATGTATCTATCAAAAAGAAAATAACAAGGCTTTTTCTTGAAACACCTGTCGCTCCCAGTGGATCATCATCTTCTAAATCAATAAGTTCCCTGGCTTTTGTACTAAAATCTTCCATGATATCTAAATACCCCTTTCTATATTTCTATATTGACTCCACCAATGTCAGCAACGACACCATTCCACAACGGGAAACCTCTGCCGGTTGTTACATCATGATGTGAGCCATCAGGCATTCTGACCTTCCAAGTCTTATCTGAAAGATTCTTTATACCAAGAACACCTTTTTGAATCTTATTTTCAACAATTTCTCCTACAACTGTTGTAAAATCGTCAGAACCCGGAACCGCATCACACATATAAAGCTTACGCCCTGTGTATATAGGAGTTCTGTAATCTCTGTTACTGAACTTTAGTGTAGGATATCTGTTACCGCAACGCTTACATACAAGTGTATTATTTTCACCCTGATCATATGCAGATGAAAAAGTAGTCTTTCCACAGTAACACGGCAATATCTCAGAACGTAATCTTATGAAAAGCTTCTGCCATTCATTTTCTATCATTCTCTTATTTGCCTGTGCAATACCTGTTGTAAACGTAAATGTAAATGCCTGTCTTATGTAATTAGGATATATACCCCAGAACTTTATTACATTATCGTGTATACCCTTTACAGGACGATTTGTGTCATTGTTCGGATCAAAAACAAACACTGCTTCTTTTCCGTAATGTTTCAGTTCTGCAGTTTCTGTAAGACAAACTGTCTTTACAACCTTTTCGCCTTCAAGAGGATCACCTCTGAAAAGAAGTTTGAAAAGTACAACTGCAAGTGAATATTTGTCAGTCTGAACATTTGGACGACAAACACCTCTTACTATTTCAGGAGCCATATACCCTGGCTTACCACCTATACCGAAGTTATATCCATCAGGTGCAATATTATCACAGTCACAGACAAGAACATCACCGTTTGAAACATTTATAAAGAAACCACCATCATTAAGGTCCTGATAACTCTTTCCGGCACGATGAAGCTGTCTGAATGCATTTACAATATTTATTGAAGCTGTAACAAGAGCATAAAGATTTTTGAACTGCACCGTAACTCTTCTTGCTTTTCCTGTTGCAGAATCAACTTCAAGTTTGTACATGTTAAGTATATCAACAAATGAATCATACTCCGGAGGTCTTAGTGCCATAAGATATCCGAAACTTCCATCGTTATCCATCTTTGTAAGGTACTTTGGCCATAAGAACTTATCACTCGGAGGGCCATCCTTTATGTTTACCTCAAGATTTTTTCTGAAAGCCTGAGGATCACGCATCTTATCCATGTCATACCATTTAAGTGCGTATTTGAGATTATTGTATTCTACCAGGTAAACGATACCCTGTCCACCTCGGCCAAGTGTACTTATTACTCTGAGTTCACCGCCATATTCCATAGGGATCGTCTGACCGGATTTAAATTCTACCATATCTAACCATTCCTTTTTTTATAAAATTTATTTTACGAATTCAAAATGTATGCTGTTTGTCATACAAAACTTATGAACATAAGAATTTTCCCGACATACAACGGTGATATGCGGACAGTATAAAAATACATTTGCACCAATAAATTTTATTGAGTCTGGAAGATGAAGTTCACGAAGAGTTTCACATCCTTCAAAAGCCTCGTCACCAATACTTGATACAGTAGCCGGAATCTCAACATCTTCGAGATTCTGACAAAACGCAAACGTTCCTTCCTGTATCGCATCAACACCATATGGTATTTTTATGGATTCAAGTGAACCACACGCACTGAAAGCTGATTTTTTTATAACTCTCAATGAACTTGGCAATTCAACTGTTCTTAGTCTTTTACATTCAGAAAAAGCATAATCATCAATAGATACTATGGTTTCCGGAAGTTTTATCGACCTAAGAAATCCATATCCGTCAAAAGCAAAACTTTTTATAGAAGTATACCCTTCAGGTATTCTTACATTTGGTATAAGCTTATACTTGATAGCATCAAATGGTCTGAAAGGTTTTTGTTTTACTTCCTTTTCTGACTGACTCTGAGCTGAGGGCGCCGGTGAATCTGATGCTGCCTTGTTGCTTTTGGATGAATTTGATGCTGATGGGGTAACCATTACCGGAATCTCTTTTATTTCCGGTGTAAAACTCCAGCCAAGCATATATGTGAAGCAATCCAGAACAAATTCTGCCGCATATGCCGAAAGGAACATATCATTTAGCATATATTCCCTTGCCTTTATGATGGCAAGCTTCTGATCAGGCTCACTTATCATCTGCGATATAATATCATTTGATATCACATTTCTTATGAGCCTTCGTTCTTTTTCATACTCCGGCATATAGTCATTCAGCAGTCCGGTAAATCTTTTAGAATCCTTAAAAAGTTCAACACCATGTTCTGATACAATACTCTTTAAAGCTTCTCTAACTTCAATTATATTCTCAAACTGGCCATTCATCAATGCAATAGGCTTGCCGCAGTTTGGACAAGCACTCACATTTTCTCCTAGTTCAGTGTTACAGTACTTGCAGAGCATAAAATTTACCTCCCGATGAAAAATAATAATAAATTAAAAATCTATCATCACTATATTATATATAATTATACCATGAAATTAAAGTTCTTGCAAGAGTATATTAGTGTATTTTGTATAACAAGAGTATTTTTTCAATGAACGTCAGTAAAATACACAAAACAAACCTTATTTTTCAAACTATATATCATACATATAAGGTTGACAATCAAGCATATGTTATTGTATAATGTAAAAAGACCCTGTATTAAGGTCTACAGGGTTTGTATTAAAAAAATATATCCGCCTGACAGGAATCGAACCTGCGCACATACGGTCGGAGCGTATTGCTCTATCCACTGAGCTACAGGCGGGAAAAAATAATACTATATAAGTATATCAAATATCATAAACTTTTTCAAGACTTTTTTATATTTTTTTCGGGAGTACAAACATTATGACTGATGCAATATACATTACTGTATCTCAGACAGGTACAACAGTTGCAAAAATAATAAAATTTTTCACACGAAAACCATATAATCATTCGTCAATCGCAGCTGATCTATCATTATCAGATATGTACAGCTTTTGTCGCAAATACACACCTTTTCCTCTACCTGCTGGATTTAAGCAAGAGATAGTCGGCGAAGGTACTTTAGGACTTTTTTCTAATATCCCTTGTGAAATTTATGAAGTCCCTGTAAGCAAAGAGCAAAAAGAAAAATTTTATAAAATATTAAATCACTTCAAAATAAACAGTGATATATATTCGTACAATATCATGGGATTCTGGTCAATACCGTTCAGACTTCATATAGAAAGAAAAAACAAATTTGTATGTTCGCAGTTTGTTGCCTACATAATCAAAGAAGCAGGAGTAAACCTGACTAAACCTGTCTGCATGTACTCTCCGGAAGATTTAAGACATCTTCCAAATGCACGTCTCATATACAGAGGAGAACTTAATGAATTTTACCGACGCTATTCGCTTACCGGTTCGACTCCTCCAAATAAAATCTCAATGTACAACTAAATACACTCAAAATAAAAAGCCGGATAACCCGGCTTTTTTTACGCTAATCCCTGAAGTACTTTTCCTATGGAATTTCCTATAAGCTCTCCTGCATAACATACTTCATCTATTGAGTTTCCGTGACTTCCGACTTCTAT
This sequence comes from Oscillospiraceae bacterium, assembly GCA_017848115.1. GTDB lineage: Bacteria > Bacillota > Clostridia > Oscillospirales > Ruminococcaceae > HUN007. Next base: position 32,172 of record JAGAKZ010000044.1, read on the forward strand.
AAGCAAACTTCCAGTAGTGAGTTCCTGATTATAATTTCTGTAGTCAAAAAGTATCGGTCGTGTTATTCCTGGGGTATCATGTTCAAACTGCTGCTGAAAAAGCGTTGCCAGTCTGAAATTTTTCAGATACTCAGGCATACCCATAGTACCATCATCGCAACCTGATATTATCATAACCTGGGCACTGTTTTTACCATCAACATTTATCACAGGTGCGATAAGATCTCCACTTGCCTCCATAGCATCACGATGAATATCAAGCACAACTTTTATACTCGGATTTTCACTGAGTATTTTTTTCACTGTTTCTGCACTTCTTTCATACGAACCTTCATATGATGGATAATCGTGTATTGTTGTATCATGTATCACTGATATACCGTATTTTTCTATCTGATTTTTCATTATCGCGCCTACTGATACAATATTCATAGTTTCATCAGATGAACGATATGAAAATGATGCATCATAATAATTTCTTTCAAAAGGCTCAAAACTCTCTGTGGTATGTGTATGCATTATCAGTACCTGTGGCTGACTGTTGAGCATTATCTCAAACTCCGGCTTCAGACGACTCTGGGCCAGAAGTACGTTTACAGGTTCATCCGTACAGTTACGTACTTGTCCACCACCTTCAAGGTCAAAATACTGATCTCCTGAGTAACGTCCGTACGTTTCCCTTATTACATTCCCTGAACGTACCTGCGTTATTTCAGGATACGGAACAGGGCCTTTGTCCATACTAAGACTTATAACGTTTTCTGTTTCCTCATTCCATCCAAATCCATATGATAACATCTCTGTACTGTACTTCTCTATTTCTGGAGTTCCGCTGTCCCCTACTTTTATCTCTGAAAGCATATTTGCAGCCGCTTCAAACCCGCTAAGCCCTTTTATAACTCCTGATGCGACAGCAGGAGAAAGTAATATGCCAAGCGTTATCATCCATACAGTCTGAACTTTGTCAGTTCTTCTTCTGTTTCTCACTAAAATCACTCCTGTCAGTGTGCTCTGATAAATATATATTCTTAAATCATCAATATTATTCTCAAAAAGAAAGGGTGATAAACCTGAAAAGAAAAATATTTGTAATACTTCTCCCATTGATCTGTATTTCTATATTTCTGATTATATGCAATATATATATAAAATTTTCAAATATACTTCGCATACCATGTTTTCTGTATGCATCTACAGGATATCTCTGTCCGGGATGCGGCGCAACAAGATGTATCAAAGCACTTCTGAAAGGAAATATTTTCAGAGCTTTTATAAATAATCCAATAATTTTTCTGCTTATAGTTTTTATAATTCTTATATATATAAAACTTTTCTGTCGTACTTTTCTTAGTAAAGATAAAAAAATAATCCCCGAAAGCAAATATTTTTATATTGCTTTATCGGGAATTATCTTAATTTATTGCATACTCAGAAACTTTATTCCGTACATACAACCAACGTGCTTGTTTCTGTGTTTGCTCCGTTAACGGCATCCACAAGTGAATCCATAAATTTCTTTATATCTTCTTCTCTATAACCTGCTTTTTCAAAGATCTCTTCAATAAAATCAGGAATCTCTCCTGTTTCTTCGTAATTTTCAGCGTATTCTTCAACGTTTTCTCCAAAATCTCTGATATCATCCACATACGGCGCTATCATTGTATACACTGAGAATATCATAAGAACACTTACAACTACACTTATAATTGACATAATAAGACCGGCTATAGCCATACCCTTGCCATTCTTTTTGCCTGCAATAGCAATTATTGAAAGGATAAGTCCTACTATACCAAACAGACCACCTATACCGCAGCAAAGAAGTACAATTGAAATTATACCAAATACCATAGCCGCTATCGCTACGCCTTTTGAACCTCCGCCATTTTCATACATAAATTTTCTCTTTCCTTTCCGTCTAGAATTCACATTCCGGTATTTTTTCTATATCATACGGTGTCCGTTGATATACACAATAGTTAAGCCAGTTTGAAAACATAAGATTTGCATGACCTCTCCATCTGAAAAGAGGCTTTTTACTGCAATCATCATCAGGAAAATAATTGTAAGGCAATGCTATATCTATTCCCTTATCCTTATCTCTGAAGTATTCATTTGCGAGCGTATCGAGATCATACTCGCTGTGCCCCATTATAAAATACTGGCGTTTATTTTTATTTGATACTATATAGAGTCCTGCACTGTCCGATTCACTTGTGATCTTCAGTTGCGGGACTTTTTCAACATCTTCACGTCTTATCTCCGTATTTCTTGAATGAGGCGCAAGAAAACCGTCATCAAAGCCTTTGAGGAGTTGTGAATGAGGTCTTAAAAGATTGTGTTCAAATACTCCAAACATTTTCTCTTTAAGCATGTATTTCGGAACGCCATAATGATAATAAAGACCTGCCATCGCACCCCAGCAGATGTGAAGCGTTGAATAAACATTTGTTTTTGTCCATTCCATTATAGAACAGAGTTCATTCCAGTAATCCACATCTTCATATTCAAGATGTTCAACCGGTGCACCTGTTATAATAAATCCATCATATTTATTTTCTTTAATTTCATTGAAGGTTCTGTAGAATGTATTAAGATGACTAAGTGATGTGTTTTTAGAAATATGTGACTCAACATGAACGAAGTCAATATCTACCTGCAACGGTGTGTTGCTGAGCAATCTTAAAAACTGCGTTTCGGTTTCTATTTTCTTTGGCATGAGATTTAAAATTGCAATTTTTAATGCTCTGATATCCTGATGCTCTGCTACATTGTCAGGCATCACAAATATATTTTCATCCAACAGAGTTTTATAAGCCGGCAGATCCTGTGATATTTTTATTGGCATTTTCAAAACCTCCATATATCCAAAGCAGGTGAATCGGAAAAATCAACTCACCTGCTCTACCTTATTGATTTTCAGATACGATTAAACCGGATGTATCTGTTTTGATGCGTCACCGTGCTTGCCGTCAACGCCATATTTTTTATTTCTTCTGTTTTCAAAGAATTTAACAGCAACCTGACCGAACTGAGCATAGCTGAGAACGTCTTCTTCCTGTTCGATCCATTCTGCACATTCTTCACGAAGTGTTTCAAGTTCTGGCTTGAGAAGATCTGCAGGACGACAATCGATAGGTTCTGCGTCACCTATTATCTTCTTTCTGAACTGAGGATCGATCGGAACAGGTGTTGTACCGTATTCACCTCTTACTACACCCTTAAATTCCTTAGTAACAGTCTTGTATCTTTCACCTGTGATAACATTGAATACAGCCTGTGTACCAACGATCTGTGATGATGGTGTAACGAGTGGCGGATAACCTGCATCTTCACGTACTCTTGGAACTTCCTTGAGAACTTCTGTAAGCTGATCTTCCTTACCTGCCTGCTTAAGCTGTGAGAGGAGGTTTGAAAGCATACCACCCGGAACCTGATAAATAAGTGCGTTTGCATCTACTGCAAGCATCTTAGGATCAAGAAGTCCCTTATCAATATATTTCTGACGGAGAGTCATGAAGTAATCTCTTATTTCTGTAAGAAGAACAAGGTCAAGACCTGTATCGTATTCTGTACCCTGAAGTGCAGCAACCATAGACTCTGTAGGAGCGTGTGATGTACCAAGAGCAAGAGGTGACATAGCTGTATCTACTACGTCTACACCTGCTTCTATACCCTTGAGGAGACACATTGAAGCAAGACCTGAAGTATAGTGAGTATGAAGCTGTATCGGAATATTTACAGCAGACTTGAGTGCTGAAACGAGCTCGCTTGTTGCATAAGGAGTAAGAAGAGCCGCCATATCCTTGATACAGATAGAATCTGCACCTGCTGACTCAATAGCCTTTGCGTAGTTTACATAGTATTCTGTTGTAAATACTTCACCGAGAGTGTATGAGATCGCAACCTGTGTATGTGCGCCTTCTTTTTTAGCAGCCTTTATAGCTGTGTCAAGATTTCTGATGTCGTTAAGAGCATCAAAAATTCTGATAATATCAATACCATTTGCTACTGACTTCTGAACAAAGTATTCGAGAACGTCGTCAGCATAGTGACGGTATCCGAGCATATTCTGACCTCTGAAAAGCATCTGAAGCTTTGTGTCAGGCATATGTTTCTTTATTGTACGGAGTCTTTCCCACGGATCTTCATTTAAGAATCTGAGACAGGAGTCAAATGTTGCACCGCCCCAGCATTCAACTGAATGATAACCTACCTTGTTGAGCTTGTCAAGGATAGGAAGCATATCATCAATTGTCATACGTGTAGCGAGAAGTGACTGATGCGCATCACGAAGTACAGTTTCGGTAATTCCTATTTTCTTAGCCATTATACTTTAAACCGCCTTTCGTGAATTATTGGATCGTAGCGAGAGCGTCAGAAGCATTAACTGTGTCGCCCTTGTTAGCGAGAATGCTTGTAACCTTACCATCACAAGGTGCAACGATATCATTTTCCATTTTCATAGCTTCAAGTACGAGCAATACCTGTCCCTTTGAAACTGTATCGCCAACGCTTACCTTTATGTCAAGAATTGTTCCAGGCATAGGTGCTGAAACCTTTGTGCCTTCGCCTGCTGCTGCTGCTGCCGGAGCAGGTGCAGGTGCTGCCGCCGGTGCCGGTGCTGCTGCAACTACAGGAGCTGAACCGTCTGTGATTTCTTCAACTGCAACGTCATATGCCTTACCATTTACTGTGATATTGAATCTTTTCATTTTAAAAACTCCAATTCTCCGCAGAAACAAACTTAATATATCAGAAGAATTATTTTACTGCGGATAAATAATTCTGAAAAAAACATAAGTATATAATTAAAGCGGAAGATTGTTGTGTTTCTTAGGAAGATTTGATACTCTCTTACCTGAAAGAACATCAAGAACTTCAACAAGCTTTGCTTTTGTATCAGCACAAGCTATTATTTCGTCAACTGCATTTTTGTTTGCAGCCATTTCTGCTGTAGCACATGTATCTACATATTCACGTGCAAGCTCTGCTCTCTTAACAGCAACATCTGCAGCACCTGCAAGTTTGTCATGCCACATAAATTCTACTGCTGTGAGAGGATTGAGCGGTGATACTACAGCCTTTTCCCATGCAAATGTAAAGTCAGCATTTGCACTCTTGCTTGCAAATGCAACAAAAGCAGGACCATATGCTTTTCCTGTGATAAGAGTGATCTTTGCTGTAGTTGCTTCAGAATATGAACCTGAAAGCATAGCCATATTTCTTATGCAGCCTGCTGTTTCGGATTCACCTTCAAAACCTTCTGTATCAACTACAGTGATAACAGGAATACCAAAAGCATCACATGTTCTTACGAAGCGTGCGATCTTTGCGCAGTCGTCCGATACAAGCTTGTCACTTGTCTTGTTTGTAGCTACTATACCTACTGTTGAGCCACCTGTTGTTGCAAGTGCTGTGTATGAAGCTTTTCCGAATTCTGCTGAAAGTTCTGTTACTGAATCAGCATCTGTTATCATGCTGACAATGTCTTCGAGAGTATTTCCTGCTGTTACAGCATTGTCACTGTATTCGTAAACAGGAACAGATGAAAGGTTGTTTTCAGGAATAAGTCTGAGCAGTTCAACTACCTTTTCCATCGCTGTTTTATCATCATCACATACGATAGAAGCTGTACCTGCCTTTGCAGCAGACTTTGCTGTTCCCATTCCGTTCTTTTCTGAATCAAACGGTGGTGTTACAAAAAGTTCGCCGTCATTTGTCATAACTACAAAATCAGATGAACAAGCAAGAATAGCCGCACTGCCTGCACATGTTCCGGCAATAACTGATATCTGAGGAACAACGCCTGAAATAGCTGCTGAAGCACCTATCATATCACCGTAAGCTGTAAGTGAATCAACTGTACCATCAATAAAAGCACCGTTTGAATCGTGAATGCCAACTATAGGTCTGCCTGTTTTAGCCGCAAGTGAATACAACTTAGAGATTTTCTGAGCGTGTGGTAAACCTACCGCACCATTGTTCACTGTCTTATCCTGTGAATAAGCATAAACAAGTGAGCCATTAACATAACCGTATGCTGTTACTACACCTGAAAGGCTGTCTTTTTGCATAGATAATGAATTTATTTCTGTATAAACTCCATCATCAAACAAGTAAGAAAGTCTTTTACGTGCTGCACTGTCCATATTTTTTTCCATCTGCATATAAAATTTCCTTCCTGACATATTCAAAGGTTATTTGTTTAAAAATAACCTTTATAACTTTAATAAATCAAACATAGATTAATCATAACATATTTTTTGATTTTTTGCAATAGCTCTGAAAATTTATTAACTATTTTCTTTGCATTTTTTGCATCCATCAAGAAAATCGCTTATTGATCTTACTTCATACGGAACTTCAGGAGTACCATAACGGAATTTTTCAAAAAGATTTGTTCCGTTATTAGTTGCATGACAAACGCCCTTGTCTATTCCCTTCAGACACGCCTTGAACAAAACTGTGCGGAGTATACCATCACACAAGGCTGTATCTTCTCCATATTCACAATGATATATACATACGCTGTCATTTTCATATGCATAGACAGCAAAGCCTGTTACTTCGCCGTCTCTTCCGTATGACTCGACTGCTTCGTACTGTTTACCGGGTGAAAGATTTTCTAATATATTATTATATTTTGAGATATCATTTGTCTGATGTATTTCAAGCATTTTCTCACTCTCCCATTGCATTTCTGAGGGCACGGAGTTCTTCAGCAGTAAGATTTCTGTATGCTCCCGGTTTTAGCATTCCGAGTTTTATCGGACCGACACTGACTCTTCTGAGTCTTGCCACTTCAAGGCCGACACCTTCGCACATTTTTCTTATCTGACGATTTCTTCCCTCTTTTATAGTAATAAGCAGTACTACTCTGCCCTGTTCTTTTGAAAGTACATTTACAGTTGCCGGCTGAGTCTTGTATCCATCTATCTCCATTCCCGAAGAAAGCGTGATAAGCTGGTCGTCATTTATATCCGGTCTTACTGTTACTCTGTATGTCTTTGAAATATGTTTGCTCGGATGCATAACACTGTTGGCAAACTTTCCGTCATTTGTAAAAAGAAGAAGTCCTTCAGAATTTTTATCAAGTCTTCCTATAGGATATACTCTTTCTCCTACGCCTTCAAGGAGGTCCATTACACACTTTCTGTCGAGTTCGTCAGAAACAGTTGTAACATATCCTCTTGGCTTGTTAAGCATTAAATACACATGATTTTTTCTTCTGGGTCTGTTAAGACGTTCGCCGCATACTGTAATTTCATCTTTTACAGTAGCCTTGTCACCGAGCTTTGCCGGATGACCGTTTACTTTTACTTTACCTTTCTCGATAAATTCTTCAGCCTTACGTCTTGAACAGTAACCACAGTCAGCAATTATTTTCTGTAATCTTATCTTTTCCATATTATATCAGTTCCGTTTCTCCGCAGATATTATAACAGGACAAAGATTATTCAGCTGCGGTTTAAATAATCATGTCTTTTCACAAACGATGTACACACCTTGTAATTATATCATGGTAAATCGTAATGTGTCAATTATTTTTTTGTTAAGCTTTTATTTTTCCAACCCCAAAACAAAAACTGTGCAAATCAGAAAAAATTTCAAAGCTGATATATTTTTCACTCTGAAAACTTATCCTGATATTGCACAGTTTTATTAACTTTCTGAATTTGTACTGGCCGGCGATTCTGTCTGAGCAGGCTGATTTGGCTGATTGTTTGAAACAGTTGTTTCCTGAGAACAGATAGTAACTATAAAACCGTCCATATTATTACCTGATATACCATAAGCTTTGTCTGACGGAACCGGAACTATGGTGTTTTGTCCGTCAATCGGAACATAGTATATTTCATAATCATATCCGTACAGTTTATATTTGAGATGATCATAACCATACACGTACTGTTTTAGATGATTTATATATTCTTCAAGCGTAAATCCGTTTTCATGCATTATATACGAATGCGGTACGCCGACATATCTCAGATGAGCAGGCTGATATGAAACACCTGTCGAATTTTCCTTTCCCTCAGGATATCTTATGATAAATCCATATTTATAGCAATTCTGGGTTATCCACGCATAATCACCTGTTCCGTCAAATGCGGATATCTTACCCGCATCACTGACAAGTTTAAGATCTATCGCATACCCTGTATGGTGTTCACTGTTTCCTGCCATGATCGAATTTTCAGAAGTAATAACATCACCTGACGGTGCAGTATATGCTTCGTTCTGTGCAGCATATGATGTGTAGGCTGTTACTATAGTCACATCATTATGACCGTAAAGAGAATAAAAATCATTCATCATGGAATTAAGCGGAGAAATTATCGACTTGTGTGCTGTATGGGTAAGGTATGATAACTTGTAACTGTCCCCATCCTTATTTTCAAAAATATTCACAAGCAAAGTTTCTATATCCGGAAATCTGCAAGGATATTCTGCATTTACAACAGCAAGTTCTCCAAGATATATCTCAGATTCTGATTTTTCAAGACTGTAATATTTATCCTCATCTATTCCTGCTTTTACATAATCATTTTCAGTCTGTGACACATCTGTTTCTGCTCCGCTCACCTGCGGTTCTGTTGTTGATGCAGTATCGACAACACTTATTTTCAGACTGTTATTAGGATCTCTGGCAGCAGCATTTCTTTTGAAAAAATCTATGCCAAATATAAGAACTATGACAAGAAATGTTACCATCATGATACGACTGTAACTTATCCGCCTTTTCTGCAAAATTTATCACCTCAACAAATCAAATGTATACTTATAATTTTATCGCATTTACGCCCGATTGTCAACTAAATAAAAAACCGGATCGTATATACGACCCGATTTTATATATATTAAAAAAATCTGTTAAACAGGCATATTAGGATTCATTTTCATATCAGCTCTTGCAAACTGATGAGCTCCTGGATTTCCGGCAAATTCACCTGTTTCAAGAAGCCATGCTAATTTTCTTACACTTTCAAGCCAGTCATTAACCTCTGCCTGATTATATGAAATTGCCTTCTTAGCCCACGCATTGCAGTAGCCGCAATTTTCCATGCAACCTGAACCACAATTCAATGCAACAGTATCGCACATTTTTTCGGAACAATTGCTTCCTTTAAGGAAATGCTCTATAAATCCGTCGAGTTTCTTGTTGTCGATCATGATCTCAGGATTACACATTACTCTTCCATACAATCTCATCATATCAGGATTCATTTTTTCAGCACCCTTGAAAGGCATACGCCCCTTCATGTCTGTCATTTTTCTTCTCTCATTCCAGTTTACTATATCAAGAAGGTTTCCATCATATGATTCGTTAAGATAAGCTGTTATAACTCTCTTTATAAAATCATTTGACTTTGTTCTGTCAACAAGTTTTATAGAGAAATTGTGATTTCCTGTCTTCTCGCACAATTCTTCATAATAATGAACGTCTTCCGGTCTTATCCAGTCTGAACTGATAAAGAGTGACGGATTTTCAACCTTAGTACGAGTACAGTTTGCTAAACAGTAGTCCATAACCATACCCTGATTTGAACTATGTGAAACAAAGTTACCGTGTGACAATCTGAGTATACAATCCTTAACACAAAGGTTATTTGCTATGAGTCTGAAAGAAACACCTGAATCTTTATACATTGTCAGCAACTTTTCAAGAAGTGGGAAATTTCTGTTAAATGAATGATCAAGAGTTATCTCATCAACTCCCCAGTTCACCCACAAATTAACCTGCTGAAGTGTTGTAGGATATGCATACAGTCCCAGAGTAACCCATACATCTTTGAAAGTATCCTTAAAATACTTAGCAAGAATAGGTGAATTTACAGTAAACTGTCTTACACCCATATCATAGATGTTATGTATGATTTTTCTTAACTCAAATGCTGTATCAGGATCTGTTTCACGCTGACCCATACACATAGGATTTATAAGATAATTAAACTCTATACCTGCCTCTTTGCACTTGGCAACATATCCACCGATATCTTCAAGAGAAAATCCTGATTCCATCATAGGACTTCTTCCGCCTGAAAGCTTGTCATCCTTTACCTTACCGTAAAGAGTCTTTATTCTGTTATCTTTATCATTTGCTTTGATAAACTCCAGAATCTCATCATCAAAATTTGTACCGACATCAAATGTTACAATCTTCTTATTCATTATTTCCTAAACCTCATTTTTTCACAATAATATTTCCTGAAAAATCTTAATCAGCTATTTTTTAGCTAATTACCGCATTTTAAACCCCTTAAATAGTAATGGCTGTTAATTGTGTATTTTACACCTAATTTAATAAACTAATCATTAAGTATGTTATATAATTCACATATAGTCCCTAAAATATTTTCAGCACCTTCGAAAAATCGAGGTGCTGAAAATATATCAATAATATAATCTTAAAAAATCAGAAAAATCAGATTTCTTCTTCTAAATCTTCAATCTCAAGAACATCTTCAATATCTTCAGATATGATATCATCAATATCAAATTCAAGTTCTTCATTGCAACTCGGACATGCTATGGAACCTTCTTCAAGCATTCCAACATCAAGAAGGATTGAATCACCGCATGTAGGACAAACTACCTCATAAAGTTCATCATCATCGAAGTCAAAATCTTCGTCCTCAGAAAAATCGAAGTCATCATCTTCGTCGTCTTCGTCATCTTCATCTATGTCGTAGAAATCATCTTCAACACAGCCGAGATCTTCATCGAGTATCTCACAAAGTTCTGTAAGTTCATCAACCTGTCCCTGAAGATCCTCAATATATGCAACCATGTCCTGCATAACAGTTATCATGTTTACAAGAACCTTGCCTTCTTTTGATGATGTATCAATATCAACGCCATCAATATAACCTTTAAGATATGACATTTTTTCTGTCAGCTTCATAATAAAATCCTCCCTTTTAGAAAAATTTAAAAATTACACAAGAAGTGCATTAAGCACGTTCCATGTATTCACCTGTTCTTGTGTCGATCCTTACCTTATCCCCCTGGTTGATAAAGAGCGGAACCTTTATTTCTGCACCTGTTTCAAGAACAGCAGGCTTTGTAGCGTTTGTAGCTGTATCGCCCTTGAAACCAGGATCAGTTTCTGTTACTTCAAGTTCTACGAAGAATGGTGGTTCAACACCGAAAACATTACCCTTGTATGAAAGAACCTTTACTTCCATATTTTCTGTTACAAATGCAAAGCTGTCGCCGAGCTTGCTCTTGTCGATCGGTATCTGTTCGTATGTTTCCATATCCATAAAGTAGTAGAGATTGTCCTCAGCATAAAGATACTGCATATCTTTTCTTTCTACAAATGCTGTAGGATACTTGTCAGTAGGGTTGAATGATCTTTCAACAACAGCACCTGTAATAACGTTCTTGAACTTTGTTCTTACAAAAGCTGCACCCTTACCCGGCTTAACGTGCTGGAATTCGATAACCTGTACTACGTTACCGTCCATCTCAAATGTTACACCGTTTCTGAAATCACCAGCTGAAATCATAAAATAAATACCTCCAAAAATATAATAACAAATAATGATAATTTTTTTTCATTCCATTACTTTTTCTATTTTACTATAAAATCGTATTTTTTGCAATACCTAAATTAAATATTTTTACAATACAATAAATTCTTTTGGGCTACCTGTAAAATTCATATACGAATCATCAGTTATAACAACCTTATCTTCAATCCTTATTCCAAATTTGCCTGGTATATATATACCCGGTTCTATGGTTATAACCATACCTTTTTCAATAACGGTATCATTATTTCTCTGTGACACGGCAGGTTTTTCATGTATTTCCATACCTACACCATGTCCGAGTGAATGTCCGAATGCACCCTTGTATGCTGTTGAATCGATATACTCTCTGGCAACAAAGTCGAGTTGTTTGCACGTCATACCCGGTTTTATTGCCTCAAGTGCCTTAAGCTGTGCCGAAAGCACAATATTATAGGCTTCCTTTTCCTCTTCTGAAGGCGTTCCGAAATAAACCGTTCTGGTCATATCACTGTGAAGTCCGTCAACAACCGCACCGAAATCCATAAGTATAAAACAGTTTCCGCTCACCTTGTCATATCCCGGAACTCCATGAGGAAGTGATGTATTTTTTCCGCAAAGAGCAATTGTTTCAAACGAAATATCTTCTGCACCAAGAAACTTCATTCTGTTATCTATCATAAGTGCAATATCACGTTCAGTCATTCCTTCTGATATATTCTGAATAACATATTCAAAAGTTTCATCGGCTATTTTCTGTGCCGCACTTATCTTTTCTATTTCATACGCATTTTTTAATATACGCATATTATTTATTCCGTTGCTAAGAGTATTGGAAAAGTCAACATTTATCCTGGGAAAAGACTCTCTGAAACTGCCAAGCTGACTCACTGTCATTGTTGAGGCTTCTATCATCGCAGTCTTGATGCAGTGTTTCTTCATTAATTCATTTATCTGTACAGTTTTTTCCTTTTCAAGTATCACCTCACAGCCTTTTACTATTTCACAAGCTTTTTCAAAATATCTGAAGTCAACAATAAAATATGCTTTTTCCTTAAAACATATCAGTGTACCGCTGCTTGTCTTAAAACCCGTAAAATATCTTCGGTTCACCTGTGAGGTAACAACTGCGCAGGTATTTGCGTCAGGAATAAATTCCATAAGTTTTTCTATATTTGTTTTCAAGTTTTTATTCCTCCGAAAGAAGTCTTATAAGTCCGTCCATACCGAGAATATAGCTGTATCTTCCGAATCCCGCGATTGACGCACGGCATACAGGTCCTATAACAGAAGTTTTTCTGAACTCGTCTCTTGCATTTATATTGCTTATGTGTACCTCTATGCATGGAATTTTTATTGCGGAGATAGCATCTCTTATAGCATAACTGTAATGTGTATATGCACCTGCATTTATCACAACACCGTCAAACTTTGTACGTGCATCATGGAGTTTATCTATTATCATTCCTTCATGATTTGACTGATATATCTCGCACTCAACACCTGATTTTTCAGCGTGTTTCATAATATCAGAGTTAAGCTTTTCAAATGTTTCGTCTCCGTAAACACCGGGTTCTCTTTCTCCGAGAAGATTAAGATTAGGTCCGTGGATAACAAGTATTTTCATATTATTTCTCTCCTGATCTGTCAGTATATAATTTTTTTGGCAAAAACGGTTTTTCTATTTTTCTTTTAAACTTTAAAAAGCCTTTCTTCTCATGTTCAATAGGAAAAACAAATATACATTTTACACGTTTGAGATTTGCCCCTAAAACATCGGTGTATATCTGGTCACCGACTACGGCAAGCTGTGAAAACGGCAGTCCCATACGCTGTGCCGCACGATTAAATCCGCTCGACAAAGGCTTTTTTCCTTCACACACAAAATCAAGTCCGAGCATATCCGCAAAAGGTTTGACACGTTCATGGTGATTGTTTGAAACTATGACCATCATGATATTTTCTGACTTCATAAGTGCTATCCAGTCAAGCACACCGTCAGCCGGACGTGGATTGTCATGCGTAGTAAGTGTATTATCCAGATCGAGCAAAAGCCCTTTTATACCATTTTTCATAAGAAGTTCAGGCGTTATATCAAGCACTGACCTTAATGCTATATCTATTTTGAACAAAACAAGATACCACCTTTTTTATTTTCTTCTATGACTTACTATAAGATTATACCACTTATTTATTTTTAACGCAAATGTATTGCTTAAAAAAATATCATATGATATAATATTAACATAGGCAGAAAGCTTGATACAGCATTTTGTGATTTTTAAACAAGGAAGTAAAAAATATGGACAATCGTGTGGCTATAATAGGTATAATAATCGAAAATACAGAATCAGTACAGAAACTCAACGAGATCCTGCATCTTTACAACGACCACATAATAGGCCGTATGGGACTGCCGTACAAGGAAAAGAAAATTTGCATCATAAGCATAGCGGTTGACGCTCCTGAAGATGTGATAAGTGCTCTTTCCGGAAAAATCGGCAGACTTCCGGGTGTTTCGTCAAAGACCCTGTACTCAAAGCTAAACTGACACTATAGACTCTGACTTAACGGTAAAGATATAATTTCTGACCCGAAAACGAAAGGAATGTTTAATTTTATGTATGATCCAAAATCACTCAAAGCAGAAGAATTTATTTCACACGAAGAGGTGCTTGATACTCTCGAATATGCAGAAAAAAATAAAAACAACGCTGAACTTATCGATAAGATAATCGAAAAAGCAAAACAGAGAAAAGGCCTTTCCCATCGTGAAGCTTCCGTACTTCTCGTCTGTGAACTCGAAGATAAGAACAAAGAAATTCTTCAGCTTGCCGAGCAGATAAAAAAAGATTTTTACGGAAACAGAATCGTTATGTTTGCTCCGCTCTATCTTTCAAACTACTGTGTAAACGGCTGTGTATACTGTCCTTATCATCTCAAGAACAAGCATATCACACGTAAAAAGCTTTCACAGGAAGAAATAAAGCGTGAAGTTATCGCACTTCAGGATATGGGTCACAAAAGACTCGCTATAGAAGCAGGCGAAGATCCTGTAATGAATCCGATAGAATATATACTTGAATCAATAGAAACAATATATAGTATAAAACACAAAAACGGTGCTATCAGACGTGTAAACGTAAATATCGCGGCTACTACAGTGGAAAACTACAGAAAGCTCAGAGATGCAGGAATAGGAACATATATTCTCTTCCAGGAAACTTATCACAAAGAAAGTTATGAACAGCTCCATCCGACAGGTCCGAAACATGACTATGCGTACCACACTGAAGCCATGGACAGAGCAATGGAAGGCGGAATCGATGACGTAGGTCTCGGCGTTCTTTTCGGTCTTGAACTCTACAAATACGAATTTGCTGCACTTCTTATGCATGCTGAACACCTCGAAGCGGTTCACGGTGTAGGCCCTCATACTATAAGTGTACCAAGAATAAAGAAAGCTGACGATATAGACCCTGATTTATTTGACAACGGTATAAATGATGATATATTTGAAAAAATAGTTGCCTGTATCAGAATTTCTGTTCCTTATACAGGTATGATAATCTCTACAAGAGAAACAGCTTCATGTCGTGAAAGAATACTTCGTGTGGGAATATCACAGATAAGTGGCGGTTCAAGAACAAGTGTCGGCGGTTACTGCGAACCTGAACCTGAAGATGAAAACTCAACTCAGTTTGATGTAAGTGACAAACGTACACTTGACGAAGTAGTAAACTGGCTCATGAAACTCGGATATATACCAAGTTTCTGTACTGCCTGCTACCGTGAAGGAAGAACAGGCGACAGATTTATGGCCCTTTGCAAAAATATGCAGATCCAGAACTGCTGTCACCCGAATGCACTTATGACACTTAACGAATATCTCGAAGACTATGCCGCAGCTGAAACCAAGGAAATCGGCAAAAAACTCATCATGTCCGAAGTTCCGAATATCCCTAACGAAAAAGTAAGAGGCATAGCACTTGACTATCTTAAAAATATCGAAAACGGTAAACGTGACTTCAGATTTTAATGGAGGTATCCAAAAAAATGAGTCTTAATAATACACCATCTTCCGAAAGAACACATATCGCTTTCTTCGGAAAAAGAAATGCCGGAAAATCAAGTACAGTAAATGCTGTTACAAATCAATCTCTTTCAATAGTTTCCGATACCAAAGGAACTACTACCGACCCTGTCTTCAAGGCAATGGAACTTCTTCCGGCAGGTCCTGTAATGATAATAGATACACCCGGTTTTGACGATGAAGGTAAACTTGGAAATCTCAGAATAGAAAAAACTATGCAGATACTCGCAAAAACTGATATTGCGGTACTGATAATAGATGCTTCTATCGGTATTTCGGAAGAAGACAAAAGACTTACAGATATTTTCAAAGAAAAAAATATAGACTATATTATTGCTTTTAACAAATCAGATCTTCTTGAAACTATCCCGACTGCAAATGAAAATGAAATTTTTATAAGCTCGGCTAAAAAGACCAATATAGATAAACTTAAAGAAATGATAGCTTCACTTTGCAGTAAAAACTCCCATAACAAAACTATCATCAGCCACCTTCTCAAAGAAGATGACGTTGTAATACTTGTAACACCTATAGATGAATCAGCTCCAAAAGGAAGACTTATACTGCCACAACAGCAGACGATCAGAGATATTATCGACAAGCATGCTGTTTCTGTTGTCGTACAGCCTTCTCAGCTTAAAACAACTCTTTCGTTATTAAAACAAAAACCAAAACTTGTTATAACTGACAGTCAGGTATTTGCCGAAGTTGCAAAGGACACACCTGATGACATAAAACTTACATCATTCTCTATCCTTTTTGCAAACTATAAGGGCGTACTTGAACAGTCAGTCAGAGGTGTAAAAGCTCTCGATTCCCTGCGTGATGGTGACAGGATACTGATTTCAGAAGGATGTACGCATCATCGTCAGTGCGGAGATATAGGTACTGTAAAGCTCCCGAAACTTATAGAAAAGTATACAGGCGTAAAACCCACATACGAATTTTCTTCGGGAACTGATTATCCGGGAAACCGATACAAGATGATCATTCACTGCGGTGGCTGTATGCTCAGTGACCGTGAAATGAAAAACCGCCTTTCCATCGCAAGCACAGAAGATATCCCGTTTACCAACTACGGAATAGCAATATCATATATGAACGGTATACTCAAAAGGACTATAGAAATTTTCCCTGATCTTTATTCTCTGCTTGATAAATAAAACAACTTTTTTACCTATCTATATGAAAATTTTCTGAAAAAGCAATGAAAAACGACATATTGGCTTGACATTCACAACTGATATGTTATAATAAGGTAGGATTAAATTGTATCGGACCACCGCGTACAAAATTTATGAAAATTAAAAAGATTGGTATTCATTTATCAGGAAAGGATAATGACAATATGAAAAAATCAAGACTTATTGCTGTAACTCTGGCTTGTCTCCTCTCTGTTTCTTTCACTTCATGTACAGATGACAAAAAAGAAAACAGTACTGTAGTTGTTAATTCTGATTCAAAGGATTCCCAGACAGAATCGAAATCCGATGACAGCAAAAACGATGAAAGTAAAAATGATGAAACAAAAAAAGATGACGACGTGGGAACAGAAGTAACTACTGTAACACTTCCCGAAAAGGATGACGACGGAAGCAAGATAACTGTTGTTGCTGTTACTGACGCAGACAACAAACCTGTTACTGACGCAAAGGGTTCAGAAGTTACAAAGGTTGCCATCGTTGATGATAAAGGAAATGTTATTACTGACTCCAAAGGCAGCGAAGTTGCTCCTAACATAAAGGAAACAGAAGCAACTACAACCAAAAAACCTGACCGTATAGTTACTACTGCGGCAACTACTGCAGCTAAGCCTGAAGATACTTCTCAGTCATCCAAAAATGAAAATGCATCTCCTGTACTTGATGACGGCCCTACATTGACTATTCCAAATGATATCGAAGTAGCTCCGGGCGAAGAATTTACATTCAAGATTTCTGTAACAGGAAATGCCGGATATTCTTCATTAATTGCATGGCTCGATATAGAAGAAAAATATTTTGAGTTTATTTCATTCAAGGCCGGAGACCCTGATTCAAGCAACTATAACCGTTCTCCAGAAAAACAGAATACAACATGCAAGGAATACACCAAACCTGGCACAACAGGACTTAAAACATTATTGATGTTCTACTTTGACGCAAGCGGTGAAAATCTCTCAGGCGATACAACATACGCAACTATCACGCTCAAAGCAAAAGAAGACGTCAATCCCGGTAAATATGAACTTTGCTTTGACTCGGTAGCCGACGGAAAGACAATGGCAAACAGAGTTGTTCCGGACGGCTCGCAGAAAACAGGAGCTGTTCTTAAGCCAACTTATGTAAACGGATCTGTTACAATAAAATAACAGCCTTTTAATCACGATATTTTTTCAAAGAGGCACCTTATGCGGTGTCTCTTTTCATGTTATTATGGAGGTATTTTATGAAAAGAAATAAATTTATTGTTCTTATGATGTCATGCATATTTGCATTGAGCGTTACTTCATGTTCCGGTGATAAAAATTCATCAACAATCGAAGTAAACACAAATCCTGATACAACTGTTTCTGACGATGCAGAAAGCAAAAATAATGCCGGCGACAGCAGTGATGATGGTAGTAGCAATGCAAATGCGCAGACTACAGTTGCTTACCCGTCTCTCGTTGACGAAGACGGTAACTTTGTAACAGAAATAACAGTTACTGATGCAGCAGGTGCTACACAGACCGAATACGTAATTGTAAATGACAGCAATGAAATAGTTACAGATAATGATGGTAACAATATAAAACCATCCGCTCCTGTTAAACCGACTGTTGAAGTTATGAATCCAACATCAAAAGCTACAGCTCTCTGGATCGGCTCTTTTAATTCAAACTCTGAAACAGAAGATGACAAGTGGTTTGACCTTAAAGAGGACGGAGATTTTATGGCTATTACTTTCAAGGTAAAAGATAACTGTCCGGAAGGAAACTATAAAGTTACCCTCAATCCGACTGCAAGTTCTTTTTCCGATGAAAAATCAAAAAGTATAACACCTGTTTACAGTTCAGGAACTATTTCTGTAGGTAATGCTCAGGCCAAAACAAATGCTCCGTCAACTTCGGGTACTCAGCTCTATATTACAGATAAAACTGCTCAACCAGGTGAAACTGTAACAGTCAACATAGGCATAAATAACAATACAAAGGGTCTTCTTGGTTTTATTGTATGCTTTGACTATGATTCATCAGCACTTGAACTTGTAGATATCAAACCGGTAGGATTTATCAGTACTACAGGTGACTTTACATCAAGTCTCTGATAAACTTCATACAGGATTGCAGGATAATAAAATATGAAAAAAACAAACAGCAAATCTACTTTAGCAGCGGTTATAGCTATTATGGCATTATCACTTTTTGCCTGCAGTGATAAAAACAACAGCAAAGGCAAAAAAGTATCTGATACAAGTACAACTACAGTAACAAATCCGATAAGCGAAACAAAACAAAGCAAAAACACAACAACCTCTGCTACATCTCAGACAGATACAGATACTGTGACAACAAAAACGGTTTCTGACAGCAATAGTACTTCTGTAACTACTACAAATACAGAAAAAACAAAAGATACAACATCATCAAATACTGCAATTTCTTCTGACAGTACTGATATCTCAACTACTGCGTCAAAGTCAACCGATGCTCCTGTCACAACTGTATCTTCTTCTGAAACAACAGTGACAACCGTATCTACTACTATAACAGAAGCAACTCCTCCACCCGGGGTAGTAAACTCAAATGGTATACTCCTTACCTGGATATGCGCAAATAAGGAAAACTCTCTTCCGGGGAACGGCCAGCTTGCCGCTCTAACCTTCCGTATAAAAGAAAATGCTCCAAGCGGCGAATACTACATATCACTTGGTGCAAAAAACGGCGATAACAACAGCGCTTTTGCCAAATATAATGGAACACAAAAATATGCTGACTTTGATGGCGGAATAATCAGTGTTTCAACCGGATATGTTGCTGCCGATTATGATTATCAGGGAGTTGAAATATTTGCAAATCTTACAAATGCGCACGGCAATCCGGGCGACACTGTGACTATATACGCAGATATCTCAAACAACTTCGCAGGAGCAATAGGTGCATTTACACTAAAACTTGAATATGACTACAATGCTCTTGAAATAGTTTCCATAGAACAAGGAACAATATTTGACTATATAGAAAAAGGGACATTTGCCTCAAATATAGACAATGATCTCGGCGAAACCGACTGATTATCTGTGTAGAAAATTATTAACCTGAGAGCGTTATTTTAGTACAGTTTCACAACTACAGAAGATTATTTATCTTCTTTTTTAAAATGCAATCTGCGTTTTCACGTGATTTTGTGATTTCTCACAGACATAGGGCAATAAAAAAAATAATAATTTAACAACTTTTTTTTAAAACCCTCTTGAAATTATTCACGATTTAGTATAGAATATATACATAGACTTTTTTCTAACAATTATTTATGGAGGTATTTTAACTATGTCAGTTAAAGTTGCAATCAATGGTTTTGGACGTATCGGACGTCTTGCATTCAGACAGATGTTCGGTGCAGAAGGATATGAGGTAGTAGCTATCAACGATCTTACAGATCCTAAGATGCTCGCTAATCTTCTCAAATATGATACAGCACAGGGTGGTTACTGTGGTACAATCGGTGAAGGTCTTCACACAGTAGAAGCTGGTGAAAACTCAATCACAGTTGACGGCAAGAAGATCACAATCTACGCTAAGGCTAACGCTGCTGAACTCCCATGGGGCGAACTCGGTGTTGACGTTGTTCTTGAATGTACAGGTTTCTACTGCTCAAAAGAAAAGTCACAGGCTCACATCAACGCAGGTGCTAAGAAGGTTGTTATCTCAGCTCCAGCTGGTAACGATCTCCCAACAATCGTATACAGCGTAAACGAAAACACACTTACAAAGGAAGACAAGATCATTTCAGCTGCTTCATGCACAACAAACTGTCTTGCTCCTATGGCTAACGCTCTTAACAAGTACGCTCCAATCCAGAGCGGTATCATGAGCACAATCCACGCTTACACAGGCGACCAGATGATCCTCGACGGACCACACAGAAAGGGCGACCTCAGAAGAGCTAGAGCTGGTGCTGCTAACATCGTTCCAAACTCAACAGGTGCTGCTAAGGCTATCGGTCTTGTTATCCCAGAACTCAACGGCAAGCTCATCGGTTCTGCACAGAGAGTTCCAGTTCCAACAGGTTCTACAACAATCCTTACAGCTGTAGTTAAGGGTACAGACGTTACTAAGGAAGGCATCAACGCTGCTATGAAGGCTGCTGCTTCTGAATCATTCGGTTACAACGAAGACGAAATCGTTTCTTCAGACGTTATCGGTATGAGATACGGTTCACTCTTTGATGCTACACAGACAATGGTATCAAAGGTTGCTGATGATCTTTACGAAGTTCAGGTTGTTTCATGGTATGACAACGAAAACTCATACACAAGCCAGATGGTTAGAACAATCAAATATTTTGCTGAATTAGGCTAATTTTGACGCTATATTTTTTCAACAAAGGGCTAGCTTAGCTAGTCCTTTGTTTGTTGAATATATCTTATGATAAAAAGGAAAAATGGGAAAAGATTTTTTTGGGAAAAATAAAAAAAGGAAGATTAAAAAAATGAAAATGAAAAAAATAGTTGCTGCAAGTGCTGCAGCAGTTCTCGCATTCACAGGTGCTTTCTCTATGTCAGTATATGCTGCTGATACAGAAGATATCATCGTACTCGGTGACAGCATCGCTGAAGGTTACAAGGCAAACACAGGTTTTGCAAGCATAATCGATGCACTTGACGGTGCTTCTGTTACTAACAAGGGTCTTTTCGGTACTTCTTCTTCTGAACTCGCTGATTCAGTAAAGAACGTTGACTTTTCTAACGCTGATTCTGTAATCATTTCTGTTGGTGCTAACGACTACCTCGACATCCTCGTTGATGTATTTGATGATTACTATGTTAAGGGCGACACTGTTGCTGAGCTTAAAGAAAAGTTAAAAGCTGACTCTGCAAATGTTATCACAAAGCTTTCAAACGTAACAGCTGCTACAGATCCTGCTATCACAAATATCACTAACACAGTAGCTACTATCAAGAGCGCTAATGCTGATGCTGATATCTATGTTCTTGATCTTTACAACCCATTTGAATCACTCGCTTCAGACGAAACACTCGGTATGGTAAGTTCATATGCCGGAAGCGTTATGAGCACATTCAACACAAAGCTCGGTATGATTGACGGTGTAGAAGTTATCAATGTAGCAGATGCATTTACCGGTAAAATTCTTGATTTGACAAACTTCCCTGCTGATATCTCAAAGGTTACATCAAGAGAAGATGCTGACGTACATCCAAACGATGCAGGTCACAAGGTTATAGCTGACCTCATTATGGAAAAGATAGAACTTCCAAAAGCTGAAGTTACAACAACTACACCTGTAACAACAACAGAAGCTACAACAACTACTACAGAAGCTACAACAGTTACAACAGTTACTACAACATTAGACACTACAACTGCAGCTACAACAACTACAAAAGCAGGTACAACAACTACTTCTGCAGCTACAACTACAAAGGCTACAACAACTACTACAAAGGCTAAGACATCAAACAGCCCTGCTACTTCAGACAAGGGTGTTGGTGCAATTGCATTTGCAGGTGTAATGAGTATCGCTGCTATCTGTGCTACTGCATTCAAGAAAAAAGACTAATTAAAATATCTCTTTGATTATATTAAAGGCTTAACCGAAAATTTATCGGTTAAGCCTTTTTCTTTATCTTTTTTCAAAATCAAAAACTGCTTTTCCATCTTCAAGTTTTAAAAAAGCATCAAACGGTGTTCCTTTTTTTGAAATAAACCCATTTATCTTGCCTGTTCTTCCCTCGGTAATTAGTTTTTGCACATTTGATACAGATATTATTCTTTTACATATGATTCCGTTTACTGAAAACTTACAGCCATTTTTATAATTATCACAACCGTATCCGAACTTTGTACGTACTACATTCCCCTGACAAACAGGACATTTTCCAATGATATCGCCTATAAAACCGTACTCTGAATCATCAAGGGCTGATTTTTCTCCTGAAAAGATATCTGTTATTTCCTTTATGGCCAGAGCTGTACTGTCTTCTACATTTATTTCTCCTCTGTACACTTTTTTAAGCGAACGTCCGAGTTCAGCAGTTTTATACTTATCCATTCCTATATGCATACCGCTGAGTGCTTCTATAAAGAATATTCCGTCGGGAAGTATAGTATATACGTCTTTTTTGAGAAGAATGTAATTGCTTTTACGTGCATTGTCTATTATCCCTGTACGTGTAGCTTCCGTACCAAGTTCCAGTCCTTCAAAAATTGCACGATATTCCTCTTCATCATTGCTGACATTTTCTTCGATATCCGCATTTTCTTTTTTTGCAGCTTTTTCTTCTTTAAAAGGATTTTTAAGATAGTTATTGAGTGTTTCTATTGTATAATGTTTTGGCGGAGAAGTTTCTTTTTCAACAGGTTTAAAATCTGTTGGTATTTTTTCTCCTTTTTCAAGAGGCGGAAGAAATTTATCTTTGAGATTGCTGTCATCATATTTTGTCCAGCCGGGTTCTGCTATGACATTTCCTCTGAGTATAAAGTCTTCCATACCACCGACATTTACAGTGATCTCAGTTTTGTTTACTATACACGGATTTGCGCAGAATACTGCTGCAAATCTTCTCATTATTGTTGCATACACCTTTAACTCATCGGGCGTAAGTTTTGATTTGTCAGGAATTTTATAAGTCGGTGTGAGTGCTGAGTGCGATTCTATCTTACTGTCATCAAAAACTGTCTTGTCATCTCTGAATTTTACCGGATAACCCATTTTTCCGACGCTTTCAAGTATCTTTTTTATTTTATCCTTTTCTGCTGTTGCAAGGTATTCTGAATTTGTACGGGGATATGTCACATAACCGTTTTCATAAAGTTTCTGGATTATTTCGAGGCTGTCGTGCATGGACATCTTGTATTTTTTTCCGAGGACATTCTGAAGTTTGGTAAGTGAGTATAATTTTCCGGGAGCAAGAGTCTGCTTACGGCGTTTGACTGATGTAACTATTGCTTCGGCATTGTTGTATTTATCTGCAAGAGCCTGCGCATCCGCAAGTTTATCCTTATCAAATTTCTGCTTGCTCTGGAGTACTATAGGCTTCCCCTCTTTTTCGGTATTGCTTACAATAGCATAATAAATATCGGGAACAAAATTTTTAATAGCCATATCACGCTCATATATTGCTTTTACAATAGGCACTATAACTCTTCCTACCCTCAGCAATGTTCCACTTTTTAGTGTTGCATATCTTGTCAGATTTACTCCATAGAGCCAGTCTATATACATTCTCGCAAATCCCTCATTTGCAAGGCAGTCATAGTCACTGTCATCTTTCATATCGGCAAGAGCTTTATTTATAGTTTCGGGTGTCTGATCGGGAAGCCAGAGACGTTTTATTCTTTTTACTATACGTGCACATTTTCCCATGAGAGCATTTTCGATACAGAGTCTTACTATGATCTCTCCTTCTCTGTCAGAGTCCCCGGCATTTACTATAGTATCTGTCTGCGGATCACAGCAAAGTTCCTGTATGATCTTAAACTGTTTCTCAACGCCCTTATCGGTGACTTTGTTTTTATCTTTTTTCAGTTCAAAGTGATACTGCTGAGGAAAACACGGCAGATTTTTCATCGTCCAATAACGTTCGCCTTCTGGGAGCGGATTGTAGTGTTCGATATCTGCAAGCGTAAAAAGATGACCGAACGCCCATGTTACTATATATTCTTCTCCCCTATAGTAACCGTCACACTTTTTCATATTTCCTATAGCAGATGTTATATTTCTTGCCAGGCTTGGTTTTTCGGCTATTATAACTGTCATTTTCTCTTTCCTTTCGTATTTAATGCAAAAACACAGCCGTAAAGACTGCGTTTTTTTCTTTATACTATTATTTTAAAGAAATATCTTAGTTTAACATAATTCTTGACCAGTCCCCATTTTACATCGACACCGACATAATAAACTTCTTCTTCAAAAAGGGACATATCAAGAGTTTTGGTAGTTGATAAAAGTTCATAGTCACCGTTGTAGATACTATAAATTATTTCATCTTCACCGTCTATAAAATCACCTTCATAACAAACAGCAACTTCTATCTGTTCCTCGCCCTCGGCTGCCTTTTCAGGTTTTCTTATTACAGTCAGATCATCAGCTATCTCCGAAAGAACAGGTTCTTCAAATGTTTCTATATCGTCTTCATAACGTTTTTCGATTTTTGTACCTTCAAGATCAAGCGTTACTCCACCGTAGGCTATTCTTACATCACCTACATTTTTCAGATCATCATTTCCTTTTCCAAGCAACGCCGCTATTCCCCATATAAATAGTACAGCAAAAATGAGGACAATTATGCCTTTTTTCATTATCTATTTTCCTCCGGATATATCATATATGTATTCTGTTATAGTCTGTGTAAAGGCTACATATATATTTTACTACAAAAAAGCTTAAAATTCAATATATCGGGGAAAAGTTTCAGAAAAGATATTGTGTTTGTATTATCTCAAACTTCCAAGAATAGCGATCACTTCATCTTTTTCCTGCTGTGTCATCTCTCTGTCATCAACATATCCTACAAATGAAATATGTCCGCCATAATAGAATGTATATTCTTCACTGAAATTAAGACAACTATATGTTTTCTTTCCTACCTCACTCTTCGGAAAAACAGCATAACACGATGCTCCGTCTATATCTGTAAAATCAGAATCATACATCATATTCAGAGTACCTGTTATTTTTGAGTTGATAACCATAAACTCGCCTAATCCCGAATAATCCTTTCCATTGACAACAGACGGAACAAACTGAGAAGGTGCTATAGATTTATCTTCTATTCTGTTCATGCTCACACGACTGCCAACAAATCTAAAATCCTTGCCAAAATCATAATGACTATATTTTATAGTTACACCATTTTCATTTTCGAGCGTTACAAATTCTCCGTGTCCTTTGGTCAATGTTTTATCTGTAATTTTCCAGTTATCAGGATAATCAAATCTGAAAGTAGGATATGAATTCTGCTTCAATGAACCATACTCTGTAGAATATTCATTGTAGTGAACAGCAGGAGTCTGACTTTCACTTTTGGCAAGCTCATTTCTCTTAATACGTATAAAATCAAAAACATTTACCTTATTGTCCTTGTTAAAGTCAAGATCACTGTTGTATTCTTCTTTGTTTAATATAATACGTTTTATATCAGACCACGAATAACTTTCATTTGCCGATAAAGAGGTACTACCCAAACTGGCAATAATACCTGCAACCAAAACAGCACAAATTGAAAATCTTTTCTTCATTTAATAACCACTCCCTAAAAATATCAAAAAAATAAAGACAATGACTAAAAATAAGTTGTATTTGAACTACTAATCGCAAATATGATAAATGTGTCATCGTCATATGAATAAAAGTATACACCATTTTGAAACTATTTTCAATAAGTTGGAGAAATTTAATTTGCAGTTAATTGGTGTGTGAAACAGAGTTTGTATGCGGTACATCTGATAAATATACAACTAAACAACAAAAATATTAACAGATTTATTTCACATCGTTTTATACATTTTTTTCTATAGGAGTGCAGGAAAACTATGAATATGTTATAATCTTTTAAGATTTAAAGTAAATTGATAAATATTACCTTGAAATTTGTAAAAAAATAGTGTATAATTAAAGTGTTTATTTGTTAAAAGTAAAACATGCAAAGGAGATATTTGAGTATGCGCTTTAAGAAAGTTTTGTGTATGACAACACTAGTGACATTACTATTTCCGGTTGTGCAGAACATTGAGTATGTTGATGCGGCGAAGTATAGTATTGATATTGTCGTTGATACTGTAGAGATTGATATTAATGATATACCTGAGGATAGGTGTGTTAAGGTTGGGATTTCGCTTAGGAATAATCCGGGAATGAGTGCTATTTTCATCCCATTAGAAAAAGATAGTAGAATAAAATATAGTGATTATAACGACAAATTTCCTCTTGAATCTCATATTCCTTTAAAAAGTATATCGGTAGATTTATGTACTGACGACATAAATATTTTCACCATAGCACCATGTGAGAATATTATTGAAAGCAATATTTTACTTTGTACGGCTACATTAATTATTCCTGAAAGTGCTTCTATAGGTGATTATTATTCATTAAATATATTACCATTGTATGATGAACTCGCTTTATGTTTCTATAATAATGATAGACAAGCTTTTTTTGAAGATTGTTTTAATATAACAAATGGTGGTATACATATCGTTGGAGCTGAGTTATCTCAAACTGAGCCTCCTCAAACCGATCCACCACAAACTGAACCACCTCAAACCGAACCACCTCAAACAGAGCTACCTCAAACCGAACCACCTCAAAACTCAACATCATCAGCTACCTCTACAACTATAGAATCTACCACAATTACAACAACATCTATCACACTCTCAACAAACGAATCAACGGTCACAACAAAAGAAAACACAACAATCTCAACAACTTCTGTTACCACTACTTCTTCTGTTTCAAGTATAACAACAA
>JAGAKZ010000045.1 GCA_017848115.1 Oscillospiraceae bacterium
AATTTATTATATCGTTTTAGTTTCTGAATTTATTTTCATGAAAACTCACAATAAACAAGATGAAATCATTGACATTTTAGTTGTTTTGGTATATAATTAAAATATTGTTTCGCAAAAGATTAATTTTGTGTATATTAAATAAAAACAAAAAAAGCAAGTGTTATAATTTCAAAAAAAATCTAACACTTGCTTTTTTTTGTGCAACAATTCAATTCTTATATTTTCCTCATCATCCCCCCGCCTTAAAATTATAAACCGGCTTAATCACCCTCACAATCTCCACCGTATCCTGAATATTATCCATTATCTCCTGCATAGGCTTATACGCCATTGGTGACTCGTCAATAGTCCCCATGCCTACACACGTAGTATAAATCCCTTTCATCGACTCCTCATACTCTTCAAGCGACACAACCTCTTTCGCCTTCGCCCTTGACATAATTCTCCCTGCGCCATGCGGAGCGGAATTGTTCCAGTCGGGATTTCCCTTACCCACACATATAAGCGACCCATCTCTCATATTTATAGGAATAATCAGCTTTTCTCCGTATTCTGCCGATACAGCACCTTTTCTTAAAATCATTTTCTCTGTATCAATATAATTATGGATCGTCTGAAATGTTTCCTCTGCTTCAAGATTCATAAATCTCATTATAGTCTCCGCTATAGCTTCACGATTCCAGTACGCATACTCCTGTGTGAGCTTCATATCATCAATATACATATCAAACAGATCTGTTTCCACATATGCCAGTTCTTTCGGAACTAACGGCATCAGATGTTTCAGTTTCATGATTTCCTGCTGAATGTCTTTTTCACGGTTTGCTTCTTTGAGTTCTTTGATTTTATTCTGAATAATATCATTTCGCCCGTAGTTGCTGATTCTGTTCCAGGCACGATCCTGATAATACTTTGCTACCTGTTTTCCAAGATATCTTGAACCTGAATGTATTACAAGATACATATCGCCTTTTTCGTCTTCGTTTATTTCTATAAAGTGGTTTCCTCCGCCAAGAGAGCCGAGTGATTTTTCCGCTCTTTCAAAATTAATATCGCCGTCATCTGCACAATGCAAAGAAGAAATCTTCACTTTTTCAAAAAATCTGTGTTTCTTCTCACGTATATCAAAACCTGAAGGAACATGACTGCGAATGACTTCATCAAGTTTGTTAAGGTCAAGTTTCTCCTTTTTTATACCGGCTAATTTCACTACTTTCATACCGCACCCGATATCAACGCCAACAAGATTCGGAACAATTTTATCATTTATGGTCATAGTCGTGCCGATAACACACCCCTTTCCTGCGTGTGTGTCAGGCATTATCCTGATTTTCAGGTCCTGAGTAAATTCCTGATTAAGCAGATTTATCAGCTGTGAAATAGTTTCATCATCTGTGTTATCTGTAAAAATTTTTGCTGTTCCATACTTACCGTTAAGTTCAAACATATTTTTCAACCTCTTTTCATGTGTTTTTATTTGGCTGCTCATACAATAATTATCAAAGGTGACTTACCGCTGTCTACCCATCTTAAAATATCTGTCATATTTTCTTCGGGAACTGCCACACACCCTGCGGTGTAATCACCTGTAGCACAATGCAGAAAAATCGCTGATCCTGCCCCCGGAACAACAGGATTCATATTGTAGTTTATAACTATTCCGTAGTGATAACTATTTTCATAATCCGATAAATGTTCGGCGCTGTTCCAGACCGGAGTATCTGTTTCTACCCATTGGTTATAGTATTCGGATTCCGGATCATCTACCCAGTAACAGTTGCTGTTAATAATTCTGTATTCTACATTAAGTCCGTCAAAGCTTTCCATACCAAAAGCAAATCCCAGACTATATAGTCCAAAAGGAGTGCAATAATCGCCTTCCCTGCTCTTCTGATTCACTCCATTTTTTCCCACTATACCGGAATAAGAAACTTTTTTTGCCCACAAGTCAGTTTTTTCATACAGAGATACAGTACAGGACGTTCCCGATGACTCAACAAAAATAAGCTGTTGCGAATTTCCGAGGTTTTCGCAACTAAAACCATATCTGTTTAAGGCACTTTCCAGACTGTCATCAATAATTACTTCTTCACTTGCCTCAGTTTCCGATACAACCGTTGCTTCTGTTGATGCTTCTGTAACAGTATTTTCAGTTTCTGCAGGAGTGCTCTCTTCTGTTTCTTCATCTTTACTTTCCGATAATGATTCCGATACTGAAAAATCCAAAGCAGAAGTATAGCTGAAAGTTGCCTGCTCTGTTTTTGAGATTTCAGAAGTTTCCGACTTTGAAGACGATACTTCTTTGTGTGTACTCTGTGACGTTGAAGATACAGTATCGCTGTTATAGTATTCGGTTATAGTTGTATCTTCCGTAGTTTTTGAAGTGATTTCATTTTTCACCTGTACTTTTTCATTTGTCTTCTTGCTTTCTTTGTCTGAAATTATGATATATGCTGTTAAGCAAGCTATCAGCGTAAATATCAAAGCTATTATTATTTTTTTATTTTTCATTTTAATACTGATCCCATTCAATGATTACTATTTTATTTGTTATACTTAATTTCATTATCAGTATAACATATTTTACTTTAACAAGCAACCGCAGTCAAAATATACTATTTAGTCAAAAAACAAGATATATTTTCAAAAAACATAAAAAGGACAAATTTTTTAATACAATTCTCAATAATTAAACTAATTCAAAACATTATATATGTTATTATTATAAATCCTTTTTTAGCATTAATCTATTGCATTATTTTAAGTATTATGCTATAATTATACTGTAAGATTTGGGTGTGATTAGTTCATAATACCTAAATCGGAATATTTGTTATAGCTTAAAGGTTATAACTATGGATTGTTTTGTTTTATTAATTAGTTATAGGGTAAAATTAAATTTCCAGGAGGACTTGTAATGAAAAAGTTAAACACAAAGAAAATTATGGCAGGCATAGCAAGTGTAGCTATGTTATGTACTGTTGTTTCAGGAGTAAACACTACAACACCAAAAGTTGTAAATGCTGCTGATGATGTTTTATTTGCAACAGGATTTGAAGATGGTAAAGGTACAGAAAAGTTTTCAAAAAGAGGCGACACTGATACATCTGTAATCACAATTTCAGATGAAGTTTCATATTCAGGAAGTTCATCAATGTGTGTAAGCGAACGTTCAGAATCATGGAACGGACCACAGTTCAAACTTGATGACGATTATGAAGCTGGTGTTGAATACCTTGTCAGCGCTTACGTAAAGACAGAATGGTACAGTACTATAAATCTCAGTATGCAGTATACTGACGAAGCAGGCGACCCGCACTACAGCAACATTAAATCTGTTCAGGGTGATGGCTGGGCTGCTTTCGAAGATATCAAGGTAAGTTTCACAAGTGATATGAAGGATGTTTATATTTACTTTGAAGCAAGTGATGCAAACACTAAGATTTACGTTGACGATTTCGAATTCAAGCAGGCTCCTGTTATTCCGATCGAACAGGATATTCCTTCTTTGAGCAATGTATACTCACCATACTTCAAGATCGGTACAGCTATATGCGCTTCAAACCTTTCTTCACCTTCATACATGGATCTTGTAGAAAAGCACTTCAGCAAGAGTATGACATTTGGAAATGAGTTAAAACCTGAATCTGTTCTTAACAAAAATGCTTGTCTTGCATATGTTGAAGAAACAGGCGATGACACAAATCCACAGGTAACACTCAGCGCTGCAAGAGGTCTTCTCAACTACTGCCGTGATAACAATATTCCTGTAAGAGGTCACACACTTGTATGGCACAGCCAGACACCTGACTGGTTCTTCAAAGAAAACTACGCTGATGACGGTGACTGGGTTTCAAAGGACAAAATGATCGAACGTATGGAAAATTACATAAAGAATGTAATGGAGATCATTGAAAAAGAATATCCTACAGTAAACTTCTATGCATGGGACGTAGTAAACGAAGCTTGGATGGAAGATGGTAAGCCACGTGCTGCCGGTGCTTACAGCAAGGGCGACGGAAGTTCTGCATGGGTACAGATATTTGGTGACAACTCATTTATCGAATATGCATTCCAGTTTGCAAGAAAATATGCTCCGGAAGGTTGTAAACTCTACTACAATGACTACAACGAATACATGGATCAGAAGATGAACGCTATTTACAACATGGCTCTCGAACTCAAGGAAAAAGGTCTTATAGACGGTATCGGAATGCAGGCACATCTTGATGTTGGCTTCCCTACAGCACAGATGTTTGAAGCAGCTGTTGCAAAGTACGCTTCAACAGGTCTTGACGTTCAGATAACAGAACTTGATATCACAACAAGTGACAAGTCCGAAGCGGGTCTTAAGAAACAGGCTCAGCTTTACAGCGATGTAATGGATGCTGCTGTTAAATATGCTGACAGCGTTTCAGCTGTTGTTATCTGGGGTGTAACAGACGACACAAGCTGGAGAGCAGACAGAATTCCGCTTATCTTTGATGAAAACTTCAAAGCAAAGCCTGCTTTCTACTCAATGATTGACGGTCTTGATATTCCTGACGAACCTGATACTACAACTCCTACAGTAACTACTCCTCCAACAGACACACCACAGAATCCTTCCAAAAATCCTTATGGTGATCTTAATACCGATGGTACTGCTGATCTTACTGACCTTACTATACTTTCACTTTACCTCTTAAAAGATAAGTCTCTTACAGATGAACTTGTTACTTATGCTGATGTAAATGCTGACGGTAGTGTAAATCTTGCTGACCTTGCTCATTTCAAACAGTACATTTGTCAGGATGACGTAGTTCTCGGACCTGTAAAATAAAATTTAAAAAATTTAATACATACAAAAACGACAGTTGTTTTTCGCAACTGTCGTTTTTTATGGTTTAAAATCTCTCCATCGCAACTTCTTTCATGATCTTATCATATCTCAGGAGGTTTAAATACGGATCATCAAAAAGCAAAGCGGCTGCATCGGCAAAAGAATTTACTTCTTCCATTACTTCTCCGTTTTTTGAACGGAAAAATAAATTTCTCATAAAATTATCATTTTTCAGATCATAAACTTTTTTCACTTCATCAAGTATTCCTGTTTCCGATTTTTTAAAAGGATTTTTTATGCCAATACTTCCGTAACTTGAATTTACGTACTGGATAAAATATCTGTCCGCCATAGTATTTTCAAATTCATCATTATACTGAAGTGTTACATCCAAGTATGTTTTTTCGACAACTTCAGGCTTGTTTTTTAAAAAAGCATGATACACAGAAGTATCCTTTCGCCAGCCTTTTGAATAAATGAACTTTTCCATCTGATCTCTTACTTCTTCAAGCATAGAAACCTCTATTCTCTCATCAAATGAAAAACCACTGCTTACAAATGGAGTCTTTCCCACTATTCCGTTTTCATCCGGTTCGCTTCCAAGTATAAAAAAACACGTGAAACTCACTTTGCCTGTTTTTTTAAATCCAAGATAAAGAACATACTTTTCTTCATCAAGAATATTAAAAAGACATTTGCTATGTCCGTCTTTTTTCGTTTCTTTTTTTCTTAAAGAACTAATCAGATCCGTTGCAAATGAAAAATCGAATCCTTTTTTACTTAAAACCGGTCTGCCTTCAAGTGACTCTTCTGTAACATCCTCACACCGAAGCAATGTTCCGCATATAGGACAATTGCTTCCGATGCTGAGTTTTTTTGTATATGGTCTTCCAGGACATTTTTCACAATAGTAGACATCCATCTTATCCACCTGCCTGCTTTATCAGTTTATCAAACCTCATAAGATGTGATGCAGGATCGTCATAAAGAGTATAGAGTTCCGAAACTTCAATAACAGGATCATTTCCTCCGTCATATTTCAGATATGTTTCTTCTATAAAATCAACTTCTTTTTCTTTTTTAGCTTTTAACTTCTGGAAAAATCCCTTTTTCACGCTGCTTTTACTTACATACTCCAGACTTGCACTTACAACAGAACGAGGCATAGCCACTTCTTCGCTGTATGGTATGCATTTTTTCTGTTCTTTCTTCTTGCTTCCCGAACTATATGCATAATAATCAGCAAGGGGGAAATCCACGCTTCCTTTTTCAACACCGAAAAAAGAATGTGAATACTTACCTGTAATAAACGACTTTGGAACTCTCATACCGCTATATTTGCTCTCTAACGGTCTTATCTCTTCGTTGATTCTGTCGTTATCAGTTATAACCGTTGATAAATCAAGCTCCGTAATTTTTTCAATTTCCTCAAATGTTGTTGCTTTAAGATATTTTATTATTTTAAAAAGGTTAATCCATGAATATATCAGCATTTCCTCGGAAAAAACCATTCCTGTAAGTGTGCGGTCAGGTGTTATTTTAAAAAGCAATGAACTTTTTTCAAGACAAATGTAGTACAGCAACTCTTCGTTCACATCTTTTGAAATATAATTTGAGAAAAAATGAACAACCGTTTCTTTTTCTGTAACTAACTCATCGGGAACATAATAATACACCTTTCTTATACCTTCGGATCTTACACCTATAGGGCAAAATTTTAGCATACAACTCACCTCTTTTCAAATACGTAGGGTTCTTTTTTAGATTTTTCATAACCCAACTCAGAAATTCCTTCTGCCAGTGTTTCGTACATTCTTACAAGCTCTCTGAAATCCACTTCGTTTCCTCCGCTCTCTTGCTCATAGCTCACAAACGGAACAGAAGTAAGTGTTTTCTCCTGTTTGGGTTCACGGGCAATCACAAGGCGATATCTCAACTTGCTATGTTCGGATTTTTTTAATTCAACAAACGTATAGTATTTCTTTGCATCTGTATTAATTTTTGCCGGTACAAAACTTTTTCTCCAATCCTCATTTTCCGATACTGTACTGCATTTATTTCTCGTAAAAAACATTTCAAAGGGAGGAAGTCCGTTATCAGCATCATAAGTGTATAATTCCTTATCATCTGTACCGAGAACAAAACTGAAAGGAACTGCTTTTTGAGAAGCGGACATCATAAAATTTTGAAACTGATTTAAGATACCTTTTATACTCATAACGTACTGCACATCATTTTCAAGAGAATATGATACCATAGGATTAAGTTTTTCAGGAACATCTATATCTACAGACTTGGTTGTTGGTTTAGGTTCATTTTCTGTAAGCAGCATATACTTATCATAAAATTTTTCTTCACTCATAAGCATATAGCAAAGCATATCAGGAATTCTGTACCAAAAATCAATAAGGTCTTCTCCTTTGCATAAAAAACCTTCTGTTGAGAATATAGCTCTGCCAAATTCATCATCTCCTACTTTATGACAAAAACGACACAGCATACATATGTTCTCAGTTTTGAAAAACATAAAACTGTCAGCAGTACTATTAAGTATATCGCACTTGTTTTCAGGCAAAATATCTCTTATTTTAAATATATGACTTATTATTTTTCTGTAATCATTATAGGCTTCTGATTTATTGCTAAGCCATGAAGGAATATACATATCAATATAATCATGTGTACGGGTTCTGCTATATAAAAATACATCCGGTTTCATGAACACTCACCATCTTTTCTAAACATTTACCACTGCAACGCCGCCAATATCTCTTTTCTTTTCCCAAATAAGATTATCGGCAACTCTCAGTGAATTATAAGGAATTTTTATATATTTCAGAATTGTGTCTGTTTCTTCCATCTGAGATTTTAATATTTTCATTTTATTTTTAAACTCTTTTGACATTCTTGTAAGCACAGATGCTTTTTCCATTTCGCTCACTTTGATACATATATCTGTGACTTCTTCACTTACCGTTGTATATATACTGTAAAAAAGCACCGAATCTATTCCGTATGGTATTATTTCAGCTTCCGGACTTATTTTATTGGTTTGAGGATCTACTGCATTTCTTCCTACGGCCGATGTACGTATCATACCAAGATTCCATTCATTTCTTTCTATTATACGAATAGCCGGCTCAAATGCATGAAGAAGCCTGTCTACCAAAACTTCATTATCACACAGTACATCAGGTGAATCATCTTTTGTAAGAACAAAAAGAACTGTCATTTTCTTATTTACAAATCTGTTTGTATTAAAAAAAGTATTTATGTCATCATTTCCAAGTGCAGAATTGAACTGTCCGGGTGTGCTGCTGCGACTCAATCTGACTGCATCCGCAAAGATCAGTATTACGTTACTTCTAAGAAGCTCATCTCTGACATCTTTGACACTGTCATCCGAACGTTCGTTTACAAGTTCCTCGATAAAACCGCCTTTGTAATCTATAAAGCTCACAGTGCACAAAGGCGAGTTTACATCATAACTGTCATCATGGATATTCAGCATATATTTTTTAGTGTTTTCAGTACTTACAGATGAAAAACTTCTATTGTTTCTTATTGAAAATCTTCGTATATCCCCTATATTTGTTTCCGATGAGTTACCTGCATAGTATGGTAATATTTTGAAAAGATGTGGTTTATTCTGCGACTTATCATAAACTTCAATATTCCCCGAAATAAAAGTATCACAAATTCCTGAAAGGAAAGCAGTCTTTCCCGAACCACTTATTCCTAGCATAGAAATTTTTATATCATTCATTAAAATCCACTCCCCTATATGTACTCCGGAACATCTTCTGCTATAAAACAATATTTTTCTTCCGGAGAAACATTTTTAATATTTTTTATTCTTGGATATCTGTTTTTTCTCATCTGTGCAAGAAATCTTTCCACTGCTCTCGCATTTCCCGTTTTGTCATCCCTGTTTTCATACAACTGTTTCATATATTCATGCACTTTTTCAAGTGTTTCTTCTGTATAAAAATCTTTGGAATCTTTACACATCTTCTTAAAAATTTCTGTAAGCTGCAAAGGTGTATAGTCTTCAAAATCATATCTTGTACATCTTGAAAGTATACCCGCATTTGCAGATACAAAAGATTCATACTCTGTTTTGTAAACGATAAAAACAACATTAAAATCTTTTCGTTCCTCAACCATTCTGTTCATCATAGCGTTTAATGCTGCATGTCCATAATTTTTATCTTTTGAAAGCTGATAAGCTTCTTCTATGATGAGAACTGTATTGTTCTGAACAGCCAGATCTATCTTTTCGTTTATTATTTTCTGTGAATCTCCCACATGAGTACCTATTATGCCTGAAGCATCAACTATGATCGGCTTTTTTCCACCCATTATACCTGTTGCATAATAAAGTTGTGACACAAGAGAAGCGGCTGTAGACTTTCCTGTTCCGGGATTTCCAACCCATATCATGTGCTCCGGTCCCGGATACTCTATACCTTTGTCCTGACATTCATCGTACAGATTGCATTGATCATCAAACATCTTTTCGAGAAACTCCATACCGATGTAATTTCTGAGTTCCGCATATGCCTGCTCTCTTGTAGATGCACCAAACCCTTCAAAAAGGTGCTGGGATGTATCAAAATCTTCTTTTGATACAAGAGGATACGACTGACCTGTCCTCATACGTGCATTGCTTATGACGGTTTTTGAAAGTGTAACAACATCTCTGGCATTTCCAAAAGTCTTCCTGTCACGCTCTTTATACAGATTTACAAAATAGCAGTTCAGTTTTTCATCTGTTTCACTGTCAAAATCAAGTCCGTTTTTCTGTATGCAGTCTCTGAATATTTTTTCAAGAACCTCAGGTTTATAATCATCAATATTGATCACATTTCTCATGTCAAATCTTGACGGAAGACCTTCGTTCATATTAAAAAACTCACTCATTCGTGAACGATAACCGGCTATAACTACACAAAAACGATATCGTGGATTTGTCATAGCAGCAACAAGCGTATTTATTACTTCAGCACAATAGTTTTCACCTGAGCTACCCGAATCGCCGTTATTTATAAGGGAGTATACTTCATCTATAAAGAGTACACCTTCCTGAGCTCTTTCAATAGCATTTACAGTGTTTATAGCAGATGAACCAACATACTGTCCGACAAGTGTATCTCTCGAAGCAAATACTGTATGACCTGATTTTAAAATTTTGTGTTTATAGAGTATCCTGCCTATAAGTTTTGCTATTTCTGTTTTTCCGACACCCGGATTTCCTTGTATAACAAAATTTGGTATCTTATATGTTGCTCCCAAAGAAGAAAGATTTTCAAATCTTTCAGATACAAATATATTATCTGTCTTTTCATCTATACACGAACTATTATGCTTTGCAAAGTTTTCAAACTCTTTTATATTTCTGGATATAACATCACAGGCGTTTTCCCATCCGCTCTCTCTGCGACTTTCAAGAAATTCTTCAGGATCATCGAGTGAATATTTTATTCCTTTTTCAAGATATATCTTTCTTAAAACATCAGAGTTAAAGGTTATAACATCTTCTTTTCTGTCACTCATAAATATTTCTATTCGTTCCCTGAATGTATTGAGTCCGCTTTCAGACTGAGTGCAGAAAAAAAGCATAGTACTTACAATATCTTCTATAGTTTCTTTATTCCAGTCAAAAGACAATCTTTTTACTGTATGACCATTTTTACATCCGACTATCGCCCAGTAAAAAAGAAGATTTTTCATTTCATCACTTCCGGGCTGTTTAACAACCAGACAAGTATCAGAATTAAACAGTCTTTTTCCGTCCGAATCTTCGGTTATAAAAAGCGACGACATGGAAAGTTCACTGCTTGAAGTTAGCATCTGCTGTATTTCCTTTGTACCAAGCCCCTTCGAAAGAAATATACAGATATTTCTGTTTTCACCGGTCATTGATTTCCAGTTTTCAAAAAGACGATTATAATTTCTTCGGCTCACACTATCTGTCCTGTTTACAAAATCATCCAGACTTGTAAACACAATAGCCGTCCTCTTGTGACGATACTTCATAAGTGCTTCTGCTTTATGAATAAAATCAGCATCGCTCTCCATAGGATAACGCATATTAGGTGTTTTTTGAATCTTATCATCTCTGTCTTGTTTTTTCGGACTTTTTTCTTTTACTCCGAAAACATTGAATATATCATCTTCATCTTCTGTATCATCAATTTCTTTATCAATAGTTTTATTTTTAGATTTCAGACTGTCTGCATAATTTATCGCACTTTCACGATCATGAAAGTAAAGACCCATGCCACTTCCTGAATAAAAAACAACACACTCATATCCTATTTGTCTGAGATAACCACACAAATAATGTTCAAAGCTTACTATCTGCAAATCAGGAGTGCAAAATGAGTCCATAATATTTCCCGATATGCAAAATATACGATGCGAGGAGTATTCAAAAATTGACTTGTTCAAAAATTATCACCTCTGTCTTTGAGAAATCTTTTTAGGATTTGATATGCGTTCCTTTCCGTCTATATCTTTTGCATTTTTATTTCTTGTGCTCTCATTACAATTTATACTTACAGCAGCAATTTCTTTGCAATCTGTTTTCAGCCTGTCTACAATATCTTTTCTGTACTGTTCACGACTTTCTTCGGAACACTCGATATCATTACTTTCAATAATTATCTGAGTTTTTATCTCATCTTCATCATCTGTATACGGCACCATTGATATGACTAGTTCTTCCCCGGTCAGTTCACACTTGTAAGTTCGTTCACTCGCTCGTACAGGATCCCCGTCTGTATAAAAAGTTTTTTTAAGTTCAAAACCTTTTCCGACAAGTGTATTGTAGATATTTCTCTCTGCTTTCATCCTGTTCAAGCTATATGTCATAAGATAAAATGCATCATTTACCGCTTCTATAAATTCACGATGAAGAGTACTTACTTCCTGCAGCATTTTACGGAGTTCAGAAGGATGGATGTCATGCTGTGACATCTCCTCTAACCGAGAAATCTTACTGAGTATTTCTTTGTCATTTCCCTCCATAAAATCAGTAAGATCCAATTCCAATACACGCTCTCCCTCTTTGTATTCAACATTTTTTATTGATTCGGCATATTCTCTGACTTCCGCAATCATAAAAATCATGCTACTTCTAAAGTACACCTTTTCTTTTTCCGCAGCATCTGATTTATAATGATTCATATATATCTCTGTTATTGCCGATGTCGCAAGGCTGATGGCTGACTGATAACTTTCAAGCGAAATATCTTTTTGTGCCTGTAAAATATAACTGTCCGCAACATTTGTCTTCAACTGCTTTGAAAGAAGAAGTGCATCATTTACCAGTTCTTCTGCTCTGTTTTTTGCAATTAATTCTTTTAAACTTTCATCATTGTTTATTTTTTCTGTCTGTAAAAAAATTTCTTCACGTAAAGCCGACAGATCGGCAACTATCTGTGCATTGCTTCTGTTTATGGTATCATGATAACTCTTTTGAAAATCAGCATTGAGTTTTTCGATATTTGCAAGCGTTCTGTTTTCGGACTCTTTAAGATACTTCCTGAATTCATCTGCTGTACTGTTCTCAATATAATCAGCTGTTTTGTTGTGAATTTCTTTAAGACTCTCAGTAAGAGCAACTATACTGTCATCAAACTTTTCAGTATGGGACTGAATACTGTCTCTTACAGATTTTTCAAGAGCATCTATTCCACGGCTTAAACCTTCAATCTTTTTTCTCTCCTGTTTTTTGTTATAGTTATGAATGGCTATAGCACCTGCAAACACACATTTTCCTGCTGCTTTTGCCATATTTTCAGCCGCGTTTGTAATTGATAACATCATCATGGCAGGCGTAAAAAAAATTGAACCTGTACTTATTCCACTCATCTCAACGTGTCCTCCTCATTGCAGATATTTCCTTTCTTCGCTTTTGGGCAGCAGTGTCTTTCATGCTATCAAACGCTTTTTGCATATCATCAAAACTTTTGTTGCTCTGCAAAATAACCTGGACATCTCCTGATATTTCTTTTATCTGATTTACCAGACTGTCCTGTGTTGCTTTAAGATTTTCAGCGGTTCCGTTTCCGGTATGTTCAATAAAAATACCAATAGAATTTATAACAACAACATTATCGGTGCATATCGGAAAAATGGATATATTTATATTTTTCCCTGCTTCTTTTGCAAAAATAAAATATTCATTTCTGATATCTCCATCCTTAAAACCTTTTTTAAGGATTTCACATCCTCTTGTATCTGACAGATATTTTATAAGTTTTAATGATATAACCGCTCCTCGCATAAATGACGAAGTAAAATTGGTGTGAATATGATGTGCCAGGTCACAGGTTTTCCTGTGAATATCTGTAACATTATGTACCATATCTGCAAGTTCTTCAAAAGTCATAGCATTTTCATATTTACGCTGATTTTTAAGAAAATCAACAATTTTTTCTTCTTTACTTTCTCCTTTGCATTGACATATACGCTGGGTAACTTGATGATATTTTTCTATTTCCAAAATGATCCGGCTATATTCTTCATTGCACCAGAAATCAAACGTATCACTTTCTCTTCCGTCTGTTACCTTGAATAACTCTTTTTCAAAAAAATCGTTTTGCACTATCCTGAATTGTTCAGACTCAATAAATTCCTTTACGTGTATGGTATATGCCTCAAGCTGATAAAAATACCGCTTCCACTGATCAAAACTTTTTTTTATTCTGTCCTCAGCAGCGGCTATCTGAAATTCCATGCTTGACGAATTTGCCATACACGCCTCATAAAAACCCAGTCTGAAATCTACTTTTGACTGCTCCATCTGCATAAGCAATGCATCTGCAGAATTTGGTTCAAAAAATTCATGAGGATATTTTCTTGAAAAATCACCAAAAACATCATACACTTTTTCCATACGTCTGCGAGCTTCCTCTTCTTTAAGGTTTTCCTTTTCGGTGATACGTCGGCTCATATCATGAAGTTCTTCCGATAATTCTTTTTCTATACGATTCATTTCAATACGCATATCATCATTTTCATTTTTCAGTTTTGCGTATTCGTCATTTATCTTCTCTACTTCAAGTTTGAGATGTTTATCCATACGCTCTCTGTATGTTTCAAATTCCTTATGATACTGTGCACTCAGCATCTCATTATGTGATGTCACTTTTTCCTGTATATCATTTCTCAGTTCTTCAAGCTCACGACTTACAGTACGTTCATAATTTTTTCTTATAACATCCATATTGTCTGAATTGTTTTTATACTGTTTACGCAATCTTTCAAGTTTACGGCTAAGTAAAACTGTTTCTGTACTCATAATCCCACCCCGATTTTCAGATATTCAGTTCATCGTCTATAATGTTCTTTATATCTGCCCTTTTTTGTGCCAACACAGCTATATGCTTCATAATAGTATCTATCTCACATTTTATACCTTCAAGTTTTTCTGAAATTTTATCATATCCATCATCATTTTTATAAAAAGAAAGTATATCATCAAAGTATGAAAGTTTTTGTAAAAGTTGCTCTGATGTTTCAGAATTATTCTCACTTTGCTCTATATCAAAACGGAGTTTCTGTTTCTTTAACTCTAATGAAGAAATATCTTCTTTTATTTTTTCAAGATTATCAACTTCTGTCTGAATATCCTGAATTTTTTCCTGAAGCCGAACCTTTTCTGAAATAAGAATCTCATTTTCTTTTTTCTTTTCAAATATTTTTTCTTCAAGAATATTTATTTCAGAACAAAGCTCTCTGTTTTCACCGGTTAATGATTTATATTCTGATATCTGTACCTTATTTTCATTATGAGTATTTAAATTTTCAAATTCAAGATACAACATATCAAGCGAAGAATCATAACCTATCCTGATACTCTGGCAGCTGCAATTACCATTGCTGGTATTTTCTCTTCCTCTGATCTCATAATAAGCTTCTATTTTTTTATTAAAAATTATAGACGCTGATTTCAGATGATATCGGTCAGACGGTTTATACTGAACAGAAAATTTTAACTTTCCGGCTTCATCATTTACAGAAGGGTTTATGCACTGTATAACTACAGGGGTTTGTATAAATAAATTTGATTTTGGTTCGCTCGGTTGAATAATGTGAATAATTTCAAAATCAAGTTCACCGCTTAAAAAATCTTTACAAACAGGATCCTCAAAAGTTAATATACATTCATTACCAATATACAATGCAAATACCTCCTTTTATTTCAGTACATCTAACATGAACAAAACTTAATATTTTCCTGTGGCACACAAACGATTTTTCCTGAAAAATCTATACCACAAAGCTTGACAGACATCTGACTGTTATCATTCTTTAATTCAACAGAAAGCTTGTCAAACCCGTTAAATTCCGTACTTATCAACGCATACGGTTCTATACAGTCACCATACATACTTGACGGATTTGTTATATGTGATTTGCTTTTATGCCTGCGTGAAACAGCTATCTTAAAAGTCCCCGATTCATCAACAGGAATCTCGTATCTCTGCATGCTTCCATTTTCGTTATCCAAAAGCTTCACAAACTGTATCCTTCCGGAACGCTTGTTGTTGAGAATGATGCCATAATCATAATTTTTCTCGATATACGGAAAAGAACTGCACTCGCTGCTTTTTTCCGGATTTTTTTCTTTTTCGGAAAAAGTCAGATCTTTTTCTGCTTTCTCAATAATCTGTATGCATTCTTCAAGAGAAATTCTATTCTCTCTTTTATACATTGTCATTTTTTCAAGTATATCAGAAAACACAGCATATTCTTCACAGATATATTTTCTTTCTATAACTGCGCCTTCTGTATCTGCCATCATAAAATATTCATCAGAAGGAGTTGATATATATTCAAAAAAATCTTTTCCAAAAAGCAACTCAAATAAAAACATACCACAAGAGTAAACTTCTGATGCTTCGTCACTCTGGTAAACACCCATAAATTCCTGAGGATCACGATATTTTCCGATATGTTCTTTATTTTGAACTGATTTTAAAAACAAATCTAACTTATCTTTTAAATCCATGATAACCTCCTAAACTTCAAAACTTACTTCCACACTTCTGTTATGATCATTCAGGTCTTCAGCACTGACTGTCATAATTCCTTTTTTATCAAATCTGAAAATAGTTTCTATCCGCTGCTCACCACGATCCATCGGAATTATATCATTGAAAATAAATTCTCCGATTTTTCTGTAAGAAATATTGCTAAAATCATTTGGATCTCCGCTGTATTCGTATATTTCAAAACGCATTTCTGTTTCAAATCTTCCGTTGTTTGTATAAGTATGATGCGTTTCAAAATTTTCATCTATATCCGCTCCGGCAGCAATGATGGTGTCCATATACATTTTCCCTTTTTCATTTCTGCATATTATTCCAAGTGAATTTAAAAGTTTGTTTACGACATGAATATTTTCATCACAAGCCTTTATAGCTGCGCCTCTGGCAATTGCAGTAAGATATTTTTCATTATCAGTCATATCAGCCGCACAAATGACATCACTGTCAGAGTATGTGTCTTCGATGTACTGGCGTATATACGGGTCATTACTCATTCCACCGACAAATAATATATGATCTATATTGTATTCGTTAATACTGTCGTTTGATATGAGTTCTTTTACCCATTTATATAAGTCATCACAAGCGGATAAATATTCATTAAAAGAAAGATCAAGCTGAAATTTGCAGTCACTCTGACACACATTTTTCTTCTCACATATACTACATACTTCATCAGCATTTATTGTAACATCACTGTTTTTTTGATATAGCTCTTTTTTTACATATTCCGAGATTTTTTCAATCTTATGTTTAATTTGTTTTCTTGATGCTCCCCATACAGTAGATGAATCTGTAAGATTTTGACCTGAACATGATCTGAACTGCTCAAAAATAATTTTGCTTATCCTGCCGTCAAAATCATTTCCTCCAAGGTGTCTTATACCATCAGCGGCAAGAACATTAAATCCCGTCACACCATTATTTCCTTCAAGTTCTATAAGTGCAACATCCATTGTGCCGCCACCTATATCAATGACGTATACTTTTTCTCCGGCTTTAAAGTTATCATCATTGTACGCAAGAACTGCGGCAACA
This sequence comes from Oscillospiraceae bacterium, assembly GCA_017848115.1. GTDB lineage: Bacteria > Bacillota > Clostridia > Oscillospirales > Ruminococcaceae > HUN007. The sequence continues at coordinate 16,924 of JAGAKZ010000045.1, forward strand.
GGTTCTTTAAGTATTTCTATTAGAGAAATTCCTGCTCGCTTTACAGCTGCAGCAGTTCTTTTTATCTGATCTTCACCAAACTTTGCAGGAACTGTAACAACTGCCTTGAATTTTTTTACATCTGGAAATTTTTCTGACAAAGTATTTTTAACTTTTTTAAGTATCTCAAAAGCTACATCCTCAGCCTTAAAACGCTTTCCGTCTATATCCCAACTCTTGATCTTGTCATCCATAAAAATCTTTGAAGTTGAAATAAATCCTGCCGGATTGGATTTTGCCGCTTCCAGTGCAGGGCTACCCACTAACATCTTTCCCCTGTCATAACATATACATGATGGTAAAATAATAGAATCGCCCTCAAACTTCAAAAACTCGATATTTCCAAATATATTCATCCAGCCAACAATAGTATTTGTAGTTCCGAGATCAATGCCTATATTCACATAACATCACCCTCTCAATCCGATAATCATACGAACTATTCTCCATACAACATAAACCCCGATACAAGCCGCTAATATCGGCAGTGACGAGGTTACCAAAAGTGCAAATATTTCTGAAAAGCTTTCCGAAACAGTCATACCTGCAAAACCTGAAAGCTTATTTTTAAGGAAAAAAAGTATAGTTGTCATAAAAGACAATATTACTGATGTATTAAAATCATATTGTATATGCGTTTTTTCCCTGTTCACATACACTACAAAGGATATAAATAAAAAAGAGATAGCAAACATACCTGCGGCAGCTTTAGCGGAAGGAATAAATTCTTCCATAACACGACGTAGTTCTTCAATAACTTTGCCGGCTAAAAAAGCTTCCTTTAGGGAAGTTGCTATCATGAAAAAGAAAAAAGCTACGAATGCAGTAACCATAAATGCGACAGGTGACGAGGCAAATCTGATACGACTTTCATTATTTCGCACTCTCCGTGCAAAATATATGTCATCATCGCCTTCGGCAAAATTTCTTATTGCCATTTTTCCTGTCACAGTGTGATCAAATCCACTGCATATCGTAGCTCCATCCCCATAATAATCCCCATAGATATGCACCCTTACACGATCGTTCCCTGTTTCGTCATCACGAGGTCTTATCTCAAAAGAATATAAAGTATCACTGAAACTCTGCTGATATAAAATATAATGTCTCAGTTTAGTAGAAAAACTTCTTGGTTCCTCTTTTACGGGTCGAACATTTTCAACTATACCACTTAGTGATTTATATTTTTTATACTTAGCAGAAACAGAAATTGATTTTGTCTTCTTGGCTTTTTCTGTTTTACGTACTTTTATCCCTTTATTATCATACTGTATCTTAGGTCTGTTTATAAGACTTTGTTCTGAAACATCTTCGTATCTCAATTCAGCCTTACATACCGGACACTTTACACCTGATTTGGTATCGCCGGTATATGGCTTGCCCGGACAAGCCGGGCAATAATAAATCTCCATATATACCCCTCCATCATAATGAAGTTCTATCTTTTCTTTACTGATACATATTCCTTAAGTTCATCAGTAAGAATTCCGAACATTTCGAGGAGTGCCTTTGTATCTTCATTTACTGTGAAGATAAAAAGAAGTGACAAGAAAGTATTCCATGTAAGAGCTCTCTGTCTTTTCTCAAAAGCGAGTACTGACTGTCTGCTGAGGCCAACTATATCTGCAAGTTCAGCCTGTGTAACGCCCATCTTTGCTCTGAGTACTACAATGTTCTCAGTCATTCTGTCAATCAAAAGTTTTTTTGTTTCTTCGGTCATTTAAAATCACCCCATAATAAAAATAAATTAAAATATTTAAGCCTTATAAACATATTATATTTAAAATATAATATATTTATTACTTACTACTGATTATAGCACTAAAAAAACATCCTGTCAATAGTTACAAACATAATGTCAAACACATTTTAGGTATTTTCGTATATTTACACAAATACACGAGAGCGTTTTTTGTTGTTTTGAACAATATTTTTAATAATATATGCCTTTTTTTATTAAACTCAAATGACATTATGTTTCTTCTTTCATTTTTTCTGTATATGCTTTTCCGGTATATTTTTTAAAACATTTGCTAAAATAGTTTGGATCAGGAATACCCACTTCTCTCGCTGTTACATACATAGCTGTTTTCATATGAAGAAGTTCTATTGCTTTATCCATTCTACACTTGGTCACATAGTCAACAAAGCTCATTCCTGTTTCCTCTTTAAAACGTCTGCTGAGATAACTTGGATTAAATCCAAACTTATTTGCAACATATGTCAGATTTATTTCTGAATTTTTATAATTTTCATTTATAAAATCACATATATTTCCCATTCCACCGTAGAACGTCTTATCAGATTTCTTTTCTTTTTCATCATCATGATTTTTAATGCCGCTCTTATCAAGATCAGCTGTTACTTTTTTTAAAGCCTCGGAAACATTTGCTCGTACTATAGGTTTGGTAAGATACTCACAAACTCCTATTCCTACACACTGACGTGCATATTCAAACTCATTCATTGCTGTAAGAACTATTATCTTCATATGCGGATACTGACGTATTGCTATTTTTGAAAATTCTATACCATCCATAAAAGGCATCTTTATATCAACAAATGCAATATCCGGACGCAATTCATCTATGATGTTTATAGCTTCTATTCCGCTTGACGCTTCTCCAACGACTTCCAGACCCAACTGTTTCCAATCTACTGTGAGTTTCAAAAGATTTCTTACTGATTTTTCATCATCTATTATCATTACTTTATACATTACTTATCACCTCATTGTTTTCCGGGAAAGGTACAATAAGTTCAATTTCACAATATTCTCCCTCAACACTGCGTATAGTAACAACATCTTCAATACGCTTTATGTGGTAGAAATTTCTTATTCTATCTATTGTACCCTTAAAACCGAAACTTTTTTTATCCTGTCCGCTTAATAACTGCTCTATCTGTTCCTGTCCCATCCCCACTCCGCTATCATATATAACAATATGGATCTTGTCGGCTATGGAATATATACTTATTTTTATTATACCCTTTTCACCTTTTGGACGTATCCCATGATAAATACAATTCTCTACAAGCGGCTGCAGGATCAGTTTCAATATCACCACTGATTTCAAATCTTCCTGTATATAATACTGATCATCAAAAAGATTATCATATCTGTACCTGAGAAGTTTTATATAACTTTTAACAATATCAACTTCATCTGCAATAGTTATATTTTCACTTCCCTTACTTAAAAACTTTCTATAGAAGTTTCCCATCGTTTCTACAGCTTCGTATACTTCTTCTCTCGTATTCTGAAAAGCCATACAACCTATGGTATTTAATGTATTATACAGAAAATGCGGTTTTATCTGTTCCTGTATAACATTCATTTCAGCAATCTGTCTTTGTTTTTCCTGCTCAACCACTTCTTCAATGAGTTTATTTATACGGATTATCATGTCGTTATAACATTTTTTTAATCTGCCTATCTCATCGTCATTGGTTTCTATGCTAAGACATGGCGGAGTTTCACCATCTACATTTTTCATATTGTCCGCAAGCATCTTTACCGGATATGTTATATACTTATTTATAAATGTATTTAAGATAAGTATTACTGCTGAGATTATAAAGAAAACCAGAATAATGCTGGCTATAGTATTGGTTGTCATACCTGCTTCATAATTTATGGGGGTGCGACATACAAGCACTATATCCGTATTAGGAACTTTTCGACTACTTATTATACATTTTCCGTCTTTCTCTGAAAACTGACCACTAAGTATTTCGCTTTTACGTTCATTTATTATTTTGGAATCTTCCTTGGAAATAGTAGAGTAAATTATTTTCCCCTTATCATCCAGATACGCTATACCATCGTCTTCTTCGGCAAAGTTTTCGTAATCAGCTACTAATTTACTGACATTTATGTTTATCACTAGCATACCGAGCGGCTTCTGAGTATTCAGATCATTTATTATTCTTGCAAACGAAACAACATTCAGCGATGTATTATAGACAAAGGCGCCTTTTGTATTTGAAATAATCTGATATCCGCCTTCAAGTTCTGAAACTTTTCCATACCAGTCATCCGCAAAAATTATAAATTCATCAGGTTTTATTATTCCTATACCGGTATTAACATAACTTTTATCATTCCTGAAAATAAATACAGAATAGCTTCCCGAATAAGAATTGAGTATATGGTATATTTCTCTTTGTACCGTACTTGCGTTTGTATTTCCTGCATTGCGATTGCTGATAAAATCAACCACTGTATCATTGAACATTATCATTTTACTCATATCGTTCACAGAATCTACAACAGACAAAATACTTTGCTCTGCCGAGTTAAGTCTGTCATTATTTTTCTGACCGACTGTTTCAATTACCTGTTTCCTCATAAGCGAATAGAAAAATATTGAACACAAAAGAATACACATAACAATTGTTACAATAAATATATATTGCACCTTTGTTTTTATACTCTGGTTCAAAAATTTTTCAGCAAATTTTTTCAAACTTAATCAACCCCCTTGTCTATTAATATTATTCCGGCGATAAAACTATGGCGAGTGCTAAAAGTAAAACTACTGCAAACCAGCCGATTTTGTTTAATTTTCTTTTTCTGATGCTGTTCACATAATAATAAAGCTTTCTTTTTCCGGTAACATCTACATAATATATATCAAACTCCGGATTGTATACAACCTTACATTTTCCGCCTATCGCGTAGCTAAACATATTTGCTATCTGAAGCGTAAATCTTTTTCTTTTAAGTATTGAATCGATAACAGAATGATTAGCTACATCTGACAGAACTTCAACAACATCTTTATCAGACAGAAATGTTTTCCATACATAGCAGCTACACTGTGTATCATGATCTTCTGCAAGGTTACGCATTTTTTTCAGGACTATACTTGATATAAATTTATGTCGTTGTGCATAACTGTCAAACTTTTTATACTTGTTTTGTATGACATCAACATCGTCAAAGTTAAAATTATCTTCTATGTCATTTACACTTTTAACTTTTTTATCTACAAATACAGATAAATTTTCATCGTCTGATGATTTGGTTTCTGTATTTTCAGAACTGATACCAACTTCATCAAAACAAAAATCTTCCGTACTGTTTTTGCTTTCCGGAATATATACATAAAGATTTTGCAAATCTTCAAATGTAATACCAAGTTCACGCACATCAATATAATCTGTATTTTCAACTATATCTTCTTTTACTACAAAAGCACCGCTTTTACTCGAAGCAAACTTCATAGCTTGTTCATATGCATCATGTACTTCTCTGAATTTTTCAGGAAATTCTTCAGGATTATTTTTTTTAGCAGCTGTCGCATATGCTCTTTTTATCTTTTTAATATCTGTAGTGGGTTCAATTCCGAGTATATCCCAGTACATAAAATCAGTACCCCCACTCATCTATCATTTTCTCAAGTGTACTGTATGCATTTCTTATCTCATGATTATTGTTTGTCTGCAAACTTTTTTTGAAACGTAAAAGATATTCTTTTATTATTTCACGTTCATCCGGAAGTGCTTCCTCATATAAAGCTTCCGCACGTGAAATGAGCAATTTATTTTCTTCCTCTTCAAGAGGACTTATTTTAAGAGCATTGAGTTTTTCGATGCACTCATTGAGCTGTTCTTCTGTAAACTGATTGCTCTTACTGAGAATTGTTTTGGTGTAATTTTTATTATCATTTGTTATTACATCCACAACTAATATACCGTTTATATCATATGTGAGTCTTACAGAACATATTACATCATCTTTTTTCGTTTTCGGACAATCTATTTCAAGTTCTCCAAGAAAAAGATTTTTTGCAGGAAGTATACTTTCTCCCTGATAAATTTTTATGTGAATCTTATCCTGTCCGTCTTTGACTGCGTTAAAGACATTTATTCTGCTTGTCGGAAGTGATGTATTTCTTTGGATCAGAAACTCCATGATTTCCTCGTTTGTTTTTTGTTCAAAGACAGCGATCCCAAGCGAAAAAGGACATATATCCGTAAGTATTATGTCTTTAAGCTCTTGTTTACGAGCTTTTATACCGCCAAATATTCCTGCTCCTACTGCTATTGCGGTATCAGGATTAATTGTATTATCGGCGTGTCTGTCCATAAGTTTTTTTATAAAAGCTTTTACCACCGGCATATGACATGAACCGCCAACAAGTATTATATCATCTATTTCATCCACAGAACATCTACTGTCGTGTAGAGCTTTCTTTATCGGAACAGATATTTTATTAAATATATCGGCAGAAATTTTAATTAATCTATTGTTATCAAGTGCAACAGAATATTGTTTTCCGTCAATATTTGCTATCATTACCGACATTGAGGAATCAGTAAGCGCCATCTTACACTGCTCTGCATTTTTATATATTATGGCACGACTCTCCGGTGAAAGCGATTCAAAATCAAGATTATTTTCCTTGCAGAAATAGTCTACTATAGCATCATTAAAATCTTTACCTCCGAGCTGATTATTTCCCGCTACAGCCAGAATTTCTATAACACTGTCAAAGGTATCAACAATAGAAATATCAAGGGTACCTCCGCCAAAATCAACTATCATATATGTTCCATCTTCAAATCTGTTTTTTTCTATATATGCCAGCGCTGCTGCCGATGGCTCATTTATCAATCTTTCAACGTTGAGTCCTGATAATTTTGCCGCAAGTTTAGTAGCGTTCCGACAGTTATCATCAAAATATGCCGGAACACTTATGATCGCTTCTTCAACAGGTTCCCCAAGAAAAGCTTCAGCATCCTGCTTTATCTTTCTGAGAACAAAAGACGACAGTTCTTCCGGAGAATATTCGTTTTCACCCAATCTGAACTTAATATCTGTACCCATATACCTTTTAAATTCCGACACTGATACTTTAGGATGTGAAACCAGCCTCTGTGCTGCTGCTTTTCCGACAATAATCTCTCCATTGTCATCAATGCTGACCGCTGACGGAGTATATATATCACCAAGAGAATTTTTTATTATTATTTTTTTACCATCTTTCCAACATACTGCAAGACTGTTTGTTGTTCCAAGATCAATACCTATTACAGCCATTATATTTCTCCCCTTTTTAGTCGATTAGTCTGTTGTATATATCTATTATACTTTTTTTCGCTCATTTTTGCAACTTATATTTTGTGCTAATAACGACTATGAAAAGGTTTTTTGCACAAAAATCGGGCAGCATCACATTAATGTAACACTACCCAAGTTTTAAGGAGAAACCATTAAGTTGAATTTTTAACCTTTAATTGCACCTGCAATAAGACTTTCCTGAATCTTCTTACTCATAAATGAATATACAAGCAATGTCGGGAATGTTGCAATGCAGAGTGCTGCACCAATAGGACCCCACTTTGTTGTATATGAACCACAAAGTGTCTGTATACCTACCGGAAGTGTTCTGTAATCAGAATCACTGATAAATATTACAGCAAACATAAGTTCGTTCCATGCCTGAAGGAATGTAAATATTGCAACTGTCGAAATAGCCGGTAACATGAGCGGAAGTATTATCTTAAAGAATATACCGAATGTTCCGCATCCGTCTATACAAGCTGATTCTTCAAGTTCTTCAGGGATATTTGCCATAAAGCTTCCGAAAATCATAATTGCCATCGCAAGTGCAAAAGCAGTATATGGAACTATCAAAGCCTGATATGAATTTGTCATTTTTAATGATCTGAGTATGAGAAATACCGGAAGTATAGCCGCATGAATCGGAACTGTGAGTCCTAACATAAATATGTTGTTTGCCATTTCTCTTCCACGCCACTTCATTCTTGTAAGTGCATAACAAGCCATAAGCGCAAATACAACCGTAAATAAAATAGTAGCACCTGTTACTATGGCACTGTTTATAAAATACTTGCCCATATTTCCGACTTCCATCGCTTCTTTATAGTTTGAAAAAAGCCATTTTTCAGGAAGCCCTATAACGTTATCACCAAAGATTTCGTTGTTTTCTTTAAGAGAAAAAGTGAACATCCAATACAAAGGAAACACACATACTAAAGTCCAGAATATAAGAACTATGTACGATATCAAAGGAAACTTTTCTCTTGGTGTCGCTTTTTTTCCGTTTATTTCGTTATAAGTATAATTCTTTTTCATCAGTATTCCTCCGTTTTGATACAACGTTTTATAACAATCGCAAAGAAGAAACAAAGGAATATAATAGATACTGCTATAGCACTACCAAAACCGTATCTGCTCTGACCAAATATCATTGATACCATGAGCGTACTTGGAACCTCACTGGCATGGTCAGGACCTCCGCCTGTAAGTACGTATATCATATCAAATGCCTTAAGTGAACCTGTAACAGCAAATATTACACATATTTTTATAACAGGCTTAAGAAGCGGTATAATTATTCTTGTTGATACCTGCCAACCATTTGCACCGTCTATCTTTGCAGCTTCTATAACGTCAGGTGATACACTTTTTACACCTGCATACATAAGAAGCATATGATATCCTACATACTGCCAGAGTGTTGGCATAAATACAGCCATCAAAGCTGTTTCCTGCTCACCAAGCCATGTATGACACCACGAGTCAAGACCAAGAGTTTCAAGTGCAACATTAAGAATACCATATCTTGGATTGTATATTTTCAGCCATAACTGACCGATAACAACTGTAGAGATAAGAACAGGAATAAAGAAGACTGTCATAAAAAATCTCTCGCCCTTTATTCCTCTGGAGATACGCAATGCCAATGCAAGAGAAATCGGTAACTGTATGAAAACCGACAAAATAGCAAGCAATAACGCATTTAATATTGTCTTAGGAAATCCTGCAGATTCACTTGTAAATAATTCTATATAGTTCTTTACTCCTATGAACTTCATGTCAGTGATGCCGTCCCAGTCATGAAAACTATATATAGCAGACATTATTATAGGAACAATTATGATCCCTATAAAAAGCACTGCTGCCGGAAATATAAACAGAAAAATTGCAAGTTTATTTTTACGAATCTTGTCCATATAGAACCTGCCTTTGCTAAAAAAATTTGCAATCACATTACAGTACTGACCGATTTCACAACCGGCCAGCTGCTATAATATGATTTAGGGGATTAGAAGAAAATTAAGATTGATTCTTAAGAAAATGTCTTTAATTTATTTTTCCAACTGTTTAGCCATTTCAGACTGGAAATCCTTTGGTGAAAGTGAACCAACGAAGAGTTTCTGGAGGAATGTAAGATATTCACCAGCATCTTCAGATTCCATAAGAGTATCAAACCAAAGTGTAAATGATGTTGCACCTGTAGCATATTTTGCAACCTGTTTTGTTAGTTCAGGCACTTCAGAATCATCATAATTAACCTGCCATGCAGGGATACCTGCACCTGAGAGATAACCATACTTGGATACGCCCTTAGTTATTTCAAAAGCGAGTTCAGCCGAAAGATCCTTATGTTCTGTTGAAGCTGCAACCATAAGCGAGTCTGAACCGCCACCCATAAAGTCTGTCAATTTTGCATTTGATGAATTTATAACAGGAATAGGAGCAACTCCAAAATCGCTTGGGTTTTCAGCATCTGTTCTGATAGATGCACTCATCCAGCTTCCTGTGAAGTACATAGCTGCATTTCCTCTGTAGAATTCTGCACTTGCTTCGTCATTTGAAAGACCTGCTGCACCTTCGATAAATGCACCCATGTCAACAAGTTCCTTTATAGCTTCTGCTGATTTAAGGAAGTCAGCTTCTGAGTAAGAACCGCCTTCTTTCTTGAGTACACTGTAGAGCTTTTCAGGACCTACTGATTTTAATGTAAGAGCATCGTGGAGCATTGCAAGAACCCACTTATCCTTAGCACTTGTACCGATCGGTGTTACACCGTTGTCGATGAATTTCTGACATGCATCTTTAAATTCTGTCCAGTTTTCAGGAACTTTAATGCCGTTGTCATCAAATAATTTCTGATTGTACCACATTACTGAAATAGGTGTACACATAACTGAACCGTAAAGTTTTCCGTCATATATCAGATTTGAAACAGCTGCTCTTGAAAGTTCTGATTCATATTTTTTGTAGTAGTCATCAAGCTGAAGTACTTTTCCCGAATCAACGAATGACTGTGAAAAACCGCCTGCCCATGTAAAGAATACGTCAGGCAACTCATTGGCAGCAACAGCTGATTTGATCTTTGTCTTGTAAGACTCGTTCTCAAATGTTTCATGTACGATCTTAACATTTTCGTGAGAAGCTTCAAAGTCTTTTATAGCCTGTTCATATGCATCGTGGAAAGCATCACTCTCTGTGGAAATACTCCAAAGTGTAAGTTCGATTTTTCCATCTGCGCTTTTTCCTGCGCTACCTTCTTCTTTACCACATCCGGTAAAACAACCTGCGAGCATTGCTGTAGCTGCAACTGAACTAATAACTCTTTTGAATTTCATAGGTATAAAACCCTCCTGTAATGTTTAATGTTTTTGTATGTTTTTCACATTTCTTATGTATTTGATTATACATTGTTTTTTGCATTTTTAAAACGTATATATTTTACCGCTTAGGGTAATATTTTTACTTATTACTCTTTAAAATATAATTATTATGTATTTGCTACAAATAAGCGCTTTTTTTATAGTGCAATTTGTCGTTAAGCCAAAACACAACCGCAATATTTGAAAAACTTTAAAATATTTTTTCATGAACGCAAAGAAAAACAGCACCATAACCTATAAAAAGTTATGATGCTGTTTTTTGCAAAAATGCATATAATACAATACATTTTTGTATATAGAATGATTGAACGAGTGCACAATATAAAATTATAGTTCTGCTTCAGCTTTTGAAACAGCATCAGCAAGTTCCATACCAGTAAACATCTGCGCAGGGAACAATCTTCCACTCTTCTTATCGTCAACAAACGCTGCGACACATATTCCAGGAACAGCACTTTCCGGCGAATTTGGCGCATTCGGCCCGCCCAGATCAGTTCTGCACCATCCCGGATCCGTAAGACTTATCATTACATCTGTTCCGTCAAGTTTTGAACCAATATCTGTTGTGACTTTATCAAGAGCTGCTTTACTTGCAGAATATCCAGCCTGTTCCGGTTCATTTTTTATCCCACTGGTAACATTAATTACTCTGCCAAATCCCTGCTCTATCATCTTCGGTATAAAATGATAACATATCATCATTGGCGCAATAGTATTGATGTTGAAACTTTCTGTATAATCACTTACAGGTGTTTTGAAATAATCTGTTCTGTACGCAATCTGAACTGCTGCATTGTTAAATACTATTTCAACATTTACCCCTGATTCATCTATTTCCGAAAGCATAGTATGTACAGACTCCATTGATGAAAGTTCAGCTTCAACCGCAAACGCCTGAACGCCAAGACTTTTTACCTCACTAAGTACATTTGCAGTATGTTCCTTGCTTCTGCTCTGCAGAATAAGATTTGCCCCCTGTTTCGCCATTAAAATCGCTATGTTGTAACCAATACCCCTGCTGGCACCTGTTATAAGACACCATTTACCTTTTACATTTACCAATGGAAATTCACTCCTCATGCAATTTTGTTAGTAAAAAACTTTACAACGATTTTTTTTTATTATATAATATAATTAATAATAAATCTATCAGATTGCTATAAATCCTGTCAAAAACATATTATGAGGAGTTTAAATATGCATACAAAAGAACTTGAGGAACAGCTTTTCAAACAGCGTGAAAATAATCAGATACATTCTGACTACAATGATGAGTTTACTGTATATGAAATGATCATTAACGGAGAAGTTGATAAATTAAAAAAGTATACATTCACTCTCGATGCTGAAGACAAAGGCACTTTATCTGATGACCCTGTACGAAATCTCAGGTATCACCTGATAATAGCTATTGCAATAATTTCAAGAATGTGTATCGAGCGTGGCATGGATAAGGAAGTCGCATTTTCAATGAGTGACATATATATCAGAAAGTGCGATGTATGCAATACTAAAGAAGGAATAATAAAATTGCATCGTGATTCTATAATTGACTTTGCTCAGAGAATGAAAAACGAAGCAAAAAAAGGTTTGTACTCACGTCATGTTGTTGAAGCGTGTGAATTTATAAATACCCACTTAAACGGAAAACTCTCGGTAAACATAATCGCTGCACATATAAATATATCACCAAATTATCTTTCAGGTATATTTAAAAGCGAAACCGGTACAGCTATTTCCGAATATATTCGTTCTGCCAAACTTCAGGAAGCGGAGAGAATGCTGCGTTTTACAGATTATAGTGAAGCGGATATCTCAGAATATCTCGCATTCGCATCTTGCAGTCATTTTATAAATACTTTCAGAAAACACATTGGCGTAACCCCCGGTCAATACAGAAAAGTAAATTTCAGAAAAAACTTTAAATCTGAATAACTTGTGTAGTCTTATAAAAAGTGAGGAAAAATACTTATATGAAAATTATACTTTTATGCTTCATACTTTATTCTATTTGTTTGATGATTTTACGCGGTTTTAATGATATTATCAATTTTTTTAAAGGATGCAGTATGCTTTTAAAAATAAAAAAAGGAAAATTAAGAGGAGTCAAACTATTTAATTGCAATACCAAATTACGTATAGATTTTTTTACAACTCTGATTATATCATTTATGCTTAACGGCTCTCTTATTTATTATCTTGTTACTACCACAGCAATACTTCACACTAGATTAGCATTTCTCTACTATGCTTTCATTATCGTAACTGTAATAACGTTATCTGTTATAATAATTACAATTTTACACGCTGTTTTTAGAAGTGAAATATATATAACAGATGAAGGTATGGTGTCATTGCTAGGTGTTTTTTCCCCTCCAAAATACACTTTACAAATTGAATCTCATGAAATTACACCCGGTTTTGAAAGAAAATATATTTCAGCAACTCATAATCAAAAAAATCTGCTGTATAAATATGAGATAATCGATGACTATGATGAAATCAGAAAAATACTTACTGCAATCAATATGTTTTAAAGAAACAAAAATGTATCCTACTATGCAAAAAAAAACGGAGACTTTTCAAGCCTCCGTTTTTTTTATTTACCAAGAATACTAATTACTATAAGCAACCAATATCAATCGGTAGCCGTCCTGGGATTCCAACAAATAATTCCTGTGACTCCATGAACTATATATCGAATTATTTCCATCCTCATCCTTTGTATTAACAGGCAGTGAGTAAATTTAAAATCCACCATCAAAACACACAAATACCTACTAAGATTCTGATTTCATAAATTCTTTAAAATCAACGAAATTTGCTTAAATATATAAAAAATCAGAAAATTCATTGACAATTATGTGCTTTTGGTATATAATTGCAATATAGCATTGTTGCTTATATAGGGACTGAATGTATTGAATAGATCAGTGCATCGGTAAATAAATTCAAAATGGAGGATTTTTTTATGAGGGTTAAAAAGACTATAGCTATGATAGCTGCTATTACTATCACCTTTTCGGCAACAGCAGGAAATTATCAGGTGATTGCAGCAAATGGAAGTGTAGTGTGTGCGGATAATACAGCACCGGAGCTTATGAACATAATAACACCACCTGTTGTATCTACAGCGGATATACCATCAGAAGACATCGTGACGACTGATGACGGATGGCAGTATTCCGTTCAGGATGATGAGCTGGCGATCTGCGGTTATGTAGGTGAAGAATCTGAGATAACAATTCCTGATGTAATTGATGGATATGATGTACTTAATATATGGGAATATGCATTTGCAGATAATACAAATCTCACTAAAGTTGATCTGGGAATAGTAAAAAATATAGGGGTTTGTGCTTTTACAGGATGTACAAATCTGAAAGAAATAACCATTCCGACGACAGTGGAAAGCACAGGAGATACTTGGACCGGCGGTTTTGAAGGAAGTGGTATAGAAACAGTGATTTTTGAAGATGGTACAGAAGTAATCCCGGCACGAATATGCAAAAATGCAAGCAACTTAAAAAATATAATATTGCCTGATAGTGTTAATATAATTGGTGATAATGCATTTGCCGGTACATCTATAAGTTCTGTAACTTTCCCTGAAAGTATTATCGAAATACAAAGTGGTGCTTTTGGTGGATGCGAACAACTTAAAGAAATAACTATTCCGAGAACAGTAGAGAAAATGGGAGGCTCATGGGACGGATGTTTTGAACAAAGTGGTATAGAAACAGTAATTTTTGAGGATGGTACAGAAACGATTCCTGCATATGCATGTAAAAATGCAAGTAGTGTAAAAAGTGTTGTATTACCCGACAGTGTTAATATAATTGGTGAGGGTGCATTTTCCGGTACATCTATAAGCTCCGTAACTATCCCTGAAAATGTTAACGAAATACAATCTGGTGCTTTTAGCGGATGTGAACAACTTAAAGAAATTATGATTCCTGATAATGTAACAACCATTGGCGAAGAATGTTTTGCAGGATGCAAAAGCATGGAGAAGTTTTCTCTTGGAAAATCTGTAAAATCACTTGGCTCATTGATGTTAAAAGGATGTGAACTTATAACCGAAGTAACTATTCCCAAAACAGTTGAAAGTGGTTATACATGGCCATCGGTTTCGGGAGGATGTCTGGCAGAAAGCATGGTTGAGACAGTAATTTTTGAGGAAGGTATCGAAAAAATCCCTGCCAGCATTTGCCAGAGTGCGTCGAGTGTAAAAAATATAATCTTACCTGTAAAAGAAAATTATTCAGATGGCTATACTATTGAGGAATACGCATTTGCCGGGACTTCAATAAGTACTATAAAAATCCCTGAAAGTGTTACTTCTATTCAAAATAACGTTTTTTCAGAATGTAAGTATCTTGAGAAAATATCAATTCCTGAAAGTGTGATTTTTATAGGAACTGAATGTTTTGAAAAATGTGAAAGTCTTGAAGATGTTTCGCTCGGTAAAAATGTCGAAGAATATGGTGCTTGTGTATTTAAAGAATGCAAAGAACTGACCACTCTGGTAGTTCCTCCGACAGTAACCAATGCAGAAGAATTGCTTAGCCAAAGCTGTGTTGAAATTCTGATAATAGAGCCGGGCATGGAAATAACACCTAAATATCTTGCGTCAAATTGTACTACGTTGAAAACTGTATATCTTCCCGATACTGTCAAAGAGATAGGTGATCATACTTTTTCGGGTTGTACAAATCTTGAAAAGATTGATTCAGATAGAACTTCCTTTGACATCTCACCAACATCTTTTGACAGGTGTCTGAAATTAGACGATCCACGTTTCATTGCTTTCGATGTTGAAAATACATGCTTTTTATCAAACTCAGAACTTTCTGAAATTGATGATATGGTTAGTTATACCTTAAAGTATAAACTTAATCCTTCATTTGCTTCCGAGGCAAAAAACATTAAACTCGTTATTGATATTCCTGAAGGCATGACGATGATGCTTGATTCGGTTCAATGTAAAAACTTTGAGTTAGGTAACGGCAATTTTTCAGATGGTGTTTTGGTAAATAGTCCTGAAGCAGAACTTAGATTTACTGTTCGTATAAATGAAAAAGGAAGCTATAATATCACACCTGTTCTTAGTTTTGATTATGACTTTGAAGGATGGAATCAGATCATTGGTCAATCAGAGATAGTAAGTCCTGAACTTACAATGTCAGTTCCCGAAAATACAAATGAATTTACAGTTGACGTTTATGGATTGGCAACAAAAGGAGAAAACGTTGAAATCTATGTAAATGATGTTCTGACTTCTACATTAACGGCCAATGAATATACAGGAAAATACAAAGGTATAATTACACTTCCTGAAGGTACTGATGGCGATAAATATGCAATTTATGCAAAGTGTGGCGAAATCAAAAGTAAAATTACAGAAACTACATATTTTAACAAAAAACCTGTTGTAAAAAATGTGATGTTCAGTTACAATGAGAGTGATGAACTCGATATTACGGATGTATTTAAACAAGGTTTATCTCCTGTAGTAACTTTTGATCCTGCATATCCGATTTCTTTCGAAATAACTGCAACAAACAATGAAGAAATAGACAGACTTTTCATAACAAGTACAAAATGTGGAATCATGAAATATATAGAGGCATTTTATGATGATAAAACACAAACATGGATTGCTGACGGATATTTTGATGAAGACAATCATTCATATATTCCGGGGGCACTCAATGTAAGTATTATCGAAAAAAATGCAGTTGTGCTTGATAAAGATTATGATTACAAGAAAGATTATTTTCTTGCTGATATTTCAGCAGAATATTCAAAAAACAGTTCTGTTGAAAAGATAGAGTTTAACGAAAATAGTTTCCTAGCAAATGTTACTGTATCAGACGGTGAGACAGCTTCTGCGTTTATGACGTACATCAGTAATAACAAAGAAAGTGTATACATAGATGGAAAATGTTATGATAAAGCAACAATTGCCAAAGATCCTGAAAAGTATGGATTTGTTTCCAGGACAGTTCAGACTATTGAAGAAGGTAAACGAGTTACATACTACAGAAAATCTGCCGAAAGTAAAGATATCATATCATCGATATTCCTTGACTGCAGTGAAAATCCGGATGTTTATAATGACATCTGGTCAGGTGAGATAATTCTAAAAGTAACAGAGAATGAAAGCACTGATGAACCTGTGTGTGAACTTATAAATATATTTGTGTCATCGGAAAGTAAGAATATCCTGAATAACTATATAAAAAACACATACGGAAAAGGTTATGGAGTACTTTACAAAAATATAGGCATAGGATTATCACTTAGCAGTGATATATGCAAATACATAACACACCTTGAAATGACAGGCGGAAGTAAGGAATATGAAGATATGACCTCTGCATTGTTTGCATTTAAATTTATTATTAGTCAGATTTTTGAGGCAGATTCTGAATATAGTTCCTATTCTCCTGTGCCAGCTGTTATAGTAACAGGCATTGATGGCCTGCTCTATTCTATTGATGAGTATCTTGCTGAGTACATAAAAAATAATACAGAATTCGTTTTTACAGGATATATACGTTTTATTATCGACCCAAGCGGATATGTATATGAAGCAGTACCGGATAATCGTATAAGCGGTGCAGAACTCAGCATCTATTACAAAGATCCTGAAACAGAAGAGACTGTTTTATGGAATGCAGCAGATTACGATCAGATGAACACAATTTATTCTGACTCTGAGGGAAGATATGCATGGGATGTTCCCGAAGGAATGTGGCAGGTCAAGTGTGAGCTTGATGGCTATGATACGCTGTACAGCGAATGGCTTCCTGTTCCCCCTGTTCAGACCGATGTAAACTTCAATCTCGTTAGCAAAGCCGCTCCTGTTCTGTATCAGGCAGTTACTGAAGACAATGATGATATTGTTGTAAAATTCTCAAAATTTGTAGATATTTCGACAGTTACAACAGAAAGCCTTATCCTTGATGGTTTCAACGGTGCTTATAAAATAGAACCATGTCTGCTCAACGAAAATGATATATATACAGATACGTTTATTATTACAGGAGATTTTAACACTCCTGTAATGAGTGTTTCTGCGGAAGACAGCATCATAAGTTATGCAGGAGTAGCAGCCAAAGAAACCAATGTACCTGTTACAGGCTGGGTCCCTGTTCCCGGTGACGTAAATAATGACGGTGTAACCAGTGCTTTGGATCTTTTGAGAATGAAGCAATACCTTCTCTCTTTAATTGACAGAGACAAAGCTCCTAACGGAGATATCGACAAGGACGGAAGAATAACAGCATCCGATCTCGTAAAACTTACACATATGCTTATTGAGTGCTAAAGTCATCAGTAGTTTTTGGTGCATCATTGAAATAAAAAGATATAAGCCATAGATTTGTTCCGAATAAGGTAGGTCTATGGCTTATTTTATTTACATACCCCTTTTCACAATAATATAGACCGCTGACTCATACGCCTGCGGTCAAATATAATCATATATTATAATTAATCATTAATCTAATCCCCACAGTCACTATATCTTTTTATCGTGCTTCCCAAAGCTATCATTTTAATAGTTTTTATATATTGTTTTGTGCTAAATGTCAATAATATTATTGTCTTTAGGCTTGATTTTTTCAATATCACTAAAGAATGTTTTTATTACAAGAAAAGCAGCCCTTATGGACTGCTCTCTTGAAATAAAAAATCATTTGATTACCTTTTTACTTTACAACTAAAAATAACTTTCAAACATTTCCGTAGTTTCATCGCTCACCTTACGTACAAATCCTGAAACAGACGTAGTCATTATCCTATCGTTTTTATCAAACCTAAGTGGTTCCTGAATGGATTTATTATTTTGGTGAATTGTCAGATTTTATTTTTTTGAGTTTATAAATTATTTGCTAAGATAGTTGCACCCGGTAAATAATTCAGGTTAATCTTAGTAAACCTTCTTACTTCTTAAGCTGTTTTTGATCATTGAAATCTGTATTCGTTACTGTTAAGCGCTTTTTTAAAAGAAGAGTGAATTAGAATGGTGCTTTTATAAACCCCTAACAGACTTAATACTATATTTCCAATCAGGCTTAACTGATTTACGAATAATCTTATATTCACAACTCGACGTCCTCCATTTTTCGGGAACAACACATCTAAATGTATTGTTCCAAAGAACTTTTACAGAATGAAATTTACCTTTGTTAGCATTGTATAATATAGGAACTATTTTGTATTTTGCTCCTTCATACCCACGTTTTTTATGAATACTGATATCACTTTGAGCTGTCTTCCACGTAACATACTTCTTCTCCTCATCATTCCTGCACTTGGAATAATCAGGCCTTGTAATGCGAGGAAACAGCTCACAATCTATAAAATAGAATTTCCACACATTATCATTGTTTTTGTGAGCAGACATATTTGTAATATCAATCCAAAAATTCGTTGTATCAATTGATTTACATACATCTCTGATAATAAATACTGCTGCTGATTCACCACTGTCAATATAAGCAATGTATTCATCATCGTATTTTCTATGTATCATAAACTTACCTCTTTCCATTAAACCAATCTAACAATTCACATCCAAGATCGGTAATACTTAAATAAACCTTTTCAGTTCCATCATCAAATTTTTCTTCTTTTATTTTCATAATATCAGTCATGTATAAGCTGTTCAAAACGCATCTATTTCCATACTTACAACGCATAGGTTCATTATTTAAGTTAATTGCTACATCTAAATCATAAGGATGATCTAATCCTAATTCTTCAAACGAAACATTATCAAAGCAAATAGGTTTGCCTTTGCATGGACACAAACAAGTTAAGCTACGTGGAAAATCATCAGGTAAACCATATTTTTTCTTGCTATCCAATATCAACAATTCCTTATTTTCTAACAAAGGTAATATCATTCTCGAAATTTTCATATTTATGTGAAAATATAATGCTTCCTCTTCAAGCCAAAAATCATTATCGTGTATTGAATAGAATTCGTCATATGGCTTATAACCTTTATCAATAAACTCACAAATCCATTCTTTGTTAAGATAGCATAAATCAAATTTAGAGTCAGGATGTTGTTTTAAGTATTTCAGTAAAAATTCAGGCCGAACATATTTTAAGACCTTTTGAAGTCCAGTAACAGAATTAATAAAATTAATACTGCCAACTTTTTCAATAAAATCATAAGGAACTATTTTCAAATCTTCTCTAAATGTTGATGTTGTAAGAAACTCTTCTTGTAAATATTCAGCGTTATAAATATAGAGAATTCCAAACAATTCTTGTTGATAACTGTCTAAACGAAGTTGTTTAACTATATTTATCGTTCTGTTATCAAATAAAAAATCTGGCCAACTATATTTTCTGTTATTATCAAACTCTCTTACAATTTCTTTGATAATCATTGTTTCAGGTATCATTAAATTATGAGATAATTCTGGAATATGTTTTATTTCGATAGATGTTTTACCATACTCCCAATTCTGAACAGTTTGCTTTGATACATTCATTTTATTGGCGAGTTTTTCCTGTGAAAGATTTGCTTTTTTTCTAGCATTTTTTATGAAATCACCTAAAGTATTCATGTTTAATTCAACCTCCAAAAGTATTATATCAAATATCCGAATGCAAAACAACTAATTTAAAATATATTTTAGACCAAATTTCACTTGGTTATATAATTAATGGATTGCAAAAACAGCCTATAAAAAAAGAGAACCTTCTCTCAAATTTATCCAAGCAAAAGTTCTCCTTAATTTTATTTAAAAGTATCAAATGTATGGCAGCTTGTGCATATCATGCATTGGTACTTAGAATATAATAAAACGCAAGAGCAACATCTTACTTTTGGATGTTGCTCTTATTAATTACTTTATCAGATTAACTTTTATCACAAATATTTGTTTTACACCTAAAAATAACTTTCAAATATCTCCATAGTTTCATCACTCATCTTACGTACAAATCCTGAAACAGACGTGGTCATTATCCTATCGTTTTTATCAAACCTAAGTGGTTTCTGAACAGATTTATTTTTACCAAAAAGCATAGTTTTTACGCATTCTAAAGGAATAAGTCTCGGATAGATCTCAGAACCTTTTCCGCTCGCTGCGTACTTTGCACAACAAGTGCGTGGTTTTTGATGATACAGATGAGGTTTTTCCGTTAATTTATCGGTGTGAAATATACGCTCGATATTGTCAGGAAGTTTTTCAAAAACTTCACCTTCACTGCCGTTATATTTAACTGTATTTTCATCAACTACATAACCCGAACCATGTTCCCACATAACAAAATCACCATAAATTCCTTCTGTATAATAAAGAACACCTTTGGGTATAAGTGCAGAATGATATGTACCAAGTTCACGCATGGTATAATCAAATGCGCATTCAATTTTTTCAACCATAAGGCGAGCCATTACAGCCAATGTTTCATTCTTGATTGTAACCGCATAAATTATATCACCGACTTTTACTGCAGATATAGACGGCATGATCTGATGCTGGCTACCGTAAACCACTTTAAAAGGTCCTTTGTCTCCTGCTTTTTCAAGTTCTTTTACATAATCTTTTCCCCAATAAACCATATATCCTGCCATAGTTTTAACCTCTCAATAACAAATTTAGTTCCCGATTTTAAAAAGCAATATACTTATAACCCACTTCTGATACTTCTCCATCTTCTATCAGAACTGCAACACCGTTATCCTCTAAGTCTTCTCCGCCCCAGTCACGATTAAACAGCAAATATGCAGGATTTTCACCATCTAACTCCATTAAATAATCGGATTGTATAACTATAGAATCAAGATGAATATTTTTGCTTATATCTTCTTCATTCTTAATATCAGGCCACCATTTCTCAAATTCTTCACTTTCATCAGGTCCATAAGCGCCTTTTTCTTCTTCATTATAATATTTCAGAATAGCTGTAGCCGTCTTTTTCTGTATTTCGTCCCATCTGAGCATTAATGCCTTGTATACGTCACGCTGTTTCTGTGAGATTTCTTCATCTTCTTCGGCATCAATAAGTATTTCTGTTTCATAAACAGAACCAAGAAACTCTATTTTCTTTTTGGCTACATATCCGCCATCATATATAACTTCTCCAAATACTTCGTCAAACATATCTTCTCTCCTATTTTCCTAAAAAATTCATAACACTGATTATTTCATATATAAGGCTTATAGTCTCAATATCTTTTTCAGTATCCAAGTGACTTTTTAATATATCAAGAATTTCATCATCTTCTATCTGAGCCAAAGAAGTTATTGCTGCCTCTCTTATATCATTGTTAGTATCATTTAACAGATTCTTTAATGGAGATATCAGTTTTTTATCCGGAAATAATGCACTTATTTGTGCACACCAGTATTTTACACCGTTATGTCTGCTGTTTAATGATTCCACCAGACAATCAACCACTTCTTCATGTTCAAATCTCAATATTACATCTTCGACTGATCAATAAACTCCATAACCATCATATTCGCCAAACGAATTCAATAGCAATGGTAAACATTCTTTATCCGGATTGTAAAGAAAATATTTTGTTACATCATCATACATAGCAATGACGCTTTTATCAAGATTAATATCATCAGGCATTGGTTGATTTTCCTTTAAAAAATTAAGTGCTGTTTCTTTGTTCGTTATCAATTCCCCCTTGTAAATTATTTATAGTACATAAAACATTATTCAGCCGCTCCATTGGTGACATATATTGAACTATACTCTCTCACCTTATATACTTCAAACTGTTTTTCATTACTTTTAAAATCAAAACACTATTAGTCTGCCATTATGTGAACTATTGTCCCAACCACATGGGAAATTTCCTGCTTCATATATTTCTAATAGTTTCATAAAAAATATCGGTATAATTCTATAATCGGTAACATTGTCCTTTACATTTCTAAATGTTGTATCAATTTTCCGATAGAAATTCCGGGAAACTAATTGCTACATTTTACCCAACGAGTATATTCATGCTTTCCTTACTTTCTGCAAGTATACAAATCTCAATTCTTCCGATACCGCCTCTTCTTTAAAAATTTTATATCCTGCTTTTTCATATAATCTTATATTGCTAATACTTTTTGTACTGGTAAACAACTCATATCTTTGATTTGGATATTCATTTTCTATTTCCAAAAGAAGTTTTGTGCCTATTCCTCTTTTCTGCATTTCGGGATGTACCATCAATTTGCTGATATAAACAGTTCCGTTCTTCTGGTATGCTCTGACAGAACCTATAATAACATCCTCGTCATCAATTACTTTTAAAACAATACCTTTTTGAAATTCATTATAAATATCTTCTATCGTTTGTTTTAATGGAGGAATGTCCATATTATTAAAAAGTTTAGCTTCACTTTGATAGGATAAATACTGTAATTCAAGTATTTCTTTCAGATCTTCTTTTTGTGCTTTTTTTATCAAAATCATAATTTAATTCTCCAAACAATTTATATGACACATTTTTGCTCTGACTTCTGTTTTTTTGAAGTATTCTTTCCTCTATCAATTTCTTTATTTATCAGATATTTCTAATTCTTTCAATATCTCTTCATATGTTTTTCTGTCAAATTTATAATCAATACCATATTTCCATTCTCTATGATTATGCTTAAAATCCTTCCAATAAACATAATTTTCATCTGTTTCTATACTGATCAAAACAGACCAACATCCGCTTAAACCACAACCATCACAACATAACAATGCACTTTCCTCTACATCTTTCAATTCTGAATACAATTCTCCGGGGGTTAAGTGTCCATAAGCTCCGGCTAAATCTGTTTCGCCTTCATCTATTGCGAATGGTGTTTCTATTTCTTTTAAAAGTTCTACTATTTCCTTTCCATTTATATAAATCTCAACTGCTTCGTAAACATCAGAATCATCAGCCCAATTCTCCTTTCCTTGAGGATTAAATATTTTAAATTCCAAAACGTCAACATTATTATTCATTTTTATCTCCTATTCTATACCTCATATTGCGGACACCGGATAATACCACACTTCACGATTGTATGGTATCATTTCATCTGCCATACACAAAATTATTCCAGGCTGAATGTCTGCTTTCAATTTTTCCAGAACGCTGAAATTTTTATCAAGTGCTTTGGGATTTTTGGATTTCTTGATTTCAATAGGATAAATCTTATCTCCTGTTGTAATCAATAAGTCAATTTCTTTTTTGTCGATATCACGATAATAGTAAAGATCAGGGTATTTTCCGGCATTGTAATAACTTTTTACGATTTCTGTAACAACATAAGTTTCAAAGTATGCCCCTGCCATAGCACCGTTTTCCAGTGTCTCGGCATTTGGCCATCTGCAGAGATACGCTGCAAGTCCGGTGTCCATAAAGTACATCTTAGGTGTTTTGACAAGTCGGTTTGTGATATTGTTGTAGTACGGATGCAGAATATAAATTACACCGCTTCTTTCAAGAATAGTCGTCCATGCTTTAACAGTAGGAACAGAAATGCTGAGTTCCTTTGATATCTCACTATAATTTAGTTCCTGTGAAGTTCTTGCAGCCATGTATACCAGAAAATCATAGAATTCGTTTAATTTATCCACTTGTTCGAGTAAGTGAATATCCCTTTCGAGATATGTGTTGACATAATCCATATAGAAACGATCACGTTCTATTTCAGTTGTCAGAAGCTTCGGCATTCCACCTCGGAATATTCTTTCAAATATCTGATGAATGTTCTTAGGCTGGCTATCTGTTACCCTTGTTTTAAGGTCATTAACGATTGGAGAAAATACAGAAACATTTCTTCCTTCAAGTTCAGCAGTTGAAAAACCTGACAAATCAAAAATACCAACACGTCCTGAAAGAGAATCTGCTACACTTTTCATCATCGGAAATTTCTGAGAACCTGTCATCCAGTACATACCATTGCAATCCTCTCCTCTGAGCATCTTCTCATCTACAATACGTTTCATTTCAAGAAGAATTGAAGGCACTCTCTGAAATTCATCAATCAGCAACGGAGCACCATAGGTTTCAAAAAAGAGTTCCGCATCATTTTCAGCCAGACGTCTGGCATTCTGATCATCAAGTGTCACATATTTTCGCTGTGGTTCCATAAGATGATGAAGCATTGTAGATTTACCGACCTGTCTCTGTCCGCATACCATAATAACAGGATAAATTTTAGAATTTTTTATAATCTGTTCTTCAAGAAATCGTTTGATATACATAATAGCCTCCGAGAAATTTTAAGTTTAAATTTATTATACTCGTTTTTATAAAAAAGTCAAGCAGTTACTCATCATTTTTTGAATAACTGCTTTTGTTTCGGATTTATATTTTACAATAAACTCATCAATGTCAATCGAACATCAATTTAAAAATCATCTCACATTACTTTGAAGAATAAGCCCCATTCTATAATCAAAATCATTGTCCGGTACAAAGTAAAGCGAACCTGGAAAACGCATTTTTATATTATCAATATCCATTATTATTTCTGCACACTCATCAGTAAGAGTTCTCCATCTTCCCGGCACTACATATCCACCACTAACTTTTTGTATCTGCGGTTGGAACTGATATAATGTATAGTAACTACTTTCCATAATATTACTACCGCTCAGAATTTCATCACCTTCATACAGTACACCTTTTCCATTTCCAATAGGTATTACATAATTGCCACCTTTTTTCACCGATATTATCGAATCAAGAATAAAAAATCTATCTTCAACTGTTACAATATCTCCAACTAAAAAATCACCGCTCAAAACCTTGTCAACCCTTATTTTATAAGCAACTGTTGATTCTTTATGATGGAGTTGCCCGTCAGGTTCAAATTTATCACACGCTGTTGCATACTCATAATAATTTACCCATATATCTATGATTTCTCCCTCGACAACGCCTGCAAGCTCTGAACTATTAAGCATAGTTTCATCAAATACTGAAATATCTAACGATGCTGATTGATCATGATATCCGTCAAGTTCCGGAACTTCGATACTTTTCACAAGATCGCTGTAATACAGATCTGTTTTGTCGCCGGTCATATTTTCATTCAATACCGGCTGTTTCGTTAAAATTTCAGTTACTGTTTCTACTTTTTCTGTCTGTAACCATGTTGAAGTTACAAAATTTTCTCTTTTTTCAGCTATCTGCAAATCGCTCTTAAACAAACTGCTACCACTCGCTCCAAAAACACCAATACCGATCAGTGTAAAACAGAAAGTTGACGTAACAATTCGTTTTTTTCGTTTTTTCTCTCTCTTAAAATCAGCCGAAACAGCCTCAAAGTTATCAGATTCTGCTATGTAATCCATATCTATTTTTGATAATGCATTATATAAATCGTCTTTTTTCATTTGATCATCTCCTCAAGATATTTTTTCAATTTCTTTCGTGTACGCATAAGAACAGTTCTGACATTTCCCTCAGTAATATTATAATTTTCAGCAATAATATTAATGTCCTCAAAATAATAATAACGGCGGATAAATACACTTCTGTCCCGACTGTTAAGCGTTGACAAAAATTCATTCAGATCTTTCAGCAGATCGCTACTGTTTGTGTCTGATAAAAAGCTGTACAACTCATTGATCACCGCTTCTTTCATACTTATGATCTCATCGGGTGAAACCGAAAAAATTTCAGCTATTTTTACAACAGTATTATAATCCGGCTGACAGATATCCCGTTCCCATTTGGATACCATTGTTCTTGTTACATAAAGTTTTTGAGCAAGCTGTTCCTGTGTTAATCCGACTTTTGTTCTTATTTTTGCAATCTTCTGACCGGTCAGCATTTTTACCATCACCTCTTTTCCTATATTCATTCTAACTCATTATCATGATATAGTAAAGAAACTATTTGTGACAGATTCAAATACTTAGGTAAGCGAATAATCTGTAATGGTGTTTTTATAATGCCCGAATGTTGTCATATTTTTATCTTTCCTTAATTTTATTTTTTGCAAAGGTGATATTTTTACTTATTTATGATATATTTTTACTTAATTACCATATTAAATCCGCATAGTCCATTCGATAATTTAGTATACCATTTTTTAGCCAAATAAGCAATTATAAAAAATACTGTTAAACGTAAATTTTGTGCCGAATATTTTATGATTTCATTGTTAATTTTGTCCAATAATCCACAGATGAACTCAAAACTTATTTTTCAAAAAAACTTTATTTGTGAAAATATCTATTTATCATTATTAAATTTTTAGTTTTATATGAAACTTGACACAAATATTTTTTTATTGTACAATGTAATTGTAATGAAAAAGTTGATAAAAACTAAAAAAATAACTTTTTAATTTATACAATAACATCTGTATAAATATAAAATTAATCAGATAAACAGCAAAATAATCATTTAAATAACTGCTAAAATCACTATTCGATTTTATAAAACTGTCGAATAGTGTTTTATAAAAAATCATAATTAAGAGGATACTAAAATGAACAAAAAACTCAAAAAACTAACAGCCACTGTTTTAAGTCTGACTATGTTGTCATGCTATGGAATGACCGATTATTCAAGCATATCGGCGGTAACAGAACAAGAAGAAACTTATCAGAGTTCAGATGACATTGCTTCTTCGGCGCCGATATATTCGACAAATGCCAG
Source organism: Oscillospiraceae bacterium (assembly GCA_017848115.1). GTDB lineage: Bacteria > Bacillota > Clostridia > Oscillospirales > Ruminococcaceae > HUN007. The sequence continues at coordinate 44,057 of JAGAKZ010000045.1, forward strand.
AAATCTTAAAGACAAATTTCATAATTCATTCAGGATGGGTGTTAATGTAGAGCCTTTTGAAATTATTTCTTATGATGATCTTATTCTCAGACACTTCAATAGCATAACTCCACGATTTACACTTTCGCCTGATTGTATTCTTGATATGGAAGCCTCGCAGGAACTTGGTGAAAATGTAAATCCTCAGATTTCTTTAAGTGACAGAGCAAAAGATTTGCTTAGTTTCTGCGAAGAAAACAATATCGCTATACGCGGAAATACATTTGTATATCACGCCTATACTCCTGATTGGTTTTTCCGTGAAAACTTCCGCTTAAATGCCAGCTATGTTTCAGAAGATGTTATGAATCAGCGTCTGGAAAATATGATAAAAAACACTTTTGAAATCTTAAAGACAGATTATCCGAATCTTGAAATATACGCTTATGATGTCGTAAGTGACGTATTTCTCAATGATGGTGGTGGATTAAGAGATGCCACGTCTTCAAAATGGGCAATCATTTATAAAGATGACAGTTTTATTGAAAATGCATTTAGTTATGCAAGAAAATATGCTCCGGAAGGTTGTAAACTTTATATAAGTGATTACAATGAGTATATATCTGAAAAAACTAATGACATCTATAAAATGGCAATGAAACTTAAAGAAAAAAAACTCATAGACGGCATCGCTATGCAGTCTTATCTTAATACAAGTTATCCAAGTATAGAAATTTATAAAACTGCTCTCAAAAAATTTATACATACAGGTCTTGATATTCAGATAACAGAATTAAATATTAATGGACCTAACCCATCAGAACGAGCAGAAATGTACAAAGAAATATTTAAACTGGCAATTGAAAATTCTGAATCCATAAGCAGTATTTCCATGTATGCCACTCGCGACCGCCTTATATCTGATCAGGAGTCACAACTTTTTGATATAAATGGCAAGCCAAATGAATCCTTTGATGCTGTAATGGGAATATCATTTTTTAACACTGATGAACCGGACACTCCAAAAACAGAAATTTTATATGGCGATATAAATAACGACAACGATATAAATCTCTCCGACCTCACTATGCTTTCGCTTGCACTGGTTGGTGATGCAGAACTTTCTTCCGGGCAAAAACTCGTTGCCGATGTTGCATATAACGATTCTATAGATATCGCAGATCTGGCACTTCTCAAACAGTATATCTGCAAAGATGATGTAAAACTCGGAAAGTAAATAAATTATTTTAAATAAGAGTACTGCCCACCGTTTTTTATGATACGGTGGGCGGTATTTTTTTATTACTTCTTCTCCTTAATTAACTCTGTGAAAGTAAATATCAGCAAGAATCACAGCAGATTCGTTTTCATCTTCTTTCAGATCATCAACGTTTCACCCATCTTCACCTTGCATGATTTTCCACTAAACGCTATTCCATAACTTATTACTTTTTTATAACGCTCATCTATCAATTGTGTTGAATAACGCTTATCCTTTATCTGTTCAAGTGCCTTATCGCACTGCAAATCCAGCTTTTCAAATGAGTCTGCAAGTTTGACTTCAATTACCACTGCTTTCTTTCTCTGTGAATATTCACACACAGTAATATCGGTTCTTCCATCTCCGTTTTCACGGTTTGATTTTATTTCATATCCGTCATTTCCGATTAACAGTCCTGTCAGAAATCCATGGTAGTAATTCTCTAATGTATCATGATAACTTATACTTTTCCTCAACCACCCGCAGATTTCGTCTTCAAGTTTTTCAGGTTCTTCATTTAGCATTGCTTCAAAAAGTTTTGTAGTTCCTTCACGTTGTACAGATTCTTCAAACCATCTCATGATAGTATTTTCATACACCGTCATAACTTCTACATTCGGTATAACCATCTCAGATATAGTTCCTCTGCCGGTAAATTCTGTGCTTATTTGTTTAAGGTAACCTGTAAACAGGAGAAAACTCCAGATATCATTGCTGTTTACATTTATATCTGAATACACCGTGTTTTCGTTTATCTGAGCTTTTATACTTTCACCTGCTATAAGTGCTTCTATTTTCTTTTTCGTCTGTTCATTTGATTTTGATACAAGTTCGTGTACTATACTGTTTGAACTTGTATTTATCCAGTACGGTTTACACGATATTTCGTTTCCGGCTACAGCTGAACTGATATACTGTATTATGCTCCATGGGTTGTATATCTCTGTTTTACCAAAAAGATATCCGTCATACCACTTTTTCATTTCAGAAAGTCTGTCCGAAAGATCATACTCCATTGCAAGCTTTTCAACTTCAGCCTGAGTAAATCCGAAATATTGTGAAAATTCAATTTCCGTTATAGGATACACACGCAGATTGTTAAGACCTGTAAATATACTCTCTTTTGAAATTCTAAGACACCCCGTCAGAATCGCAAATTCAAGTGACGGATTTGTTTTAAGAACGCTTTCAAATACACTCCTTATAAACGATACCATTTTATCATAATATCCGCAAAAATATGAATTTTCGAGCGGAACATCATATTCATCTATGAGAACTATAACATTCTCTTTATAAAATTCTTTCAGACATCTTGAAAGCAACTGCAAAGATGTATTGTACACCGAATCATCTGCTTCATCTGAAATGATTGCTTCAAATTTCTTTTTATCAGCTGGGAGAAGATCATCACACTTTAAAACTTTTCTGTGTCGTCCGAACTCATTTGTGATGATATTTTTAAACTCTGTAAACGCCTGTTTATAATCAGGTTGTTTCATACTTTTCAGAGAAATTGTGATAACCGGATACCGTCCCTGATATTTAAGATATTCCTCCCCTTCTTCTGATATCCTGAGGTTTTCAAAAAGATATGCATTGCTTTCATCAGTTTTTTCAAAAAAACGCTGTATCATACTCATATTCAGTGTTTTTCCGAAACGTCGGGGGCGAGTGATGAGACTTATCGTATCTCTGCAATCAATAATATCCTTTATCATAAGTGTTTTATCTATAAAGTAGTACTCTTTATCTACTAATCTTTTAAAATCTTCCACTCCAACGGGTATTGGTTTTCTTTTCGGCATCTACTTCACTCCTTGAAATATATATTTTTTATTAATTTTATACTACAATAGTTTTTTTCTGTTGTCAAGTTATTTATATTCTTAATTTTGAGCAAATATTTTTTTAATCAAAACTATATAACCGTTTTCCATCCACAAGAATAAACTCTTTCTCATCTTCAAATGTAAATCCTCCGGAACATACAAAGCCAACTCCTGAAACCTGTATTCCACGAATCATTTCTAACTGCTCTTTTTCCTGCTTACATTCTTCAAGTGTCATAGGTCTGTCAAAATATTTACATTCATAAAAATCATACCGGTCACCATCACGTTTCAGTACACAATCAAATTCTCCGTTTGTTTTTGTCTTAGGATCATCGTACCAGTAACTTCCGAAATCCTCGATATCCGGATATTCTCCAAGTACAGACATTCTGTGAAAATATTGTAGAACGATTCCTTCCAATCGTCTGCTGATAAACTGTGTTATAGAAGGTTTAATATTTCTGTTATAAAACTGTTCTTCACCGATTCTTGATATTGTACCTGACTTTCCAAAAATAAAAGAAAAATAAAAACGCATGAGATTATCCATGATCTCATAAAATTGTTTTTTCTTATCGTTCCTTCTATTTATCGGCTCTGTCTTTTGAATAGTCTCCATATCAAGAAGAACCTTTAATTGTTTATCCAACAAACCGGTTTCACTGTTTCCAAGCTTATCTCTTATCTCCGTATACTTCTTTTTTCCGTTTCCAAGAGCTTCAAGAATTCTTACATCAAAAGACTTTTGAATTTCTTTGAGCATGATGTTTTCTATATGCGAACGAATCAAACCTGTTTCAGGTAACAACATATTAACTATATTCTCCTGAAGCGTCAGGTCTGAGTTCAGATTTTCTAAAACATATGGACAGCCACCAAATACAGCATAATATGCTATCTTATCTTTCACGCTAAGTTCCGGGTAAAACATAGAGGATTCATAGTAATCAAAATCATGAATATGCTGAATCAGCGAAAACCTGCCAAAGAGCGGATTTCCTTCTGTCAGGAGCTCCTTCATAATAGTGATATAAGAACCGCATAGTATCAGTTTTACATTTTCAGGCAAGCGGTCGATCACTATCTGCATATATGAATCCACTTCATTTTTCTTTCGGGTCTGCTTTAGATATGGGTATTCATCAATAATAAGCAAAATTTTCTTATTCAGCGTTTTAAGATAATCCATCATTTCAAAAATCGAATCAAAATGCATATTTGGAAGAGAAAGACATTCCGATATACTTTGGTAAATCAGTTCAAGGTTTCCTTCAAATGTACTGGATACGCACATATGATTGATAACAACACCCTCAAAACTTTTTGTTACTTCATTTATCAACGTCGATTTTCCTACTCTTCGTTTTCCGTATATAAGAACAGCCGTCTTACGCTTCCAGTTTGAAAGTTCTGCTGAAAGTTGCTTTAGTTCCTTTTGTCGTCCGATGAACATATGCTTATCCTCTTTTCTGAATTATTTTTCTCTGAATTTTTATTCAGAATGATATTATAATTATTATACAACAAAAAAGACATGATATCAAGTTTCTGAATTATTTTTCTCTGAATTTTTTTTCAGAAAAAAACAAAAGCAACCGCAGTTTCAGAAATATATCTGTTGCGGTTACTTTAAATATGATGTACATATTTTAATTTTCACTTAAAACATCGAAAACCGAAACTCATCTCACCAACCATACCATTCCTCATGGTCAAAATGCAGATTTCCTCTCACTCCACCCCCAACGCCTTATACACAGCATCTTCTGCACTGCTATAAAATATCAGGCTAAAACTACCGACGAGTTCGGAGGGGACTGTTCCGAGATCGACTGCTGATGTGATCGGTAACAGAACCTTTTTAGCACCGCTGTCAAGGCACACCTGGAGTGAATTTGCAAGCTCGTCTACTTTTATCATCGTACCGGCAATACTTATCTCACCGAGTACGGCAAGGCTTGAAACTGTTGGTTTTCCAAGAGCGATGGAGCATAGGGCGATAAGTGTGGGCAGAGCGAGTTTATCTGTCATTCCTATACCTTGCAAGTCCTGATAGTTAATGATATAATCTTTTGACGCTGTGCTTATTGAACCGCTTATGCGGTTTCCGTTGGCTTTGAGGTAGTTAAAGGCTGTTGTTGTGGCTTCTTTGCTTTCTCTGCCGGAATTTAATCCTGTGCGTTCAAATTTGCCGTTGCCGGGGAGCATCTGGCTTTCGAGTCTGAATACGCCGAGCATACCTGAAGAGCCATGGGATACAGTGTATACTTGTCCGGGATTGCACATTCCTTCGGGTATGAGTTTGCCTCCGCCCTGTTCGGGAACAGAAACGAATTTTTCTTCAAATGTTTCTTTGTCTATGTATGAGAAATTTACATCGTAAAATTCCATACCACCAAGTTTTTTGAGCTGTTCTTTGACTCTGCGACGCATTTCAAGGGCAAATACCAGTATTTCTTCAAGGTCTGATTTGTCATATTCGCCGTCAGGGTATATGAGTTTTATTAATCCGCCTACTATTTTTCTGACGGCAATAGTGTCACGCTGATTCAAATTTTTTCCTAAACCAAAATACTTGTCGAGTGCATCTCCGTGTTGTTCCTTGCGGAGTTCACGTATAAATTCGGCAAGATAGTCAGTGATAAACCCATAATCATCTGTAAAATGTTCGGGTCTGAACTTAGGTATCTCCCAGCCCGGAACGTAGCAGTGCATACGGTCGAGAAATGCGGTATCCATTCCCATTTCAGGAGGAAAAGGATCAAACAGACTTGATGTTTTTAAAAGTACATCTACGCTCTGATTTATATTTCCCACAAAAACCATTGAAGCAGATGCTGTCTTTTCTTCCTTGCCTCGTGCAAATGAACCCGATGCCATATAGTCTTTCATTATCTGTATTCCGTCTTTGTCCTTAAAGCTGATACCGGCTACTTCATCAAAAGCCACGCAATCCCAAAGTCCAACAAGTCCGATTGTTTTTCGTGCCATGTTGTAAAAAAGATTGGCTACTGTGGTCTGACCGCCTGAAACGAGAATACTGTTTGGCGAGATCTCTTTGTATATATGAGATTTACCGGTACTTCTCGGTCCAAGTTCGCATAGGTTAAAGTTGTTTTCTATAAGAGGGATCATTCTTGCAAGGAGTAACCATTTTTCACGTTGTTTGAGTGAATCAGGCTCATATCCGCATGAGCGGAGCATTACGTCGATCCATTCTTCTTTGGTAAAGGCTTTTCTTCCCTCTTTAAGTTCGGTTATATCAACATGAGGCATCTGAATAGGTGTTAATTTTCTGATGCTTATCGGCGACAGGTTCTGAACTTTTTTCTTCAGATCGGGGTCTGCGTCAGGGAACTGATCGTCACCGTATTCAAGCTGAATGATGCACCATATGCCTCCGCAAAGAAGCCTGTCAAATTTTTCAGGGTATTCATCTTCAAGAAGGGTTCTTATCCCCAGATTTGAAAAATCAGCTTCATATCTGTCTTTTGTAAGATTTATATTTGCAGTGATCTTGTCTATAACTGTGTACGAACCTCGTTTACGAAGTAATGATAAGATCTTCTGTGCTTCGTCGGGGCGTACATAGTTGTCGGACAAAATTTTCTTTACTGTTTCAACGCCTTTTTCGATTATTTCAGGGTCATCTGACGAACAGTACTGACCAAGCAAAAATTCAAGTACGTATACAGGAACGTTTATTCCCTCTTTTATGTGTTTGGTAAGGTCTTTTCTTACTATTTTTCCGTCAAAACACTGACGTAGTTTATACTTTATTACTTCACGGTCGCTTGTTACTTCTTCAAACTGTTCCATAAATTCTCGCCTCATTACATTATCATAATTTTGAATAAAGTTTATCAAGTTTATATTTTAAATAATACATTTTCTGAATAAATTCATCTACAAATATTTCATTCGTATTAGTAGTTAAAAACAACAAATCATCCTTAATATCCTTGTATAGTTGATAATAAATATTGTTATTTTTTTTATCTTTATTCTTTTCAAGTTTTAAAATTTCTTTTTCACATTTTTTAATAATAATTGAATGTTTGTTGTTAAGTCTCAAAATAATTTTATTATTATATTCAGACTTGTACACTTGCAAAAATGATACTATAACAAACATATTTTTTGAATAATCGTTAATAGATTTTTTCAATCTATATTTTTTGGAAAAACAATCAATTCCTTCAAAAATAGGATCAAAAATAATATATGCAAGAGCACTTTCTTTCATTGTATCTAAAAAAATAACTCTATTTTCATTTACACTTTGATAAGTAATTTTAGTTGAATTCATAAATTCGTTTATTTTATTTAGAAAATCAACAACTAAAAAATCTGTGGTACCATTCGAAAACATTGAAGATACGGCGATAACATAAATTATTCCTGAAATAAAATAAAACTCTTTCTTACACTTAAATATCAGAACAACGCAAAAACAAACAAGAAAAAATGCAAAAAACACACTAATCCTAACAAGATTAACACTAACATCTTTTGCGTGATTAATGTACAATATAAGCCCATCTACATCGGTTCCATGAGATTTAAGATAATTAAGATATTCTTTATCTTCATTCGCTTTAACTCTAACTTCATACTCATTAAGAGATAAATATTCATAAAAAGACAACGTTTCGATGTTTTCTTCTGAATTTTCAAATTGAATATGTAATTGATTTATATCATAATAAAACAAAAAACCATGATTATATTTTGCTAAATCCTCATCAGACGGAATAAAATACACATTATAATCATATTTACCATCAGTAGCCTCTAAATTAAACGATTTTGAATTCACATTTATCATTTTATAAGAAACTGTATATACACAAAAAAATGCAATTATAAAAATTAATAGTGAAACTAATATACACTTTGCCCACTTATTCATTTTCTTTTTCTCCTACTTCTAAAAAAAGCTGAATTCGTCAACTGCAAACGGAATATCTATCTGAAATTCTTCCTGCTGTGGCATCAGTATTCCGCTTTCATCTGCTATAACAAGATAATATGTTTCCTTGCTGTCAAACTGCATTGATCTTAAGTTGAAACTGCATCGGAAAGTTCTTGCCTGCGAATCGTTACTTGTTTTGTCAGCGATTATTTTTACTTTGTCGCTGACTATCATTCCTGAAGAATCGGTAAAATAAAGTGAATATGTTGCAGACTCACGATTGTCTCCGACAGCTTCTTGCTGAAAGAAATTAAGTGAGAAAATCATGTTGCTGATTTTTCTGTTTGCAGAAAGCAGACTTAGCGTAACAGGTTTTGTATCAATTTCATCACGTTTCTTTTTGTACTGACTGCTGTCGTTTCTGAGATAATGATAATCAATGAGCGGAACAACTATTTCCTGGAGACTGATACCGCCATGAACGAAATTAAGACCGCCTCCGTGAGTTTTTATACGCACATTTGCCTTGGGAGCAAAAGCTGTATATTCTGTTTTTCCGTTAAGAAATCTTATAGGCTGGAGGTATTCGGGATTTCCTGAGCTGTTCATAATGCAGTATCGTCTGCCGTATTCAACTTCATTACCGTTCCAGCCGTTTTTGCTCACTTTATCATCTTCGGTGAGCGGACTGTATGTATAGAGGAAACCGTGATCAGATGTAATAAGTATTTTTGCTCCGCTAAATTCATTGACAATAATACGAACCATATTCTTTATCTCATCAATAGCTTCGTCACAAGCTGTAAATACGTCATTTTCTGAGGTGTGAGATGTTTCATCTATTTTGTCATGATAGATATAAACAACATCCATTCCCCTTACAAATTCGCTTCTCTGGGCACGTTTTAAACCTATTATATTTTTGTACTGCAAAGCAACACTGTTTGTGTTTTCAAGTTTCAGTATTTTTTCACGGTTCTGACTGTCGGCAGGCTGACCGTCTGCAAGTACACATAATTTATCGTTTGATCTGACACCGACACTAAGTTCTTTGTGCGGAAGCAATGCAGTCATTCCAAAAGGTGTTATCGTCGGAAATATTCCGCACATACTGTCTATAGACACTTCGCACTGTGTTTCACGGCGAAGCTGTTCTGAAAGAGATACAGCCACTTCATATCTTAAAGCGTCAGAGATAATAACAAAAATACGTGAATCAGATGATTTGACATTGTTTTCGTAAAAATCTTCCTGCCTGTTTATTCCGGAGATATATCCATACTTTTCAAACTCTTCACCTGAAATATCTGTCCAGTTTTCAGAAAGCTTTGTCAGATACCAGCCCGAATACAATGCCTCTACCCTGTCTGCAACAGTTTTGAAAAGATCATCGAGCATATCATTTGAGATTTTCAGGCTTTTCTGAAAAGAGCAATGGAACTGTCTGTAGTATGTATCCATTTTATAATAATCAGAAGTATATGCTTTCCATATATCCTTTGCAACTGCATTATGAAATTCTGCTGAATGTTCAACAAAAAAATTATACATATGTGCTACGCTTACAAGGCCTTCATAATAGCATGACACATCGCTGTACCACACCATAGTACGACGTTTTTCATTACATTCAAGGATCTTATCAGCAGGTATGATCTCATTTTGGATATCGGTCATAAGTTTGATAAGTATAATATTGCTGATACAGGGGAATATTTCTGTATCATACAAAGCATCAAGGTTCATAGCCTTGAAACGATTGAAAAGTTTCAGTTCACATTCTATTTCCTCGGCAATATTTTTAAAAGAAAGCAGTTCTTCACTGTGAATCCAATGTGATACAATATCATAACAAAATGACTGGTGAGGTACAGAGATAAAACTTTCAAGTCCTTTCAGATACTCTTCGCTCATAGTTCTTGTAGTTGCAGTCAAAAGTATATGGGAAGCAAGTCTTCTGAGTGAATGTGAATCTTCCTTATAGCCTGTAGCCTGTGACACCAAAGCCCAGAAAGCATCATCTGCTTCGTAGTTTACCATGCTCTGATATATCTCATTTGTCTGATTATCGAGTCCGCTTTTAAGAACAGAACGAATGATTCCACTTGGTGCTATATCCTTATTTCCGCATATGGCAGACATTACTGCAAGGTGAATATGTGACGCTTTTTCAATCTTGTCTGCAAGAGCCACTACTTTATTTCTGCGCTCTTTGGCGTTGAAAAATTTATAATACTTATTCATAACCTCACGATAATTCTGAGAAGTAGGAATACCCATTTTCTCCATCAATATTGTATTAGGGTCAGCACGGAATGGTTCACCGCTGTATAATTCAATATTTATAAGCCAGTTCTTTTCAGGATTTTCGTAAGATACAGGGCAATATACAAGATAATTGCTTGTTGTATCATCAAGGGTCAAAAGTTTTTTTATTTCAAATTGATTTGTTCCGGTTAGTTTGATTACTTTTACATCAGAAATCGTGATCTCATCGATCTGATCAGTAAATCTTCTTTCTTCATCGTACCAGAAAATAATACGACGCTTATAAAATTCCGGAAGCGGTGCTGAGAATCTTCTGCTGAGATCCTGCATTATTCTTTCGGTGTCCATCTAGTCTTCTCCTATCGCTATAACATCATCTATTGAAGCAGGTTCTGCCAACATCTCTTTTCCGTTTTCACTATAAAACTTGTAGATATTATATTCGTCATCTACTCCTCCAAGTATCTGTGGTGAATGTGTAGTTATTATAAATTGTATATTTGGAAAAACAGATTTTAATGTAGTCAGTACTTTTCTTTGCCATGAAGGGTGCATATGAAGTTCTATTTCATCTATAAGAACTACTCCCTTTCCTTCAAGTGGATTTTGCATATGTGGATTTGCAATTGAAATTCTTCTTGCAAGGTCACCAAATAAAGCCAACGTGCATTTTTCGCCATCTGAAAGCTGATTGACATTGTGCTCCATTCCATTTTTAGAAACAGTCATTCTATGAGGGCTTCGTTTAACTTTTAAATCTGTAAATCCGTCAAGCATAGATTCAATTGTTTTTCTTACACATTCAAGTGATTTGTCCCTATATTCCAAATCACCTTTTTCTTTCATCAACTCTGCTTCATAATCTTCCTGATTACGAAACCATTCAAAAAATGTTCTGTAATCAAGTTCATTTTCTATCGTTCTTTCCAAGGCTGTCCATTTTGAAAAAATATGCTTTTTTCGTATTTTTAAAGGAATATCAAGAACTGAACGATTAGTTCCGTAATTCACAAATATAGGAATCCCGGAATTGTCATCTGAATATTTTTCTACAAATGCTGATACAAACATATCATATACTTTTTTATTTAAAAATGACGACGCATTTTTTCCGGGTCTTGCCTTCGTATATTCTTTTTTCAGCTCAAAATATTCACCATCAAGGTCTATCTGAGTTGATATTTCAAGTTTAGTAGCTCCATTACGAACACAACTTGCATCAAGGGTTTTAAAAGCTGTTCCCTGTGATGGATTAAACCGATACAATGCATTCCAGAACAAACGGTTTATAGCAGACAATATAGTAGTTTTACCTGTACCGTTCACGCCAAAGATAACAGTTGATTTCCCGTTTAAATTCAGCGTTAAATTTTCAATACCCTTATAATTTGAAACATTGATGCAATTTATTTTCATAAGGTCTATCATCTCCCTCTACTTTATTTTCGCCAGCACATCAGAGAATATTCCATAATTGTTCTTCACACCATCATCAAGGTCAATTTTTATCATCTGGTCGGCGAGGTGATGTATTTTTTCTTCGTACACACGTATTTCTTCTGCCTGGTCGTTTAACTTGGTGAGGGTTTTGGTGAGTTTTACTCTTTCGCTTGTGGAAGAAGAAAGTATACGCTGATTTATGTCTTCTATAGCTGTACGATAACGAGCCTGCTGTTCGTGAACGTAGTCTGTTCTGATTCTTGCAATGGTATCGGGCTGGTAGCGGTGCATATAGATAAGAGCCTTGAAACCGTTTTTCTTTCCGCTCTCGAAAAGCCAGTATATCGGGCGTTTCTGATATGTTTTGCAGTGATCTGCGAAGAAATTGTTTATAAAATAGTTACGGATAACATCTCTCGGCTGTCCCTTTGTGCCTAAAGCGTCTGCGATAAATTTCAGATTTTCTTCAAGGGTGTCCTTGCCGTAAACAGTTTCAACGAACTGAACAAATCTGCCTGTAAGGTCATCTTCAAAGTATTCATCATCGCAGATAGGGATAATATTATCATCATCGGGGATAAATGTACGATATTTTGTTTCGTCCCATTCACCGCCTGCATAAGCAAGACCGTTTGTATCAATGGAGTATCTTCCGAACATACAGCCGACTGCATAGGAGATAAAGCTTTTTACATCTCTTACAAGGTCAGCTTTGCGGACTGTTACATCCTTATCGTCAACTTCAGGTGTGAGTTCGTCCTGTAAACCGTAAATGTCAATAAAAATACGGTTTAGTTCTTCTTCATTGGCTTTAAGGGTGTTAAAACGATTTTCACATTCAACAGACCATTTTTCAAATGATTTTTCTATTGTTTTTTCACCGTTTATAAATGGGTGCTTTTCAAAATCCCAACTGGTTTCAAAGGAGTCCCAGTCAATCTGACTAAACAAAACATTTTCTCTAACAAGTTCTTCAACTTGGATAACTCTATTATTGTCTTCTGTAAGAATAATAGGAACTTTTGCAACAGCACTTTGAGTATAATGCATTGTAGGACATAATATCTTTAAGAAACTTGTATTTATTACATTTGAATTCATAACGCCTAGTAAATAATTTGTAGATACATAGCTTTTAGGATTAAAAATAGATGGTCCAGTTGAGTCAAATATAAAACCTGTACCATAGTATCTAAGCGAATAATTACCTGATGTTAAATCAGAATATGATATCATTTCTTTAAAATAATAATCAGGATTTCGTATAACTGCACCTTTGAAATTTTTTAATTCAGAACCATTTAATTCCCAGTTAATAATATAATACCTATTCCCATACCATTTACGATATTCTCCACCCTTATTATGAGGATACCACTTTTTTAATGTAGGTATAATATTATCAGTCTTATCTAAATCAATACTACTAAAATTCACCTCATACCATAACTTCAAAAATCTGTTATTATCTGCCGTTGCTAAACCTTGTTTTGGATATGCAAAACAGCCAAGATTTTTTCCCTTTTCAAAATTATCAAAAACCTTTTGACTAACCCAATAAGCCACCGGCGAACCAGGAATTTTTGAGAAGTTTTCTTGTTTAGCAGTATAACGATAACCACATTTTTTGTTTTGAACTGCTTCAAGTGTTTTAGGATCTTGTACCTCAATCCCCTTAAATTCAGACAATTTTATATATTCACCAGTTGATACCACATCAGACTTTCTTAAAGTGAATGCGCCAACAGGAACACAAGCTCCTTCAAATGCATTATATTCCAGTTGTACCATTGATGTTATAGAAGTCTGATTATAAATTAAATTTCTAAGACTTTCATAACTTGAAATAAACATCCATACATATGGTGTCAACAATCCTATCTGACCGTTTGTTTTTGTAAATGATATACATTTGCTAATAAATACAGCAAACAAGTCACTTTTATAATCAACATAATTACTCTGAATAAAACTTTTTAATATATTTGGCATATATGTAGAATTCATATATGGCGGATTTGTACAGCATACATCATACTTATGTAAAAGCGTTTTATATATTACAAGCATTTTTTCAAGCTTTTCTTTATACCCTATAGTATCAAGATTTTCTTCAAATTCTTCGATAAGTATAGTAATACTGTCAATATCAAATTCCTCTACTTTAAGTAAAGAACCATATACATCTGCATTTTCAAACTGCTGTGCAAATCTTTTAAGTTCGCCCTCAAGATTATCGGCATTTACACTTATTTCATTGAAGTTGGAAAGATTAGGTGTGATAACAACCAGATTTCCGTCATCGTCTTTTCTTGTAAGAAAACGTCTGTCATACTGTCTTGCTTTCATCATAAGTGCAAAATATGCAAGCTGATATGCACGTTCATCTATGTCAAGACCGTACAGATTTTTCTGAATGATAAGTGATGCAGATTCTCTTTCTGTATATCCATATGCACGATATATGTCCATAAATACATCAAAAGCATACACAAGAATATGTCCCGAACCCATACAAGGATCAAAAAAAGTAATCTGTTCAGGAGTCAGATTTCTATATTCTTTGCGTATTTCTTCAAGTTTCACCTGAACATCATGTTCTTGTTCTGATTCTTCAAGGTAATACTTCCAATCAGCATCATCAGGTTTTCCATGTCCATCAGTCCATAATCTACCTAATGAATTTTCAACCATATAATGAACAATCCAATCTGAAGTAAATATTTGTGTTACAAATTTAATTTCATTTTCTTGATAAGCTTTATGTGCATTTATCAATTTATCTTTAGGTTCAGCAATATAATACTGATAAAGCCACCCTATGATCTGCACCTGATCTTTCCAGTCATCTTCGGGTATCATTGATATCATCTGTTCGATAACACTGCCCTCACGCAGAAGATTATCCGGGAAAAGCAACTGTGTATAGTCGGATATCTTCGTAAACATACCCGGAAGTACCTTACCAAGAGCGTTGCACTGAGTTATGAGAAGATATTTATACAGTTCATCTGTCTTATTCCCCTCTTTGAACTCATACACCTTTTCCATATCCAGCCCGTCAATTTCAAGATGAATAGCCTCGTCAATTATCTGTGGTTTAAACGCATTTTCATCATCTGTAAACACCCTCACACGACTTGGAATATATCCGTTTACTTCCATATATCTGAGTGCAATAAATCTGTTGAACCACGTATAAGACGCTTCCTCCATCGCCTGACTGTAACCGTCTTTTTTTATCTTAGCTATAAGCGAACGTCGCTGATTTCTTTCGTCAGATGACAAAACTACTCCATTAATACTCTGAACATCATCATAGTCAGTTTCTTTTTCAGATATTCCATACTGCAAAGCTTTCTGACTAACACGGGAAATCAGTTCATTCCTCGCCCATACCGCATATTTTTTAATAGCATTTTTATCCATGATAATAACCCCTTTATTTCAAATCAATTCCATCACAATTCTTAATGAGATCTTTAAGTTGTTTACGCATATTTTCAACGTATTTGTCTATTTCTTCTTCGCTCTCTATTCTCTTTGCAGGGAATATTACCTGTCGGTTGTATGACTTTATGATTTTTTTCGGTGTCGAACCTGCACCTGTGGAGGCATTGTTCCCTGCTTCCTGTTTTGGAGTGCGTGGTGTTTTTATGTTTTCGATTTTTTCGCAGGCACTGTCCTTGTGCTGAATCATAGAAGGAACAAGGCCGTCAAGAAGTGCGATGCTTTCGAGTTCGTCTATACGCTGTTTCTGCTGATCATAGAAAATATCCGCTTTTGAGATAACGTCATCACAATTCACATCATTTTTTGCCAGTGAATGAATAGTACCCATGCACTGCTGAATTATGCCACGAATCTCGTCTTTTTTGTTTTCGAGAAGTCTTTTGTGACCCTCACGGACTTTTTTCATAAGTTCGTTGAGTTCCGGAATACTCTTATATTCAAATTTTGTATTTACTTCAATAAGCAAACGAATCCTGTTTAATGCACTGTATGCTTCTTCTTCCTGAGACAGATAACCAAGTTCATTTTTTAAGTCGGCAAGCATTTTTACCGCCGAGTCATATACCTGTACCTGATTTTTGAAAAATGCTTCTACTTTCTGTGTCGCTTCTTTATTATCATCGAGCGGATCCTGCTTGTTTATCACCGCTGTTACAAGTGCTACATTATCTTTTTTCTGTGATAGCACTTCATCAATAAGGCTTACAGATTTTTGTACTACCTGCTTGTCGGGATATTTTTTACCCTCGTATCTGTCAAGAAGTTCATTTAAATGAGTACGATATGCAGTAAATTTTTCTACTATAAACGCTACAAGACCGTCTTCGTCATCAGGAATACTCATCACTTCAAAATATTCATTAAGAAACAGTTTTGCTTCTTTCATCTTTGTCGAATTTACGCTCTGTCTCTTTGATACGATAGTTTTACCTATTTCAGTTTTCTTTCTGAGCATATCGGGAAGTTTCGGGTTATCGGGTTGAATGGTATTTCCTGCGTATTTTATCGTAACTCGCTGATTTTTTATAAGCTGTGCCACAACCGATGCGATGTCTATTTCACGCCAGCCATACGGGATAGCCTGATAACGTGACTGTAAGTCAGCCATGGAAGTCGGGAGATTTTTCTTGTACTGCATTTCAAGATATTCTTCAACTCTGGCAACAGCATCCTGATTTGGTTCTGCTCCGTTAATAGCCATCTGCGAATTTTTCGAGAGAATATTTATAATATCTTCATCAGTTTCAGCATT
Organism: Oscillospiraceae bacterium; assembly: GCA_017848115.1. Classification (GTDB taxonomy): domain Bacteria; phylum Bacillota; class Clostridia; order Oscillospirales; family Ruminococcaceae; genus HUN007. Next base: position 60,520 of record JAGAKZ010000045.1, read on the forward strand.
TTTATTTATCAGATCAAGTTCTTTGTAAACATGAGCAACAAGATATTCGAGCGACTGATCTATTTTTGTTTTGGCATCTCCGCCCCTGAAAGTAAGATGCTCGCCATCAACATAGTATTCTGCATCTTCAATCGCCTTTTTAAGAGCTGTCATGGCTGTTTCATCATATTTACCTGCCTCGTCCTGCTGGGCACGGATAATGTCCTGAACTGACTTGGGCAACTGTGCAACATTTCTCTGCTTTATGTATTTGCGGATTTTCATAGCACTTTCAAGTGATTCATAATATGCAGTTTCAGCTAAAACGATTATCGCTTCCGACCTTGACTGCGCCATCAAAGTAAGTTCATTTTTCTCAGTCGAATCTGTTGCAATTGTGAGAAATCTCAGTTTCATTCCGCCTGTAGATGCACCGACAGTTACTCCGTCTACCATCTGATCGTATGAAAAATCATACTTATTGTAACGGAACTTTTTAGAAATATAGATATCTCCATAGATCATCTGTGCTATACGTTCAACTATGCTTGCAGTATCAACTACTGTATTTTTTATTTCTCTCTGTATATCCTGTTCTTCATCTGTAAGGAAGTTGTACTGATCTCCTGTACGTCCGATATAGTTCTGACTCATAAGTCTATCAAGGGACTTGCGAACCTGTTCTCGAAGAACTATCTTGTCTGTGCGGATATCATCGGACATAAGTATCACTATATTGTCAAGAGAAGACTTGATATCATCAACATATCTTATAAGATAGAGAAGTTTAAGCACATCTACATCATACGGCTTAACACCCGACTCTGTTTCAGACGCCTTTTCACAACGTTCGATCACTCGTCTTATCGAACCGTCAAGAAATGTGTGTACGGTATCATAAAAATGATAGAACGGAACAAGTGTATACTCATCTCTCTCCTGTACCTTCTGAGTTGCCTCCTGAAATCCCGAAAGCATCGAACGTTCACCGCCCGAAAAATGCTTGCCTGCATTTCCGTGTTTGCGTATCTCACTGAATACCTTCTGCATGACAATAAACTGATACGGAACAAAAGGATAGTTTTCGGCAAATTCCTGAGGTCCTGTATAACCCTTGATATCAAGCACCGAATCCTTGAAACTGAAAAGATTTCTGAGAACAGAATCATTTTGGTCATAAAGTGCTTCAAGCTTTTCTGTAACTTCAGGTTTTTTCTTGAGAATACGTTTCTGGATAACTTCATCAACAGAAGAAGAAGTAAGTGAAAGTCGGGTCTTAAATCTTGCCTGAATACGTGAAAACTCGTCAGCACGAACCTTGATGATCTCATCAATAGCCTCCTGACCTGTACAAATGACCCATACTTTACTTCCGCACTCACTGCCTATTTTTTCAGTAAGCGACTGTAGATTGAGGAGCATATCCGTATCGGTTCCGACATACTGCCCTGCTTCATCGACCATAAACAGCAGTCTGAAATTACCCGGTTTACTGTTTACGTATTCTTTTATATCTTCAACAAGCTGTGCTATACTGAATTCTACAGCGCTCTTATCCTTAAACCAGCTCTGAGCGTCATCTTCACTAAGTCCGAGTGTTTCCATAAGCGCAGGAACGATAGCATTTCCGTTAAAGGCAAAAGCTTTTCGCTGTTCTACCCATGGCTTGCCCTTTTTTTCTTCAAACGCCCTACGAAAAGCCTCGGTTTTGCCTTCGTGTTCGATATATTTTTCGAGCATGGCAACTTTAAGATTTTCACCGTAAAAACCAAGATGGTTATAAAACATCTTTGCAAATACTTTGAGTACAGCAGTTTTATCCTTATTTATCGAGCCTTCGATATCTATATTGAAAAGAATCGTTTCGGTCGTATCCTTAGTAGCATTATCGATGAGCATAAAAGTTGCAGGATCTTCTGCAAATTTATCACGAAAATATTCTACCGTCTTTTTACCGTCGATCTCCTTGTTTTCAAGAATATATGAAAGCATCTTCAGAAAGTGAGATTTACCGCTTCCGAAGAACCCCGATATCCACACGCCTATATCAGAAGTCGGCATACGGAACGTATCTCCATAATAATCAAAAAATGAAATAAAGTGTTTTTTCAGTTCTTTTGTGATTACATATTCACGTACTTCCTGCCCTATAACATCACTTGTATTCTGGTCAACTTTGATAACACCATTTACTTTACGGTTGATGTCATCTTTAAACATATCTTTAATGATCATAATCTTTACCCCTTATATTACGTTAAATGCTCTGTAGTACGGATTTGGCGTGAGTCTGTCAAACAGTTTTACATAACTTCCGTCAAATTTTCCCGGATACATCACTAAAATAGGTGTAGCCGTAAAATGCGGTTGCATAGCCTCAAGCATTTTATGTACTCTCATAAACGGAAAAACATCTCCGACACCTGTTATAAGCATAACATCTCCGATTTTACGCTCACCGAGTTCCTTCATTTTTGCTATAAACTCATCTTCACCGATTGCGCAATGTATCTGTTCAAGTGTAAATTCACTGCCCTCTGATTCTTCCATTTCGGGAATGCTGTCAAGTATATCGAGTTCCTGACATATTTCTATAAAAATCTTATACAAATTATATTCAACTATATTGCAGTCAAGCATCTGATCTGTTTTTATCTGCTCTATAAAATGCTGTACTGTCATTTCATCGGCAGGATCATAACAAAAAATACGGATATTTACTTCGTTGCTTAGTCCCTTTCCCTCAAGAAAATCCCTGTCCTGAACAAGTGTACGAAGTTTGTCAAGACCCACATTTAATTCTTCCATTTTCGCTTTCCTCCTAGATAAAACAGTTAAATGCCGAAAGTGCATTTGTATCATTATTATTTCGTATCGCATTTTCAAGTACCGAACATATCAGAACCGGATCAAGATGATCTGAACGTGTACTTTCAAGATAATCATTTTCAACAAGTATTTTTACAAGCACCTGCTTTATTTTTTTTACGGTACTTTCCGCCCACGAAGCAACATTATCGTCCTGTTCCTGAAGTCGCATAAAGAACACATTAAGATCAAGTTTTCCAAAAGACAGATCCTGCTGTCTGAATTTTTCACCTATCACCGTTATCATAAAATCCCATACAAGACGGTTATATTTCATCATCGCATACAGACAGATCTGTTTTGCATCATCACTTGAATTAAATGCAACAGCATGTATCAAAGATTCGTCATTCATCGAATACAGTCGTGTAAGGCATACTTTTACCATTTTCTTCGTTTCTCTCTCGGTAGGATACTGAAAGAGATTTTCCTGCATTACTTTATTCACGATCTCCTCATCTGTTAATCCTTCAGCAACAAGTCTTGCAGTCGTTCTCATTTCATAAAAAAGAAACTGCTCCCTTGTGAGTCCGCCGTTGTATTTTGAACTTATCGTTATTGCTTTGGAGTTGCTTTTTGACATATTTATAGTCCTTTCGGATGTTTGTTGTTTATTGTATTTTTTGTATTGTTTTGGGATAATGAAATACTTATTTTTAAAAAATTAGTATGTTTTACTGAAAATTGATATAAAAACAGCCCAAAATATTATAGAAAACCACAACAATTATACCATGAAATAATGAAAACGTCAAATTTTTGCGCATGGGTGATGCGTGACGGCAAAAAGCTCCCGACAGCATGAAAATGGGGGGCTGTCGGGAGCGATAGATAATTAAAAATTATATATCATCGTCTGTATTTATTTGAGTTTTTGTATCCGTTTCTATTACAAATAACATTTACTGACTCTACAAAAATAGATCTCGAACGCTTTTCTTCACATAAATTTTTATTTTTTAGTTCCAGATAAAAATCCCGTAATTCCTGAACAAGTTTTCTTTTCTTGATCCAATCATATTTTTCAAAAATACCATTATAACCTCCACCACGATATTTCCATTCATATTTTCCGGACGTCTTATCATGCATGATAAATTGCTTTTTACCGGTATTATCAATGCGAACGATAGCAAAATCACAACTATATATAACCTCACTATTTTTATGATCAATGGACTTTATTGTAATAACACTTTTGGAATCCTTGCTATAAGAAAATCCATACTCCTTAGTATACTTATCAAGAGTTTTAATCACCAGATTTTTTATCTCCTTTGGAGTATATTGTTCCTGGCTGATATTCGGAATAATGTCAACATCAAAATCATACCCATTATTGCCTTTAATATCCTTTGTGATCATGTTTCTTTTTGAGCTTCCGACATATTTATGCTCAAAAGTAAAATATTTCTTCAAGTCCTTATCATTATGAAGCTGACATATCAGTTTTTCCAGTTTTGTTCTTGCAGGTCTTGCCTCTTTACGTGTTACATATTTAAATTCATGCTGTGGGTTTTGTTTTTTGGAGTTATTCTCCTTTTTATTGATTCCGTTTTCAAGTGCAAATTCATGAACCGCTTCCATAAACAACGTCTTGGGTGTGATATATTCTATGTTTCTTATACTTATAAATCCGCCAATATGCTCAATATCATTTATATAGTTGTCATTCATTTTATAAAGATAATAATTTCTAAAATCGTTCCACAATGCATTATCCTTATCCTTGAGCCACTTGATTTCTTTTGAAATATTATTGTATTTATTATCTCTGTACACCCATTCATAATTTCTCTGAGTATCATCACATTTTATATATTGCTGACGTCCTTTTGAACAGGTAAACACAAAATATAAATGACATACAAACTTTCCACCAAAGAATACAAGCCTAATTCCTTCCGGACTACCGAACATATTAAAACCAACTGTCCGCCTGCACTCTAGCATATCTAAACTAACCGTCCGCCTGCATACTGACATTGACATTGACTTTATAAGAGCGTCTTCAAAAATTCTGATAATATCAGATGGCGTATATTCTTTGTCAGGATCATCAACTTCAATGTCCATATCAAATAGAAATCTACGATCTCCGTTATTATCATAGCTAACCATGTTCACACTTGTTGCACCTGAAAAATCATAATCAAAATTAAAATAGTTCCGGCTAACATAATCATAGACATTTCCGATTATATCACAAATTTCTTCTCTAAACGGCTCCGCTTCTCTTTTAGTTGCATAGTAAAAATCTGACATATAAAAAACTCCTTTGAAAATATTATCCCATGCCGTCCATTTGATATATTCAAATCGTTATATAATATCACAAATCAGTTTTTTTGTCAATGGTGTAATTTGTTATTTAATTCAAGTACTTTTATTCAATAATTAATATACCATATGAAAGTTTTGATACAACAATATCTGCTTTGATTATCGTTGACTCGAGTTTGTTCTTTCTAAGTTCAAAATCATTATTAGCATTTTTAAGCTCTGCTTCACGCATCATACGTATTTTGATGTTATTGGCTTTTCTTATCTGCTCTTTTATAAAAGCAATTCTTGACTGATGACTGGTTGTCAAAATACCAAGCTTATAATTTATAAGATCTGATGTATTTAACCTGTGCTGTTGCAGTTCACGCTCCCAAAGATTATGCTGAACTGATTCAATATCATCCCATAAAGTATCATCAATTTCTATACTTTGTTTGCTATCTTCACTGTTTGTAAGAAACTCCATAAGATATTTATTCACTACTGAATTACTGCTAAGAGGTTTAAGTATAAGATCCTCTTTTTCACCAGAATACATCCACTGATACCGGGAAATTACACGTTTCAAAATCTGTAAGAAGAATAGCTCTTGATTTTTGTGAAAGCCTTAAATTCTTAACAGACTTTTCTCCAGTTATATATTCTTTTTCATTGCCAATCCGCTCTTTAAGATATAAGCGAATCATATTAAGCACAACAGCCGGAGACAACCAGTAATTTGTTGCATCTTCGACATCTTTTTTAAATGAATTTTCCGGAACACGAAGTCCAAACAAATCCTTCTGTTGGTCTTCAAGCTGTATCTGTTCTTGGACAAGCCTGATTTTATTATCAGCAAGTTGCTGAAGTTTAATTTTAATATCTTCATCACTCATTGTGGTATTTTCTACAATTTTGATAATATCAGAAGAAAGTGAACCTAAAATTTCTTCACAATCACCTATCGACTGTTTATTTAAAATAATCACAAAACACAAATACAGGAAATAATTTATATAAGACGGCAAAAAGCTCCCGACAGCATGAAAATGGGGGCTGTCGGGAGCGATAGGTAAGCTGTTAATTTAAGGGTTGCCAAATTTAAACAAAATTAAAAAAATCATAAAAGAAACCATATTAATCTATATTTATATTCTCAATAATGCATTCATGTTTCTTACTGTCTTTATCATAATTAATACCAACAAGCAACACATCTCTGTATCCACTAAGGTTTCCGGCATACCTTTTCTCTTTGATCTGTTTTATAGCAGTATCCGCATTTTTATCATACTTAATTTCAATAATCATTGGTGGTTTATTGCCCGAATCCTGTCTGGGTATCATTACAATATCGGAAAATCCTTTACCTGAGGGAAATTCACGTATTACATTGTAATATGCAGGTGCTGTAAAATATGCCATTGTAATAACACAGCTAAGTGCATTTTCGTCGTTGTATTTTAAAACTGATGTATAAGTCTCATGTACTGTTTCAATATATTCAGCTACTTTATCTTCATCACAACGTATAGTAGCGTTTATAATATCGTTACAAGTCTGATACAATTTTGAAATATCACTCCATCTACTTTTTTTCATTGCAGAATGGAACGCTTTTGCCACTTCATAATTTGGGATATATGCTGTACTGTCTTTACTGTCGTATGCGAGATATCCAAGATGAATAAGTGCTGTCAACGAATCATCTTTTGAACAGATTTCTGACAAATCATTCTGAAAAGTTTCTGTATCAACATAGACTTTCTCGCCGGCAAGCATTTTGACAATATCCTCTTTAAGTCCATCATAATTCATTGTCACAAATCTGTTTATCGTTCCGAACGCCGAAGTATTTTTCCAATAAGATTCAAGACTGTGATCGGTCATCGCCTGGTATACGGAATTTGGATTGTACATATCATAACCACTGATTTTATATCCGTCATACCATGATTTTATCGAATCAAAATTCATACCATACTTTTTACAAAGTTCTTTTGTTTCATCTTCTGTAAATCCAAAATACTGCGTGTATTCCTTTGAATCGATCATCGTATATTCTTTAAAATTATTAAGTGCCGATTCATCTTCAATTTTTTTGATAGGAAGTATACCTGTTATATATCCCAGAGCAAGAAATTCTTTTGCTTCTTTACATTTAAACATTGAATGTAAAAACTGAAGATATTCATGTACCAATTCGGGTTTATCTGAAAAATTTCGCACCACACAGTCCCATTCATCTATTATTATTACAAATGGTATTTCAGACTTCTTATACACCTGATGTAATATAGCAGAAAATGGATTATCTGTTCCTAATATATCAGGATATTCTTCTCTAAGTTCATTATATATCAGTTCAACTATCTTGGACACAAGTTTATCTTTATAATAATCAGCAAACGAAGATATATCGATATGAATGACATTGTACTGATTGAGATGCTTTTGGTAATCAGGTGATTTTGATATTTCGAGTTTTGTAAACAAATTCTCTGAGTCACAGCCTTTGCTGTAATATGCATCTATCATATCAGCTGCCTGCGATTTTCCGAAACGGCGAGCGTGACTTACTGATATACAATTCTTTTCCGCTAAAATTTTCTTGTTAAGTAAATTCAAAAGTCCGCTTTTGTCAACATATAGTTCATCTTCTGCCGATTTTTTAAACCCTGTGTTTGATGGATTAAAATATGTTCCCATGATCACGCCTCCGTCCATATTAATACTTACAGTATAACATTTTTTTTACATACTTATCAAGCTACTTACTTCATAACAAATCAGTTTTCACCCTGCTTTAACTTATAAAAAACCTTCTCCGAATAAATAAACCCCGATGAAAATCTTCCGTTTTTCCATAGCTGAAATCCGCAACCGGGATATGTTTTCATTAAATAAGCATACCAGTCATAAGCATCTTCATCAAGTTCACCTGTCAGTCTTGTATGAGCAACACCGCACAATATCACACAAAAAGGAATGTTCTGCTCTGTGCACGCACTGATAACTGACTCAGTAGCATCACATGGCTCTTGCGCAACAACAACATCATAACCGCTCAGGTCTTCGTTTTTGTCAAAAGCTTTTCTTACAAGTCTGATTTCAGGTTCATTGCAATGCATTTCACAAATATCCATAGCAGTGATACTCACATCACCTTCAAGATGCTGATATAACCACTGTGCAAGCAAAGTTTCCTCACCGCATCCGACTTCCAGTATAGATTTCCAGCCGTTTTCTTTGATAAAATGAAGCAGATATTTTCCGAAATGTTCATGTCTTGACGGTTCTCCGAGCGCCCATAAAATATAATCCGCATACTCATCTGATACCTTTCCGTTTCTTACTCCATAAAAATCCTTCTTCGCAAGCTCAATACGCCTTGCTGAAAAATTCAACGGGTTCTGTTCGATAAATTGCTTTAAGCTTTCTTCACTGTAAATGTCCATTTGTTTTATCTCCTCCGATTATGTTCTGTTATTTTATTAAAAGTATTTATATAAGCACTTTACATATCAAAATCGTCCATACCATCTGAACTTTCATTTACGATTACTGATTTTATTCCTTTGATGTCTTTGATAGCTTCTACTATACCATAAATTGATCTGTCGCAGTCTTCTATGCTTCCGAGATCAAGGTAAACGAACACACTGCCTTCAACCAGACTGACATCTATGTATCCCGGATAATCATCTTCACTGTCATACTGCGAAGCCCATTTCTCGATAGCTTTACCTACTTCTTCTGCTCTTTCTTCATTTGCTCCGTCTTCAAAATAAATGTTATATTCAAAACATTCACCATCCAATCCTGCCACATGAACCTCAAAATATGTGCCAAGAGTATCGAAACTAAAATAATTATCCAATTTGTATTCCATGATTTTTTCCTCCATTTATGTTTTTTTATTTTTTTTATTATATATTTATATTCATGATTTTGCATTCCTTAGCTTAACATCAATATACTCTCCATATATTATAGCACCATTCAACCATCTTTAGCAATATATACTATGACAATTAAACATTGACAAATTATAGTTATTTTGATATAATAATAATGAAATATATTATTAAAAACTTGATTTGCATACAATAGTTTAAAAGGGGGATTATTTATGGCTACTTCAAGTATTACTCATAATTTTGTCATCACTGGTAAAGAACATATAGAAGCATTTGCAAATGCAATAGAGAAATCAGTCGAAAATATTTCTCCAACTCAGAATCAAATAAAATACACCGAAATCAAAACTGTTGATGAACTCAAAAAATTATTAGCTAAAAGGAAAAATTCATGAATACAGAAAACATCATAATATTAAATCTCAGTGAATTTGATGTTGATAACATCGGAGATGATATATCAAGTATCATCTCCGATTTTAGTTGTCCTTTAAATAAAGATGTTGAATATTTTTTACATAATAACGCTACCGAATTCACTAAAAAGAAACAGTCAGTTACATATCTGGTATTGTCAGCTGAAAATGCACAATTATTAGGATATTTCTCACTAACAGTTAAACCTATAACATTGACTATCAATAAAAACACCAATATCAGTAATACAATGCGAAAGAAAATAGAAAGAGTAAGCAAATTTGATGAATACACAAATTCATACACTCTTGCAGCTTACCTTATTGCACAATTAGGTAAGAATTTTTCTAAAAATCTCTGTGGATTTATTGATGGAAGCGATTTATTAAGCCTTGCGATAGAAAAGATTAAAGAAGCTCAAAATATTGTTGGTGGCGTCGCAGTATTTCTCGAAGCCGAAGACAATAAAAAACTTCTTGATTTCTACAAAAATAAAAACGGATTTATTGAATTTGGAACTCGTATGTCTGAAGCATCTGGTGAACCCCATGTTTTAATTCAGATGATCAGGATTTTAAAATAGCATATCTCAACAATACTGCATTGTATTTTCTTAAATTCAGTGCAGTATTGTTTTATAAAATTTTATTTCAGTTTCAGTACAAAATCTTAAACAAACATATTTATAATTTATTTTAAACTATTCCACTCCGTTTCCTTAAACCCGACCAATACAGTATCTCCGTTTACAATCAACGGACGTTTTACAAGCATTCCATTGGTAGCGAGTAACTTTAGCTGTTCTTCTTCACTCATATCCGGAAGCTTGTCTTTAAGTTTCATTTCTTTGTAAAGGATTCCGCTGGTGTTAAAAAACTTCTTTATCGGAAGCCCGCTCTTTGAATACCATTCTTTCAACTCATCATAAGTTGGATTATTCTCTGCAATATGACGCTCGGTGTATTCAAGTTCATGTTCATCAAGCCACTTTTTAGCCTTCTGACAAGTTGAACATTTTGGATAACAAATAAATAACATATACATTTTCCCTCCTGAAATATATTTTTTATTACAAACTGCAATTAATTATCTTGCATCATTAGTTATCTTACAAAAATTTTTCTGTTTCTTTAAAAGTTGAATCTATAAATTTTTATTCAACACTATACGGCTTATCATCAAGTGGTTTTCTGCAACCGTTTTTTCTTGAAATATAGCGGAATATTAATTTCTGTATTTTTCCTCCGATACGCTTATGTTTTCTGATTTCTTTTTCTGAAAAATACTCCGGAGCTGCAAATTTGTTCACTTCTTCTTTACTAAAAGTTCCTTTCACTGCAAAAATTCTTCCCATCTGTTCATAATTTGATACAAACTTATTTGCAATTTTATCAGGTAGCCACGCAGGAGCGAAATTATCTCCTTTAATCAGCGTTCCATTGTATTCGCAGTTAAAATATGATGGTAATATCTCCAGATATTCCTCTCCGCAACGAAGCTGACTGGCTTCGGCAAAACCGCCCTGCAGTATAAATGACATTTTTGTACCGAACTCTTTTTTAGGTTGCAAGGTTTCTAAAAATTCCAGCATAATTCCCGGCACACACTCTACATACAAAGGAATCGCAAATAAAATATTGCAATTTTTCTCATATAATTCTTTTGCTTTAAACCATTGCTTTTTGTCCGACAAATGCCAGATCTCTGCTGTATTTCCGCTCTTTTCAAACCCTTTAACAAATGTACTGATAATTCGTGCTGTATTACTCTTACTCTCCACACGAGGACTTGCATTAATTATTACTAAATGCATGAAAGGATCCCCCTTCCTTCTTCCAACGCAAATACGCCAATAGAGGTGCTTTCAAAATTAAGTGTCACTCTATCCAGCCATTTTTCAAGATATGCATGCTCTGCCTTTCCTGTATAAATGATACCCATCTGAGGACGGACATCATAACGTGGTACATGTCTCATCTGACCATCTACAAAATGTAAATACATCGTTGCTATCGGCAAAATTCGGTCTATCAAATTTTTCGTCTGATATGATACAAATCCAAATTTTGTATCTGTGATAAAAACAATCTTCCCGTGTTTTAAAATTTTCTTAAAAATAATCTCATAATCATCTTTAATTGTACAGATTCCCGGTGTCTTCAGCCAGCAATAATTACAACCTATACAATGCGATATCTTCATTTCTTTGGTATACACTACCTCACTGCCCTCAGATTGCATACATATCTGATTTTGCAAATCCAATACTTCATCATTGCTCTCTGATAAAGTATTTAGCACAAGTATACTCATATCAGTCTCTCCTTTTTCACATATTTAAGTATTTTTTTCATTTATATAGATTTTGTTATATATCTTATTGACCTGCCATTTTGTTTCTTGCAGTTTTATGATCTATATATTGGTTTTTTACAGTCTCAACAAACAGAATTAATATACAAATTCATAGTATTCCAAACACTCATTAACCACTCTGTAGGAGACATGCTTAACGCAGGAAAGTAAATTTCAACATTATCAATTATAATTTTATTTTTTCCTCTTATTTTAAATTAGTATCCAAAAAACATTTTATTATTGATGATATTTTCTTTAACTATGGTAAATAAACTTCATAAATGTACTGCCGAAGTGCCTCTTCTGGAGTATCTATATCTTGATGAAATGTTCCTTCTAAAAACAACTTTAACTCTTCCATATTTTCTTGGTTCATTATACTACATCCTCATAAAATTGTCATTCACTCACAAGCCACTCATCTACTGTTCTGCTCTCACTTGAAATATTGACACCTATCTTATGAACAGGACGTTTATCATCAAGATACGGTACAGCATACTGTTGCTGTTCAATTTGATTCAGTGCTTCTTTTGCACTCCCATCAAGTTTGAATTCAAATATAAAAATATCGTTATCTGTTTCAATGATTATA
>JAGAKZ010000009.1 GCA_017848115.1 Oscillospiraceae bacterium
AATATTCTATTTTATCAGCTAGCATTTGGTTGTATATAAATCTGACACAACCAAATGTTTTGGCAAATAAAACTTTTTGCTCTTCATTTGGATATATTCTGAATTTATATGCTTTGTTCGCCAAAATTTCACTTCCTTTTTACTCCTTATATGTTTTAATGTACAATAATATTTAATTAATTTCAGTTTATCATATTATGTTACTATTGTCAAGTGATGAAAATGGCGCAATTCATCCCCTCCCTAAGAGGAAGGGGACTTCTTGCAAATAGTGTTAAATAATCCGTAAAAGCATTTTGTACACCTTCGGCATCACCGTTACGGAACATCATACAGAAATTATCGAGTTTAGAAAAATCTTTGCCTGCGTATTCCTTAAACCATTCATAAATCTGTATTCTGAAAATTTTACGTACGCTTTCATTAGGGATAACCAACTCAAACGTATCAGTCGAAGGTAATGAAGCATGGGTAAGATAGCCTGTCATATACAGTACACTCCATATATTTTCGACAGAGTCATACAATTCTCTGTACGTAAGCTCTGTATTAAGTTTTTTTGTGATAATTTCACCTGATATGAGTCGCTCTATTTCATCTTTGGTTGTAGCTTTGGCAATTGAGATAAGGTGTCTGATAATATCATTTCCACTCGTATTTATCCAGTATGATTTCGGACTTGCATATGGGTTTGTAAGTAATTCATAGCAATGATTGAGGACATCCCATGGATTGTACACTTTTGTAAGACCAAAACTGTAACCGTTATACCAGAGCCCTGTTTCTTCGTATTTGTCAGATATATTATAGTAGTCGAGCATATCCCTTACTTCTTTATCTGTAAATCCGAAATATTGCGCAAACATAACATCGGCTACGGAAAATACTTTCATATTATTAAGTCTGGTAAAAACACTTTCTTTTGAAATACGCAGACATCCGGTAAGTACTGCAAAGAAAAGGCTGTTATTTGTTTTGAGCACCTGACTTAAGGTATTTCTTATCAATGAGATCATTTCATCGTAATATCCGTACTGATGTGCTTTATCAAGAGGAACGTCATATTCGTCAATAAGGACAATTACTTTTTGGGTGTGATACTTGTTGAGAAGTATTGAAAGGAATCTCAGACTGTCATCGGGTTCGATCGGCTCTATATCCATTTTGCAATATTGTTCAAATTTTATTTTTTCTATCACACTGATATGAGGGCTGTTGCTAAGATAATCATGTCTGCGGAATTCTTCGGCAAGACAAGTACTCAGCATGTATCGGGCTCCGGAAAATGTGGTGTTTATGACTCCTTTAAGGCTTAGGGAGATTACGGGGTATTTTCCCATGTGGGAGGTGCAGAGAGAGTTGTTTTGGGAGATATTAAGGTTTTGAAATATTGTGTGGTCGTGGTCAAGTTCGAAGAAGGTACGGAGCATATCCATGTTGAGTGTTTTGCCGAAACGGCGGGGACGGGTGAAGTGATTTATGGTTGATTTGTTTTCGAGAAGATCGGAGATGAAATTTGTTTTGTCTACGTAGTACATGTTCTGGGTGAGTATGTCGGTGAAGGTTTCCATACCGATGGGTAATGACTTTTTGAGTGGGGGCATGTTTATCACTTCCTGTTGAGGGTTTTGAGTATGAGGTATATAATTATATTATACAATAAAAAGCCCGGAAATTCTACTGGGCACAATTATTTTTGTGGGTAGAAATCCGGGTAAATTCTATTAATACTTTCTGACATTCAAATTTTTGACTAGTTTATAAAGTGTATCGCTTTCATAATCAGTATCAATTACAAATCCTGACTTTTGATATGTTTTTATAGAAGCAATATTATTCTTCTTCGTAGTAAGCCAACAAGAATTAATGTTTTTGGATACACAATACTCAAAATATTCATTAAGCAGTTTGGTTGCAATACCTCTTCCTCTTAAATCTGAAGAAACAAATACTTGTGTTATATAAGAACAATTATCTGATAAGTTATTGGTATACCCAGCTACCAGCCCAACTATATTACCATCGTACAATTGATATGCAATCGTTGCTTTTTCTGATAGTTTTTTTGCATACTCTTTAATTGTCATATTATTCTTAATAACCTGAACATAAAAAAAATCATAAGCCTCTTCAGTCATAAATTCTAATAACTGCTCAACTGATAGTTTACCATCACTAATCATAACCATTTCGCTCCTTATTTCAACAAAACAAATATTTTATCTTCAAGATTTTCACAAATTTCTTTTTGAATGTCATAACTTTCAAAAGCTAAATTTACAAAGCCAACAACGTCTGTAGCATTTGTACACTTATTCACTATATCTCCATATTTTTTTGTTTCTTCTAATTTTACAACATACTTTTTTACATCATCACTCAAAAAAATTCCATTATATATTCCATCGGAATAACTAAATACAGGATGTCTTGATACATAATTACATTTTCTTTTATAATTCTTTAAAAAATTATAATATTCGAAATCTCCAACACATGTAGTTACAAGCAATTTATACATATCAATACCACAATGTTGTTCTACTAAAAATGGTATAGAATTACCACCCTGTCTTGGATTAATTTCAATAACAAAAAGTTCGTTTTCTTTTGTAAAATACATTTCAATATTAAATTCACCATAAATAATACCTGCTGATTTCAAAATTTTAGAAATTGTATTTTTTATTATTTCCATTTTATAAGGTTCAAGAACTAATGGAAACGATTGAGTCATAGGAACCATTGGAGCATACTTACTTCTAATGGAAAAAAATAATCCATCCCACAATATATCATCGTTAAAGACAAATATATCGCCATCTAACAACTTTAAGTCCGGCATTTCTACATATTGCTCAATCGACACTTCATCATTTCTTGAAAATTTTCTACAATCAAAAAAAATATCTCTCAATTCTTTTTCATCATAATACTCAACCTTACATGTTCCCCGGCTTCCGGATGACTCTACTGGTTTTATTATTATAGGATATATCAATTCAGAAGCTTTCTTTATAAAGTCATTCAAATTATTTACTACACAATGTTTGGGCGCATAAACACCTATTTTTTCTTGTAACACTCTAAATTTGTCTTTTGAAATTAAAGTTTCACAACTAGATACACTATTGCCTATAAGTCCTAACTTTTCTGAAACAAAAGACACTATTGGCATAGCCGGTTCTGAATTAGAGATTATACCATCTATATTTTCTTTAATAGCAACATCTAAGACTGCTTCTTTATCTAATGTACTTATCATGTAATGTTTATCAGATAAAATTACTCCAGGATTATCACTAGTCCAGTCACAAAGAATAACTTTGTATCCTTCATTTTTGGCATGTTCAATTAAAGGCACCTGATTTATAGTACCACCTAAAATTAATATTTTTTTCATAAATATTTTTCCTTATCCTCCTTAATCACTGTAAAAGTGCACTATTGACAGCATCAATAATCACATCCATATCATTTTTATCATATCTTTGATCAACTGGAAGTGGAAGAATGTTACTTGCATAATCATATTCCAATTCAAAGGCATCTCTATGTTCAAATACATCTGGCCATAAAGTAGGAATATAAATTTTTTTCTCCTGAAGTCTCTTGCGTACTTCCATACCATTTTTTATATATAGTGGATACATGAATGCACCATCAGGAATTATCAAATTGAGCTGATTTATTTTTATAAAAGCATTATTAAGATATACAAAATTTTCTGTTCTACGTTTCATAACACTATTATAGTCTACTGCATGTAATAAATTATCTGTTAACTTTGACATCTTCTTTATAGATTCATTTTTAAAAAAATTATTATTTTCAGAAGCCTGCATATAAAAATCTGATGCATTTCTTTCAAATCTTCCAAGAACAAATGTCATTCTTTCAAAAGATTCATCAAATTCAAGTTCTTCTGAAAATTTAGTATTCGTATATAAAAATGCACCATCAGAAACTCCAAAAAATTTTCTACATGTATATAGTGTGTCAACTCCAGTAATAGGCATTTGAAAATACGCCTGAGCATTATCAATAATAATTCGGTCATACTTTAATAAAAATTGCTTAATTATTTCATTATTCAACTGACCATAATAATTAACTATATACAACCATTCGTTATCATCTAGAACAATATCCTCAGGTAAAAAATCAGGAGTAATAGAATAACTTGAAACAATTACTTTTTCTCTCTCACAAGTTTCTCTAACAGAATCGCAAAGAAATCTAGGAATTTTTATTTTTTGAATTTTTTTTGCTTTGATAAGATATGCTAGTGCATTTCTACCACAATTTAAAGCTACTGCTCCTTCATGCAACATAGGCATATTAAACTTTTCCAGTTCAAGATATCCACCAATTTCTTTCATATCTTCTCCTCTTATTTCAGAACAACCTTTACATATTTACTTTGATTATTTAATATCTCCTCTAACTGTTTCTGTTCATCAAAACGAAGCACCAACGTTCCTATAGCCTCATTAGCACCTGAAAAGCCACCTACTTCTGTCCCCGTTTCAATCCATAAATCACGTTCTACAATATTTTTACTAAGCTCATCTGAAACCCAAAGCGAATCAAAAATTCCTGACTTCTCACTATGCAAAATAATCTCTGCCCAACAACCATCATATGGTTTCTGTTCCATATCTATTATCGGTTCTCCGACTGCTGCACGCACTGCATTCGTAATAAGATCTACTCCTGTTGCATAACGCAACATCTCAGCAAGTCGATTACCGCCTCCTCGTGGAGACACTTCCATAATATACGCCTTGCCATTGGTGCATTCTCTTACCTCAATATTATAAATCGATGTTTTCATATCCAAAAGTTTCAATAACCTTTGAATCTCATCTTTCAGTTCCTTTCTATGTTCTTCAGAAATTGTACTCGGCCAACTATAAGCCGATGGTGTATATGGATTTTCACAATTTTCATCAAAACGTTGAGCTGAAAAAGAAACAAATTTCAATTCTCCATCTACTGAAAAACTATCTGTGTCTGAAGAATGTCCAGATTTTTCAAGAAAATCCTCGATAATAAATTCACTGCTATGCGAAAATGAAATAGCATACTCAATACTTCTACGAAGATCTTCAGGATTTTCTACACGAGTAACACCTTTACTTCCAGCAGAATCTGTTGGTTTTACAATAACTGGCCAATTAAAATAATCTACATCTTCTAACGCTTCATCTATTGATGTATACCCTTTTGCATTTGGAACAGCAAAATTATTATCTTTTAAAAATTTACGAAATTTACCTTTATTCTGCAGAATACTTACAGACTCATAAGAACCACTATGCGGAAGTCCCAATTTCTCTGCAACATATGCTGCCGTTGCAACACCTGGATCACACGCAAATGACATTATACCATCAATTTTAAGTTCTCTGGCTTTATTTAGTACAGCCTCCTTATCAATAATACTTACATTACAATATTCATCTGAATACTTATGAGCAATATTATCAGGAAGATAATCACAAGTAATTACATAATATCCAAGACTATGTGCCGACTTAATAACCGGTAATATATAACGTGAACCACCAAGTAATAATAACTTTTTCATAAAAAAATTATTCCTTTCTATTTTATCAAGATAAACACTCTTTTAAATTATTCTACTATTTCTTGCCTAAAGATAATATTACATCACATATCCTATCCACATCATCAATGCTCAAATCTGCATACAATGGAAGAGTTAATACTCTATTACTTATATACATTGCAATAGGTGTAGCAGCAGCATAAGAATTATGAAAACACTCAAACGAACTTGTAAGTGGATAAAAATATTTTCTAGCACCTATTCCAGCATTATTTAATGCTACAAAAACCTCATTACGACTTGAACCAAACTTTTTCTCATCAAATACAACCGGAAAATATGCATAATTAGATTTTACATCTTTCTGATAATCACATAATATAATACCATTAATATCTGATAACCGTAATCGATAATGTTCTACAGCTTTCTTACGTTTTTTGACCTCATCATCAATATGACGTAAATTACAAATTCCCATAGCTGCCTGAAATTCATTCATCTTTGCATTTCCGCCTACAAAAACAACTGATTCCTGTCCATGAATTCCAAAGTTTTTCATGTCATTAAGAATTTGAACTAAGGAATCATCTTTAAAACAGATTGCTCCACCTTCTATCGTATTAAAAACCTTGGTAGCATGAAAACTGAACATTGATGCATCGCCTAAAGACGCAACGTTCTTCCCTTTATATTCAACACCAAATGCATGTGCAGCATCATATATAACTTTTAATTCATATCTATTTGCAATTCGTTCTATCTCTTTCACATTACATATATTGCCATAAACATGAACAGGTACAATTGCACTTGTTTTATCAGTAATTAAACTCTCTATCTTTGAAACATCTATTGTATAGTCTTCTTCGTTTATATCACAGAAAACAGGAACAAGGCCATTTCTTACAATAGCATGAGTAGTTGAAGCGAATGTAAACGGAGTTGTTATTACTTCACTGCCCTTAGGAAGATTCATCGCTGCTAGTATATTTTCAAGTGCGAGATGTCCGTTCGTATATAAAATCACATGGGGAACATCTAATTTTTTTTCTAATTCATCTTGTAACTTTTGGTGTTTTACACCCATATTAGTAAGCCAGTGACTCTCCCATAATTCTTTAATTTCTTCACAATACTCCTCATATGAAGGCATTGAAGATCGTGTTACAAGGATATTTTTCATATTTTTCGCTCCAATCAAACAATAATAAAAACTATGCTTTTTTCTTATGCACTATCTTCTTTATCATTGAAAGAAGATATGTAAAACACTCTAATTTAAACAACCATGCTATTAACGGATATACAATCATTCCCACTGCTACTTGAATAATCAGTGTAGGTAAAGATGACAAATTCAAAAATGTTATACAATACACAACAACTCCCATAACAAGTGATATTAACGCAGATGGTAAGATATCTTTCATCTGTTCAAAATAACTATAATTCAAAAATTTATTATTAGGCGAAGCATTTACAAAACATGAAATTAATGTTGTAAATGCACCACCTAAAGCAATTGCTAATGGTGAATCAAAACAAAGAACTGTAATTAATAAAACAATAAGACCATATGATTTCTTTATAACTTCTAACTTTAAAAACTGATCACTTCGTCCCTGAGCATTCAATGCCTGAAGGTTTGCTGTATGTATAGGATAAAATGCAAAAGTAAAACAATAAACTCTAAGATATGGAACACAAGGAAGCCATTTATCTGTTAAAACTAAAGAAATTAATGGTTCTGCAACAACAGCAAGTCCCATTACTAATGGGAATATTATAAATGAACTTGTTACAATAGAACGTCTCATCATTGATTTCATACGTTCTTTATTATCTTGTTCTTTTGAAAGTGCAGGAAGCATTACACTTTGAATAGAACCGTTTATATTATTCACCAACAATTCCGGAAACTGTTTTCCTCTATTATAATACCCTAATGTACTTGAATCATATTCCTTGCCTATAACTAAACTACGCAATTCTCTATATAAAGTATCCAAAAGACTGGAACACAGAAGCTTCCAACCAAATGAAAATAAAATCTTTACTCTATCAAACTCAAATACTTTCATAGGTCTCCACTTTACTACCAATAGCATAAGCAAACATATAGAAACCTGATTAGAAATTTGCTGTCCCACTAAAGCCCATACACCAAATCCCATACTTGCCATAACGATACCTACTGTACCCGAAATTATTACAGCACCTATAGTACAATACATAAGTTTTTTAAACTGCATTTCACGCGCTATCTTTGCGTTCTGTATTGAATTAAAAGCACCAGGAATCAGTATTAGTGCCAAAACTCTAAGTACTTGTTTTAATTGTGGCATCTCATAAAAATCAGCAATAAACGGTGATGCGATAAATAATACTCCATATAAAAATACTGCTATTCCTAAACTCAAATAAAATACAGAAGAATAATCTTTTTCTGTAACATCTTTTCTTTGTATAAGAGCAGTATTAAAACCACTTTGAACAAAAACCTGAGATATAGTTATAAATATAGTAAGTAGTGTTAGTACACCATAATCACTTGGATCAAGTATACGAGCTAAAATTATCTGTACTATAAAAGCGATGCCTTGATGTCCGCAACGTTCTAAAAATTTAAATATTAATGATTGTATAATATTCTTTTTTGTATCTGCCTTATTATCACCCATCACAATACGTTCCTTCTTTTAAATACGCCCCTTTTTAACGTACATTTTATCATAATAGCTCTGATATTCACCTGATATAATATCTTGCCACCATTTCTTATTATCAAGATACCACTGTATAGTCTGCTTTATACCATCTTCAAACTTAGTTTCCGGCAACCATCCAAGCTCATTATGAATCTTTGTAGGATCAATAGCATATCTCATATCATGCCCCGGACGATCTGTTACATATGTAATAAGACTTTCCGGCTTACCTAATTCTTTCAGAATAGTCTTAACTACATCAAGATTTGACTTTTCATTATGACCACCAATATTATAAACCTCGCCCACACGACCTTTACGCATAACAAGATCAATAGCTTTACAGTGATCTTTTACAAATAACCAGTCACGAACATTTTCACCTTTTCCATAAACAGGAAGCGGCTCATCTGCCAACGCTCTGCTTATCATAAGTGGTATAAGCTTCTCCGGAAAATGATACGGACCATAATTATTAGAACATCTTGTAACCGAAACCGGAAGCCCATATGTTCTATAATAAGCAAGAACAAGTAAATCTGCTCCTGCCTTTGATGAACTATAAGGACTGCTAGTATGAATAGGTGTTTCTTCTGTAAAGAACAAATCTGGTCTGTCAAGTGGTAAATCTCCGTATACTTCATCAGTTGACACCTGATGATATCTTTTTATACCATATTTACGACATGCATCCATCAATACCTGAGTACCTATAATATTTGTCTGCAAAAATATACCCGGATCTTCTATCGAACGATCAACATGAGATTCTGCAGCAAAGTTTACAACTATATCAGGCTTTTCTTCTTCAAAAAGCTTTTCAACAGCTTCTCTGTCAGCAATATCTGCTTTTACAAAACGAAAATTAGGATTTTTCATCGCATCCTCAAGTGTTGAAAGATTACCTGCATATGTAAGCTTATCCAAACATATTATTCTATCTTCAGGATGTTCCTCAAGCTGAAGATAAACAAAATTTGCACCTATAAATCCGGCTCCACCGGTTACAATAATAGTCATACTTCCCTCTCCTATCAGAAAACTAATTTATCTTCTGCTACTCTTTTAAGATGTTCACCATATGGTGATTTTCCATAGAATTCAGCAGTTTTAAGTAATTGTTCTTTTGTTATCCACTTAGCGTGGTATGCAATTTCTTCAGGAGCAGAAATAACTACTCCTTGTCTGTTCTGAACCGTCTGAACAAACGTTGCAGCTTCCATAAGACTCTCCATTGTTCCGGTATCAAGCCATGCAAAACCTCGTCCGAGAATCTGAACTTTCAAATCATCAGCTTCAAGATACAAACGATTAAGATCAGTTATTTCAAGTTCACCTCTTGCAGATGGTTTTACCTTTTTAGCCATCTCAACAACACGATTATCATAAAAATATAACCCTGTTATTGCATAATTCGACTTAGGATTATTTGGTTTTTCTTCTACAGAAATAACATTTCTTGATTTATCAAACTCAACAATGCCAAAGCGTTCAGGGTCTTTTACATAGTAACCAAATATTGTCGCCTTTCCGCTTTCAGCATTTCGTACTGCTTCGATAAGATTTTTTCTGAACCATCCACCATAAAAAATATTATCTCCTAAAACCATTGCACAAGCATCATTACCTATAAAATCTTCACCTATTAAAAATGCCTGAGCAAGTCCATCCGGACTTTCCTGAACAGCATATGAAAGTTTTATACCAAAACTACTGCCATCACCAAGAAGTTCTTTAAATCTTGGCGTATCTACCGGTGTAGAGATAATAAGGATATCCTTTATACCGGCAAGCATTAATGTTGACAATGGATAAAAAATCATCGGTTTATCATATACAGGCAAAAGTTGTTTTGATGTAACTTTTGTCAATGGATATAGTCTTGTACCGGAACCGCCGGCGAGGATTATTCCTTTCATTATTTCATCTCCGTTTTATAAAAAATCATTTTAACTCTTTTTCACACATTTCAAGTGCTGAAGCTATTACAGCATCCATATCATAATACTTATACTCACCAAGACGACCACCAAAAATAACATTCTTTTCGTTATCAGCAAGATTTTTATACTCTGAATACAGCTTACTGTTCTTTTCATCATTTACTGGATAGTAAGGCTCATCACCTGGTTTCCATTCAGAACTGTATTCTCTGCTTATAACCGTCTTAGGCTGTGTTCCGAATTCAAACCATTTGTGTTCAATAATTCTTGTCCATGGTGTTTCACGATCAGTATAATTTACTGCTGCATTACCCTGGAAGTTTGGTTTATCAAGTATTTCATTTTCAAAACGCACTGAACGATATTCCAATGTACCAAGCTTATAATCAAAATATGCATCTATAGGACCTGTATAAACAATCTTATCAGCAAGTTTATCAAGTTCTGATTTGTTTTCTAGATAGTCAACGCCTAAACGTACTTCTATGCCTTCAAGCATATTTTCTACCATCTTTGTATATCCACCTATCGGTATACCCTGATATAATGCATTAAAGTAATTATTATCAAAAGTCAATCGCACAGGCAATCTTTTGATTATAAATGCAGGAAGTTCTTTGCAGTCACGTCCCCACTGTTTTTCAGTGTATCCTTTTATAAGCTTTTCATATATATCTCGTCCAACAAGACTTATTGCTTGTTCTTCAAGATTTTTAGGCTCACCGGTAATTTCTTTACGCTGCTCTTCAATTTTAGCCATCGCTTCTTCCGGTGTTACAACACCCCACATTTTATTGAATGTATACATATTAAACGGAAGTGAATAAAGTTCACCTTTATAATTTGCAACTGGAGAATTTGTAAATCTATTAAATTCTGCAAACTGATTCACATAATCCCATACTTTTTTATTGTTAGTATGAAATATATGCGCTCCGTATTTGTGAACATTTATGCCTTCTATTTCTTCGGTATAAACGTTTCCTGCAATATTAGGTCTCTTATCTACTACAAGAACTTTTTTACCTTTTTCCTTAGCTTCGTGAGCAAATATCGCTCCATATAAACCAGAACCTATCACAATATAATCGTACATATTTTCCTCCAATAAATCACTTCTTAAGAACTTTTTTTATTCTTAATTTCAATAAATTTTTATAACATTTTAATTTATTACTCCCAAGTTTTAATTTACTCATATATTCTTTAACTTCACTATAATCAATATTTTTAGACAGATATAATCCAAAAACAGAATAATTAATTAAATGAAAATATATACTTTCAGTGTACTTATAATCCGTAAAACAGTCTAATTCCTTCATCCATTCTATTTCTTTAATGAAATGTTTACAAAGTCTGTCGCTATTTTTCTTCATCCTTTCTGACCAAGATCCTGAAGATTGATGTTGATATTCACCCATTATCTTAGGAAAATAGTGAATAACACCTCTTAAAGACGCTAATATTTGTAATGGATAATCTCCAACATCAGACATTAAACGAAAATTTGGATACTCTAAATAAACATCTTTTCGAACACACAATGACAAAGTCGAACAGAACATACCACCTTTTTCTATAATCAAATCTGGCTTAACATCTGTTTCACAATTAAAATATCGATCATTTCTTAATACTATACCATCATTTACATAATTCACTGCATGATATGTCATAGAACATTCAAGATGTTTCTCAAGATAATCCACTTGCATTTGAAGTTTATAAGATTCTGTCCAACAATCATCACCTTCACAAAATGCAATATATTTTCCATTTAATTTAGAATTAACCATTTTTCTTATAACACCATTATGTTTAGAATATTGGTTCTCTGTTTGATATATAGGTTTTATTATGTTTGGATATTTAGATTCATATTTTCGAATAATATCAGCTGTAGTATCTGTAGAAGCATCATCATGAATGATTATTTCAAACGGAAAAGTTGTTTCTTGCATCAGAAACCCATCTATACATTTTGATATACTTTTTTCATGATTATAGGCTAAACATTTTATCGAAACAACAGGTTCAAAGCTTTCTCTGCAATTCCAATCTTTCATTATTTCTTCTTCCTTTTTTTGAAATAACAGTTCCATTCTATCTTTTTACTCCCATTATAGGCTTTATCGTATTTTTTATATTTGACTTTAATAAACTAATTTTGTCACTTTCAATGTTGTATACTTCCAATTTTTTCACCTTCAAATTTTTATGTTCTATCCATACATTTAAAAGACGTTCAGATAAAAAGCCATATATTCTTTGATTGTATGCATCATAATCACTAATGTCAACTCTATTTTCAAGTTCAAAAAGAATGTTAAACAACCACTCACAATAATTATTAAACAATTCTTTTGAACATACCATCATATTATATTGATAAAGCTCTTTAGAACTTGAAACATTATCAAATGATTGTAGAAATTCTGGACACTGTTCTGATATTATATTTCTACATTCATCATAATCATGTATATTATGATGAATGCTATAATCATCTTTAACCGTCTTACCAGCTCTTCTCATCTTATATGGCACTATGACATCATATTCTTTCAAAATATTTCTAATCTGCTTATATGTAAGAATATCTTTTTTTAAATTTAATGTTTTTTTAGAATAAAAGTATCTTCTATAATGAACAAGTCCAACTATATCATCATCCAATCTATTTTTCCACACATAGTAAAGAGCAGTTAATTCACAATAGTTTTTATTCTTTGATGAAATATTATCGCCATCTGAATCCTTTAAATAACCTAAATCTGAACCTAATGCAGCACCTACCTGAATAGGAACATATCCTTCCATCTCAGGAATATTATATTTTTTATGAGTAACAACATATATTGACATTTTTTATCCTTCCTATCATGCAAATTTATATGGATAAGTTTGTCCATTACAAGCATGAACATACTCTAAATACCAACGTATAACAAGTAAAATAATCAGCAAAAAATACATTATGTGTTTCATTTTGAGATTATTAACCTTTGCTTTGTATATACGTGGAATCATAGGCACAATAATTACTGCTGCCATATCAAAATAAAATGACATTCTTATTGCATAAACATTTCCCATAAACATTACTAACGAGAACGCAAGAGAAATAGTCATACAACTTATAAGAAACTTGTTGTTTCTGTAGTAATTTATCATTTTAGAAAATGCAAAATATGCAAATACAGCTATTATTAACCAAAATACTGTCCTTATTAATCTCCCTCCCACTACTGTATCTTCTACGTAAGTAGAATATCTTAATGGCAATATACCTAATTTCAGTATCAACAAAAGTATTTTTTTGTATAAAATCATTATAACACAAACTACAGAAAACATAAAAACATTAAGTGTATATGTACCTAATTTTGTACGAGTGTGCATAACGAACACATATAATAATATAAGAACAAATGAAAACATCGCTGAAGAATGACATTGTACACCCAACAAAATAATAAAGAATGATATCCAATACCTCTCACGAATTAAATATTTGTACGCCAGAAAAATCACAGAAACCGCTAAAAATTGCCTTAAAAGATTTAATGTGTTATTATAAAATATAGTGTAATAACAAAACATCGCAAAAGAAACAGAGATTTTCTCTTTAAATTCTCTTGCAGCTATATAAACAAGCGTTGTTTCTACAAAAGACAATACAAAATAAAATACACCAACCTCTTCTGTAAATATACTTACAACGTAATTTAAAAGAGCATATGCTATACCTATTCCACAATCGTCAGCAAAGCTAATATAACTAACAAAATCATACCTCACTGCATACTCGAACCAAAAATTCCCGTACAATTCCACATCTGTGCCAACAGATGAATCCCTTAAACCAGCAAGCAATGCTGGAAAAATTATAGCTATTATTGAAAATAAAGTCGAACCCTTTTTTTTATTCCTAAACTGAGGAAGCTCTGCAATATAAAACATACAACACGAAATTCCAAAAACAAATAAATATATCATCTTTCAAACACCATTAATTTAATTACAATAAAGTTTTGTTAATGCTAAAGCAGTTTTTTTCAAATCATAACCAGATTGGTATATCTTCTCCGATACATCCTTTCTTTCATTTTTTTCTACAAGTTCTAAACAATGTATCGCCCAATCCTCAGCTGATGAATTAAGATTTTCAAACTCAGTAGAATCTAAAATTTTTACATCACTATCAACTGTATCAGAAATAAGTAATGGTAAAGATGCAGCCTGTGCTTCTATAGCTGCAATCGGTAAACCTTCGTACAACGAAGGCATAAGAAACAAATCCATTCCCTGAAGAAAATTAGGTATATCTTGGCGGATACCCAAAAAATGTATCTGAGTGCAATATTTTGACGAGGCAGCATATGCTTGTGCTTTTTCCTTCAATGGTCCATTACCAATAAGAAATAGATGTACATCATCTTTTCTAATACAAATCTCTTCAAATATTTTAAGAATAAACATTGTATTTTTTTGTTCTGAAAGCCTACCTACACTACAAATCGCTAAACCTTCATAATCAATCCCTAACTCATAACGTTTTCTTTGGCGTATTATTTTATCAAATTTTAATTTATCTGTATCTACTCCATTTTTTAGTACAACAATATCCTTGTTACTATTTGAACCAAACATCCATTCAGCAGCTAATTTTGAACAAGCGATTCTTTTTATTGAAAAAATATTCAAAACTTTTCTAAATATTTTATGTATTAATACACTTGCACCACCATTAGCCGGCATTGTATTATGAGAATGAAGAATAACATTCTTTATACCTTTTATCTTACATATCAAAATAGGAAAAGGATTTGAAAGTGAATTTTTATGTATATGAACTATATCAAATTTATTTTTATCAATTGTGCACCAGATTCCCTTTAAATAACCTAATTTATTCTTAGTAATAGCAGGGATATATATTACATCACCAATCTTTTTGAAATCCTCTTCAATTATAGCATTTTCACAATCGGCAACAATTGAAAAATCATATTGTGATTTATCCATATATGAACTTACATTAAGAATAAATGTTTCAATACCACCTCTACCACCAGAAGTGCCTATATGTAAAACTTTTTTTTTCATCTAATCAATATTCCTCCAAATGCCAAATGATAGTAGCCCAAAACGAATTTTCAATAAAAATATTTATCTTTTCATAACTTTTTTAAACACATTTTTTGCTATACTATATATCCCTGTCTTATAACAAAAAATACGTATTGTTCTTTCAGCTTTAACTTTTATTGTTTCAGGGAAATAACACCCAAAAAGTTCATATCCTGATTTATTATTAGCATCAATAAAAAACTTTTCTCTATTTTCATTATAATCAACAGACTCAAACATTTCTTTTACACCGTCTGTTAATTCATTAGCAGAAACTTTCGTGTAATTTAAATCACACTTCATTTCCTCAAATAAATGTCTACCTTTATCAGTATGTATCAACAATCTTGTTGTACCTTTGTCATCATCTAATTTCTTATCAAATTTTGACACGGTATAACAATCCCATATAGTAAAATCAGAAACACGATATCTCTTTTTAAATACACACTTATAGCAAGATGGTCTATCACAGATATTTGAGAAAAAAGCTCTCAACATTGGATCAGTATCTATGCCATAATTATATATACTTTTTCCATCACTATCTTTAATAGTCATAGTAGAATACTTATATCCATAATACTTATCACGAAAAAGTATGTTGCTAAACGTCTTACCATACTTATCATTTTGCATATCTAAATATTTTCTCCAAACTAAAGGTGATGGCACAGCATGACAAACTACATCAACTGTAACCAATTTTTCATAGTCTTTTCTTAGATAACGCTTTAAGCCTTCTATTTGACAAGGTGTTCCGCTATAACATACCATTCGATTACTTTTTAAATATGACTCTACTTCACTAAAAGTTCTTTTAGTATCGCTCTGAACATATTTACTATTTCTAAATTTTGAAAGTTCATCCACATTTTCAGCTGAAACATGATTTACATTAAAATCACTATCATAAGCAGCACCATATACAATGCCACCATGTCTAATTACACTTTCAGCAATCGCAGTAAATGCTCCACCTGATGTACTTTCTTTTCTGATTTTATCATCTTTATTTTGCACAATGTATGCATCTTGTAAAAACATTTCATCTTTTTCAACATGAATTATAGGACAAACTTTTTCACAAACTCCACATTCTATGCAATTATTAATATCTATCTCAGGATACAAAAATCCTTCATTATCATATCGCATTTCTATGCACTGCTTAGGACATGCATTATAACATGAACCACATCCACAGCAATCTTCTTTTCTATCAATCTTTATCATAAATTCTCCAAACCATTCAAAGCGTTTTCCAAAAATTGCATAGAACTCTCTCTGAATACATTCAATTTTTCATCAACTTCTGAAAAATCTATTTCAGTACTAATCGCTGTATTAAATTCTTTATCAGTAGTTATTATTCTATTTTTCTGATTAACAGCCTCCAATATTGAATCAAGACGACTATTAGTTGACATAGTTGTATTCTCAACGAATCGCCTGAATGAGAAAAACTGTTTATGATTTATTATAGAAAATACCGTACCATGAAAAGAATCTGTACAAACATATGATGCATTTCGTATGAGATTTACAAAATCAGCAGGATCAACATCGTATGGCGCTATATCAGCAAATGTATTATCATCTTTTATATATGCATCCAAATGCTGAAGTGCAACAATTTTTAAACCTGTTTTCTTGCGCAACTTATCTGCACATTCTCTTGAAAATTTATTGTTACCTAAAAAATAACAGAATATATAATCTTCATCTATAAAACGCTCTTTTTTCTGAATTTCCATCCATTGATCTGCCGTTAAAAGCAATGTAGGATCACATACAACCTGTGCATCCAATCCTGTAATGTTTTTTATAAGCTTCTGCCCTGACTTTTCTCTTACAGAAAGATAATCAATCTTCGGAATAAAGTCTTTTGCTTTCTTTTCTTGTTCATCAGGCAACGATGAAACTCCAAAACTAGTCGCATATGCAATTTTTCTTATACCATCTTTAACAAAATTCAAAGTATAATAATCAGCTGCTATATTTGAAGGCAACCATAGCTGATCACTTCCAACTAAAAAAGCTGAATAGCTATCACTATTTTCGCCTAATTCAAACTTAGAATTAAACTTTTTTGAAATATTAAAAGTCTTACACGAAAACTCCTTAAACTTATTATTCCTAATACCTACATTACGAGCAAAATCTTTATTAAGCTTTTTATGTATTGTCAGTTTAACATATCCTAATTTATCTTTAATTACGTCAAAAGAAAAAATTCTGCTCTTAAAATACTGCATTTTTGATTTTTTTATCTCATCTGAAAAACCATCAATGCAAATGGTTTCATTAGGAATTTCTAATATATCAAGAATTTTTTGAGTTGCATAAGCCTGAAGCATGCTACCATAATTAGGCTGAAAATAACACGAAACTATCCCTACTTTTTTCAATTCACAATTCCTACCTATTCCTTATTTTAAACACAAACGGTTTCCCATACCTATGTAATAATCCTGAAAACCATACGACAAAACGCCTGGGCATTTTGCTGATAAACAAAAGATACATCTTTTTTATTCCAACTACTTTTTTAGGCTTCCAGAGTGGTTCTTCATCCCATGGACTCATCTGTTTATAAAGCAACCATTTATCAACATATCTGTGCTTACAACCTTCAACCCACGGTCTTTCACTAAGAAAACTAGTAGTAAAATGAATAATCACCGGATTATTTATAGCATCATTAATTTCTTCCTCTGAATAAAATTCAGGCGGATCACGATATATCATCATTTCTCTATAATTAAAATCATAAAATACCGTTTCTGAATTGTACTTTGGCTCAAAACAATAAGTATCATAAGATAAAACCGCATTTAATGCACCTTGGTCACCTTGCTGTATGATACCCTTTTTATCAGAAATAAATTTTAATAATTTATCTTCTATTTTCTGCTCTTTCCACTTCACCAAATCTATAAGCATAACACCGGAATTAAACATTATATCCTTATCTTTAAGTCCGATATTAGGACGATATTTTCTACTAAAAGCATCCATAAGTGCCCCAATTGTCTTACCTTTAAGATCTGTATTCCATAATTCTTTCAAAGAACTATTTATTATTATATCACAATCCAAATACAAAACCCTATCCAGATTTTCAGGAAGAACACTTGATACAAATAATCTTGCATATTGACTAAGTGAACCTCTGTCAACTTCAATATTCATCTTAAGCTTGTCACTGATATTGACCGCTTTAATCCATATAGGATTTTTTCTATTATATTTCTGGAATATACTTTCAATTTTATCTTTATTACTTTCAGATATCGCACTATCTAAAATATATACAGATATATCTTCAATATCTTTATTGTTTTCTAATAAAGACAAAATCGAGATTCCCATTATTTCTGAAAATTTATCATCAGACGCATATACAACGTGCATTGTACTACCTACATCTCGCATTTATATTCCTCTACTATTTCTCTTTTTTATACTCATAAACTCTACATATATGTCTTAAACTTTATATCTCAACCCCATTCGCCTTCAACAACTCTCTCGCCGTATCCACCGAATCAACTCCGGTCTTATTCTTAACCGGCGCAAACTCCTTGTTTCTATCAACCTCATACGCCAGACAATTTTCCTGCAACTTAACCATATCAAGTGCAAGCGTCTCATACTTATACGCATTAGGTTCATCAGGTGAAACCATCACACCGTTCTCATCAATACACTGTATCTTTTTAAACGCCTTATGTAACGGAAGTTTTGCATCAATCATCTTATTAAGATTCTGTATCTTAAACAGATAATTTAAAATGACACCATAGTTATAAGACAACGTACCATCAGGTTCACGTCTGTCTATCATCTCCTGTGTCATCTCATAATACTCAACAATAGAAGGCTTTCCGTCTTCAAGACACATAACCCCTACTCTCTCCTGCGGATCAGCCTTGGCTACCACTTTAGCACCCGATTCCTTACCAGAATCGATCACCGCTCCTATAAAGCAAGGATCAGCTATTCTCTGCAATACATTATCAACCGCAAAAACATTGAGCCACTCTATCTTATTATCTTTTAATATCTTAAGTACACCGGATCTGACAAGTGACGCATACCAACCGCCGTTTCCATTTGGTGCGGTAGAAACAATACCCTTGTCCGCAAGCATCAGTTTACCGTTAGTATCTACTGTAGGCAACTGCTCCTGCACAAAGAAAATAACATTGTCACTGCTGTATCCGAAATAGTTGTGTTCTTCAAGAAAATCTCTGGTATCCTTATCATTCTGCTCACTTGTCATTACAAAAAGCGGAATCCATGCGCCTGCTTCCCTGACAACATCAAGCAGATTATTTATAAGGCACTCAAATATATATAAATTTTTATTTACACCGATATTGAACATTCCCTTAGGCTTTTCAAAACCAAGACGACTGCCCTGTCCTCCTGCAAGAAGAACTGCACCGACTTTTCCGTCCTTTATTGCCTGAATACCAATATCAGTGTAACGTTTTTTATTTTCTTCAATTTCTTTTAAAGTCATTGCGTACAAAGGTTCGATATGTCCTCTCTTTTCTTCCGCACCGAGTTCATCAAGCACAGAAAAATCAAGACCCTCTATCTGCTTTATAAGCTTTTCCTGCTGTGCTTCGCTAAGCTCTTTTATGTACTTCAATAAATGTGTCTGATTAAGCATAGAAAGCTTTTCGGAAATCACATTTTTCACAACGATCACCCAATTTCTATTATTATAATCTCAATAAAGTATCACCGGCAATACCGCATAATGTAAAAACCAAGTATTTTTACTTATACGCCCTAACCATAAATCCGATATTTCATCCGGCTAATCACTTCTCAATTATACTCTACAATGCAACAAAAGTCAAGTAAAATTCATAATTTCTTTATGGAAACCCAAAATCCAAAATAGCACTTAAATATCACCTTAAATCCTGCCATTTCAAGTTTTTTTTACCCCATATCGACCAATAAAAATTGCACAGAAAATACACTTCGTCATACCGTAAAACTACATCAAAACATCATAATTTTTGCGATATAATATCATATATCTTTGTGCAACTTACCGATTAAAACGGTATAATACCTTGACCCAATTACGATAAAACATAAGTCATTATTTTTTCTGATAGCCTAGAGCATAAATATATATAAAGTATAATTACATGTTATAATATTCCTTGTAAAATAATACATAAACATTGTATTGCACTCATTTTTGTGATATACTTAGAATAAAAAAGAAGGTATCGCTATTGGAAAAAGTGAAGGTATTGAGGAAGGCGAACTAAAAAAAGGTATTGCTACAGCAATATCCATGATCAGAGATAATCTTTCTGATGACAAAATTACTCTGTATACAGATTTACCGCTCCCGTCTGTTCAGGTAATAAAACAGCAACTTAATAACGGAACAGATGATGTTAAAAAGATAATGCAGTTACTTTAATTTATTTTCTTTCGGAAGCTAAAATTATTCCCCGGACAATTACTGTTCGGGGAGCTTTTTATTATTCAAAAAAGTAAAATAATTCAACCAAATACACTCTGTAAACAAATCGTGTAGAGTGATTTTTTTACTATCTCATATCAACTAAAAGACGGAGGCTTCACATCAGTCTTTGGGAACGGTGTATCAACCGGCGAAGATTCAGACATACTAAAATACATCCTTGCAGCCTTAGTAGTGCCAAAATCACGATTGGAACCGCTGTTCTGCACTTTATTAAACGCCTCACGAAACATAGCATTATGTGCCTCTTCACGATTCAGAAGAAAATCAATTGTTTCACGTACCTTTTTATCATTAATCTGACGATACAGATACTCATACACCACTTTTGCTCTCTGTTCCGATGCAATATTTGAAAGCAAATCTGCACAAAGGTCGCCTGTAACACTGACATAATCACCTGTCCATGAATATCCCGATGCATTAATTAGTCCCGGACTTAATCCTGTCAGTACATGAGTCTGAATCTCACCTGCCGGAACTTGTGTTGCATCAACATCGTGTCCGTTAAGCAGATTTATCGTCTGTGCAACCATCTCCATATGGCCAAGTTCTTCGGCAGCAATATCCAGAAAAAGATCTTTTATCTCCGGATCCTTTATCCGAAAACTCTGTGACATATACTGCATGGCAGCCTTCAGTTCTCCATTTGCACCGCCTAACTGCTCCTGAAGCAGTACTGCATACTGTGGATTTGGTTTTTCTACAGCAACCGGATGAAATAACATTTTTTCGTGTTTAAACATACAAACATCCTCCCTTTCAGCTATAGTATTTCCGATACGCACCAAAGTATGCACAAAAAACCACCAATCCTTTAAAATACGCCTTTTACATTTCTCCTCTAAGCACACTCACAATCTCAATCATCTCATCATCACTCAGATCAGAAATAAAATCCATAACCATCATAAATCTCAGATACAGCTTCTCATGCTCTTTTGCCTTCTGCGAATTTTCACTGTAAACTTTTTTATACTTTTCTGGTATAATTTTTATGATTCTTTCATTTTCCGCATCCAACTCTTTATCTGTATCATAGTAAACTATGGCATTTATAAATGTATCAAGCATAAAATCATAAAACTTTCCTATGCGAAGCTCCAGCATAAAAAATCCATTTGAAAGTTTCGTCATTTTTTTCTGTATATTATCAAAACCCAATTTAAATGTCCTGCACCATGAGCCTTCTATAAGATTTTGCATATATTTTCCTATCATGATCTCCCGGTAATTTTTCACATACGTCTTTGCAACCATATCACACATTACTTCTTCAGTGTAAATAAGCCATTTTCTTATTGCTTCCGGATTATCTATATCTCTGCTGTACATATGACCCGTAGCAACTTCTTCAAAATATTTTACAAGACTTGCAAACTCTTCGTACTCATCATTTTCTGTATCCTCATAAAATTCTTCGGTACATCTGAGTGCCTTTATCATTTTACGGCAAGTAATAAAGTCTTCTGCTATAATATCTTCAAGAAATGCCGAAACCAAAGATATATATCTTGCTGCATGCAGAACAAGAGTCATAGGATGCCGAAAATACTTCACCTTAAAACCGTCATATATTTCTTCCATACATCCTGCCTCCGAATAAAAACAGCCGGGTGCAACTTTTTCACCGTCAAAACATGAAACAGGAGCAAGTAAAAATTTTTCTGGAAAAATATCTTCATCATATCTTAACATATAACGAAATGCACGTGACACACTATTATATTTGGTAAAATCTTTTTTCATATTTTCCTTAAAAATCTCAGAAACAGATTTATCATCATAATAAATCTTATCAAGATTCAGAGAAAACCACCTTTGTATAGCACGTTCCCCTATCGTACCAAATGGTGGCATGGTGCAACTTCCGAGCATCGCTGACATAGAAGCTAGATCACCTGCATTTAGCTTGCGAAGTATCTCGGTTTCACTTCTGGGTGCATCAGTTGAATATGTGATTATTCGGTTCATTATATTTCGTGAAAGTTCGGAAGTTTTTATAAAATGGTCATACTGCGTTCTTTCCGAGCTGTATTTTTTCAAAGGAAATATCAGTGATTTTTTCTTTGTCTTTCTTATGATACGACTCATAAGAATCTTCCCTGTAATATCAAAATTTTCTCTCTTGGCTGATAATTCGAGCAGTATCGACCATCTCATATAGAAAACCTCCGGTAAAACAAATTTTTTTCAGACAAAATTAATTATATCACGAATATGCCGATATGTCTACAAAAAACAACAGTACATAACCGATGTTTTTTCTTACACCTGTATGTACTGTTGTTTATTTTATTTCATATGAACTTTTTTCTCAGCTTGCGAAAAAGCACTTCGCAATTCTTCGATCATCGGAATTATCGGCTTTATTACTTCTGTACGTTTTCTTATATTTGCTTTTACAAGAGTTCTTATAAAATAATCGTACAGCAGATGAAGATTTGTGGATATCTCGTACTTATAATCGAGAATACCGTCAAGATAATGGATGATACGCTGTGTCTTCTTTATTAGTTTTTCAGCTTCATCATTATTCTTTTCTTCCTCTATATAGTATACTGCCTTGTTAAGTGACTTGATACATTCCTCATAGAGAACCAATATAAGTTCTCCGGGTGTCATCGTCATGATAGATTGTTCTTTGTACTGTTTGTAAGGATTTGAAGCAGCCATATTGACTTCTCCTTTCGGTTTTTATTTTATTTCAAGGAGTATCACACGCCACCCGTAAGCATTGATGAAAGCCATGTCGCTGTGGAATTCATGCTTGAAAGAGCTGTTTCCATTGCGTTGAACTGTTTCCAGTACCTCTCTTTTCTAGTTTCATACTGCTCTTTGAGTTTCTCAATTTTCTCCTTGATAGTTTCTATTCTGTCAGTAATAGTATTTTCCTTTTCAGTTGCCTTACCTTTGACACCTGCAAGTGATACAAGTGAACCAGGTGAACCGGATGATGTATTTGCAGCTTTCTTGCATGCACTTTCAAGACGTGAAGCTACACCGTTTCTTCCGGTAAATATTGATGACACTGTCTGCATATCGTTTTCGAGTGCATCAGTGAGCTTGTCCTTGTCAATGGTAAGCTTACCGTAGTCCTTCCATTCTTTGCTTGACTCTATACCGATATCGGAAAGCATCGGAACACCGTCAACCTTTGAATAAAGAACTGTTCTCATTTCCTGAAGGAACTTTGAGATTTCCGGATCCTTACTGAGAAGACCGGTCTTGGATTTTTCAGTCCATTTCTCAATTTCCTTTTCGGTCATTTCGTCTTCCTGTGCATCTGTAAGAGGTGCGTATTCCTTGTACTCTGCTTCTGCATGAATTCTCTTGTTAAGGTCTTCAATAAGTGCATTATAATCCTCTACAAAAGAAACAACCGCATCAAGTGCTTTTTCTGTATCAACAGATGTATCAATGGTTACAGCACCATCTGTCTTGTTTTTGATAGAGAGATTTATACCGTTATATGTGATATCATTTCCGGCATACCTTACTTCTTCACCATCTATCTCAAGCTTTGCATCAGAACCTTTTTCTTCAATCGTACCTTTGCCGAACATCCTGGTTATAAGACCGCCCTGTCCATCCTGAACATTAAGCTGTGCATCTTCGCCTGTTTCGTCAGTCTTTATAGTAAACTTATCATTTAGCGAGTTAAAAGTAAGCGTTACGCCTGCTCTGCTGTCATTTACCTCTGCCATGATATCAGCAAGAGATGTTGAACCTTTGAAAGAAAAATCGACATTATTTATTGTAAATGAAATATCATCATCTTCATCTATTTTATCTCCATCCGTGTTATAAATATCAGCAACTGATTTTGAAGTATCAATAAAGTTAGATGTATTTTCTTCGATTCCAAAGTATTCTTTTATTTCATCACTGCCTGAAACAGAAATAGATTTTCCTGTTCCTGCTGTAAATGTACCGTCATCATTAAGTTTAATTCCCGAACCAAAAGCGTTGTACAACTTATCTCTGAGGCTGTTAATTGTATCAGTATCGGTGATTTCTATGCCCTTTGAAACACCGTTATACGATATATCAAGCTTGCCTTTTGAATTTATTTCGGGTGCTTCTGTACTCATAGTTGAAGTAACAGTAGCTTCTGTCTTTTCTGTAAGACCAAATCTTGCAAGATCAGCCGCTGCTGCGTCAATAGAAATATCTGCATCATTAGTAGTGCTGACTATTTTTAATGCACCTGAACTTACAGATGCTGTAAAACCTGATCCTTCACCGCCCATTTCATCGTTTATCTTCTGGACGATAGTTTCAAGTGTATCTTCAGCCGAAAATCCTATCTCCGTGCCTCCGATAGTAATCTTATTCTGAGCTATGGAAACTGCGTTCTGTGCCTCAATCTTTCCGTCTGCGGAAGTTGCAGAACCTTCAAGACCGATTGTGGCAAGACCTAGTTTTGTTCCGGATATGCTGAGTTTTGCATCTTCACCTTCAGCATTTTCAAGATTAAATGAAAGTTTTGAATTACCCTCTTCGTCAGTTAAAACTTCCAAAGACACTTTACCTTCAAAATTCTCATTACCTTCCATTGCATTTTCTATAGCAGCTTTAATATCGTCAGCATTTTTACTTTCTGACAAATCAACCTTAAGTTCCTTATTATCGAGCTTAAGTGTTATTGAGTTTTCACTGTTAAAAGCACCTGTTGTAACAACACTTGTTTTTTCAAGCTGCGCAGAAGATATTGTTCCGTCAGGTCCTGTAACGGTAAAGTTCGTACTCTCACCTGAACCTGAATAAACTATTTTTCCGTCCTTGACTGAGGCACTTATAGCCACGGAAGCTCCTTCTACCTTGTTATGACGTGCTATTCCTGCATTTATCCTGTCAACGATATCTTCATTTGAAGTAGCACCGCTTATGTCAATTTTGATATTTTCATTCTCACCATCACCATATCCAATATTAATATATGCCGCTCTCGAATTAGAGCCTGTCATAAAGTCAGAATTAACATCTATAGCAGCGTTCATATCTTCGCTTGCAGGTTTTAGTGAAGTAAACTTAGCCGAAGAAGCCATTTCTTTAACGTTTACTGTAAAAGTTCCGTTTACCGCATCTGTTGTGGACGTTGCTTTGATTGCAGACGAACTACTCTGAGTATTTGAAGTCTTAAAAGTTGATGAGAGAAGAAGAGACTTATCCCCTGTAGTAGACAGATATTTTTCTTTAAACTCATTTATCTTATCTATTACATCTCTGTACTCTTCCTGTTTCCACTCATAAATCTGCTGTTGCTGCTCCTGTTTGTCAATTTTTTTCTGAACATCTGAAAGCAATGCCTGTACTAATCCCTCTGTATCCATTCCGGATGCCATACCGGATATACCTTTATTGCTGTAAGAAGCAGAAGTATACGAATTATCTGTTGAATTTACATTCATAAAATCACCCCTGAATAATAGTTGTATATCATCGATCCATTACTATATTTATCGTCATTTTCATAGTTTTTTAAATAGTTTTTCGCTTTTTTTATATACTTCTACTTTTTCGTGAAAAATGATAATTATCTCTTTCATCATTTACCGCAGAATAATATTTTGAAGCATGGGCGCTTTGACTGCCGTTATTCTGCTTGATTTCCTGAAGAGTTTTTTCTTTCTGCCTTGTGAGTCTGTCCGAAACTCTCGGAATAAGCTTTACTATACGGTGAGCAACCGCATTTACCTCCTGACCCGCTTCATATACTTCAGAAAACTCATCATCTATGTCTTTTCTGTCGCACACAGCTTTGACAGCTTTTCTTAGGTTTCCTGTA
This sequence comes from Oscillospiraceae bacterium, assembly GCA_017848115.1. Lineage (GTDB taxonomy): Bacteria > Bacillota > Clostridia > Oscillospirales > Ruminococcaceae > HUN007. The sequence goes on from JAGAKZ010000009.1 coordinate 26,681, forward strand.
TCATCCTGATCGCATATTTTGTAGATCTCTTCAAATATTTCATCTGTATAAACCCTGTACTCATTAATTTTTTCTACAGCAAGCGAAATGTCATCGGGTGAACAAACATATAAGGTGTTTATCTCTCTCTCTATTTCAAGCATAATATCGCTTATCTGTTCAAGATAATCACATACAACTTCGGTATACTCCCTATAATCCATAATAATCCCTCCGTACAATACTTTTCTTTTTATATCCCTATAAATTTATTTTTTTGCAAAATATATTTATCTTCTCATATTTTTATGTTATAATATTAATTAAGATAATTTGGGGGTGGAAAAATGTTTCCTTTAAAATGTAAAGCAATACTTAAAACAATGCGTGACGATGTGCTGGAAATCGGCCATGCAGTTTTTTCGTCACAAAATCAGTCTATTGACTTCATAGCTTCCTTTGTGCCTATACTTCAGATGGATACAGAAGTAAAGGTAATTTGCAGTGAAGATGATATAACAACACATATTTTCACAGGAAAAGTTTATCTTTCATCTGAAAAACTTCTTCGTGTGGTTTCATTAAAATGCGTATTTATAAAAGGTGCCGAAAAACTGCTTGCAGCACATGCACCCTTTGAAGCACAGGTGCTGCTACCCGCTTTTAAGCACAAACTGATATTTAATAAATTAACATACAAATGGCATCCCTGCAACATACGTGCGATCTCTATCCGCGGACTTGCGATAGAATGTCCCGAAATTCTCTCCGAATACGAAGAAAAAATAACTGTCCGTATAAGCGAACCTATATTTTCAAAACCTACTGATATACGCCTGCATACAGGCCAGAAAGGTCTCATGTTCGGAAATCACACAAAATACAAGTACAAATTAGGAAAGCTCAGTAAACGTGCTGAAACTGAGCTTCTGATCTTCATACGTCAATTCAATCTCTCACTACTCGGAAACATTGATATGATTGATGAAAGTACTATTTATTGATTTTATTTTTTAATAATACCAAGTTTATTTTTGAATGCATCAGGCGATATAGCGGCTGATGCATTTTTGTTACTCTCCATTGTGTGTCTGAGTTCACTCCTGAGTACAGATACATCCTTTGGTGCCTCTATGCCTACCTTTACTTTGTCACCGCTGACCTCAACGATTTTTATTTCTATATCATCATTTATACACAGTGTCTCTCCTACTTTTCTTGACAATATAAGCATATTTTTTTCACTCCTTAATATTTTCAAAAACTTTGTACCTTATAGCCAGATCATCTTCTGAAATAAACTGTGCAGCTCTTCTTTCATCAAGATTTATCACAATCGGACTTTTAAGATTTACAGTAGAATCCTTGAACTCATCTGTAACAACCATGATAAGCCATACCTCATAATTCCCCTTACCTATAACAGAAGAAACATCTTCAGGAAAACTTGGATCATATGGAACAGGAAGTATCGCAGGATTTGCCAGTACAAAGCAAAGTGCCCCGTTATCGACCGACTGAAGCCATATAAACTCTCCGTTCAAAGATTCATCTATCATAAAAACATATCGCTTATCATTTTCAAATCCATAAATAGGCTGGTCAAAAGTAATTATATCGTTTTCATTTACTTCTATCTCTCCAAAATTTACTGTGTTAATTTTCATAATAACCTCCGCTATATCTCAATAAAAATCCCTTTTAAATAATAAGGGGTGTGAATACACACCCCTGTCTGTATATCAGTTTCATGTCTGTAATTTGTTAAGTGTCTTCTTCAGCCTCGTAGCCGGGTGCAGAACTTCTTGGGAAATAATTAAATCCACCTAAATATTCTATCTTTACATCTGCCAATTCTTCCACTACGAATTTGTAAGTTGCAGGATTAAATTCAAGTTTCGGTGACGCATCAATACTCTGTTGAACAGGCGCACTCTCACTCTGTATCTTTACTTCCGGTTCCCATGACTCGTCGGGTCTGAGTGAATCCATCTCATAAAAGGCTCTGTCAATTGAAACCGCCTTCTGCGAAATGAACTGACCGTCTGACTGTGGCTGAATTTGTGATACATTATTTCCTACACCATAACGATATCTTACATCATATGAACTGAATTGTCCTCCCGAATGATCAAACGTCTTGTCCTGTCTGGCCATCTTCTGATATTGTGCCACACTTGACGAAGAAACTTCATTTTTAAGTGTATTTGCTGCAGTATTATTTGTTGCATCAACTTTTTTGATACCCCCCTGCAATACACCTGAAGAATCATAATTATCCGAATCAGCTAATGTAAAAGATGCTCTTTCTGTTTCAACTCTGTATTTTATCGGAGTCGTGGTTATTTTTAATAATTGCATAAAAAACACCCCCTACAAAATCAAATGCCTGAAATAACAGCTTACATTACATAATCCATAAGTGTTTTCGGAATAACACTACTACCGAACTGCATCGTAAGATTCCATGCATACTGATAACTCATATAATTCATTATCTCGGTAGCATCATCAATACCTTCTGTATTTTGCTGCATCTGGGTCAATGATATGTTTTCGTCCTCAAGTCTTGCCAATGTTGTATCAAGAAACTGACATCTGGTTCCTATATTTGAAACCTCTTTCATCATATCATCAAGTCGATCGTTCATGTGTCCGTACAGAGCAGACAACTTGTCCATATCGTCTTCCTGCAGCGCATCAGACATTTCTGTTATTATGTCATAAATGTTGTTTGATACCTCATAGGTCAATTCTTCCCCTGCGCCATTTTCATAAACTACTTCTGACTTTCCATATCCTAATGTATCAAGACCTGAAACTGATATTTTATATGCAGTCTTCGGATCGATCTCACCGTTTACGAGCTTTATATCAAGACCGATGTCGATATAAACATCATCGTTATACGGCACAGCCTCACCGTCAACTTCATACACACCATCATTGTACTCAATATCCTCTATCGTGACGCCGTTATATGTGAGCATACCGTCTTCGTCACATGCAAAAGGCTGAGTTGCGGCATTTGTTCCGCCGAGTATGTATTTATCATTATACCTGCTGTTAGCAAAATTCATAACAGACCTTTTTGAGTTGTCAAGTACAGAAAGAAAAACATCTTTTCCTATTACCGTATTTGTTCCGTTAAGGGCTTTGAGCACCTGTGACTGAACATTTACCGCAACTTCATTTATAGCCAGAAGATTTTCTTCTGCTACCCCCAACTGTTCAGATGCAACCTTGATATTTTCCTGAACCTGATCGTTTTTATATAATCTTGAACGAAGTGCCAGTGCATTTGTTCCGGCTGAAACATTTTCAGATACTTTTTCAAAAGCTCTGCCTGTTTCTACTTTTTGCATAGCCTTGTTCATTTTATACTGAGAACCGTTAAGGTTACTCAAATAAGCTCTGTTTGATACTCCCTGTGTTATTCTGACTGACATTTCAAATCACCCCTATTATCCTGCTTTATCCCAGAGCACCAACCTGATTTATGATCACATCAAGCATCTCATCCATAGTTGTCATCATCTTGGCTGCTGCCTGAAAAGCTCTGTTGTATGTAAGCATGCTTACTGTTTCCTCAGATTCACTTACCCCTGTTACGTTATCTCTGCTGTCAAGCATCTCATTTGAATACTGCTCGCAAGCTTCATATCTGTAATTTGCGTAGTAAACATCACTGCCTATTTTTCCAGCACACTCGGAAATATATTCCTGGAATGTACCTGTAAATGTTTCAGGACCGCTTACAAACGGTATCCTGTTGGTAGAAAGCTTACCTATCATCTGAAGAAAATATGTGTTATCACTACTTTTTTCATCATAAAGCATATATGACGAATCTTCAAAAAAGTCATCCGAAATAGCTATATTTTCAGCACTTACAAGTCTGTCTGTATATACGACCAGTTCGCCGTCTTCTATATCACTCTCGCCGACAAGTTTTTTATATGCTATAACATTTCCATCTGCGTCATACTCAGCAGGGAGTGTATTGTTAAGCACATCGGTAAGATTTCTTGCAAAAGTATCAAGACAATCCTGATAATATCTGAATCCTCTGACTGTACTTTCTGTTGAATTTGTGATATAGTTTCCTCTTCCGTTTATTATTTCGGCTGAAGCTTTCAGGATTCCGGAATCTGTATCCGTCTTTGTACCGTCACTCTTCCAGTTGAGAGTAACCGTTCCGTTATTTTTCTGCAGATACTCTACTGAATCTGCATCCACACCTGTTACGCATTCGTGACCATTTAAAGAAACATCTATCGTACCATCCTTGTTATTTTCAACATGTACTTTTCCAAATGCTGACAACTTATCAAGGAGGACATTTCTCTTATCAATAAATTCGTTTGGTCCATACTGTTCTGTATAACTGTTTGTAAAAATTATATCGCTTATTTCATCATTAAGCGTCGCAATATCTCTTAATATAGTGTTCAGATCTGCAACTTCAGCACCAAGCTCTGCTTTACAGGCATCACATGATTCTGCCAGACTGTCAGACAATCTGTTGAGCATATTTGTTACGTTGGTTACCGAATCTGCAAATATTGATGCATCCGCACTTATGTTTACATTTGTTGAAAAATCTTCAAGTGCTCTGTACATCTGTTCTATACCCCAGCTAAGACCGTATCCATTTCCGTCAACACCTTCATCTATTTCAGACATGATGGTTTCGATCTCTGAAAGCATTTCATTGCTCTTGCTGTAGTATGATGTTTCCGAATATGAATTTCTGAATGCTGTATCCAGTCTTTCATCACGTACCTGAGAAACACCCTCAACTGTACATCCCATACCCGTACAGTTGACTGAACTGGTACTTATCCTGTTTTTATAGGCATAAACATCAATAGCTACCTGATCTGTTCTCTGTCTCGTATACCCTTCAGAGGACATATTTGAAAGGTTATGTCCTACTATATCCAGAGCCTTCTGACTTGCAAAAAGAGCAGCCTTTGAAGACTCGAACCCCATAAATGTCGGTCTCATAAAAATACCCCCGATTTTAAGCTTTTTTGTCGAGTAAATTCATTGACGAAAATTGCTTTTCCGGCAAAGTTCCATGCTTATCATAGCATGCCGGATCGCCCTCATCATAATTAACGTTTCCTAGCGTTTTAACATTTTCCCTTACTATTTCCAATGATTTGTTGTTATATTCTTTTGTTTTTACAACCGCTTCCCTGAATCTGTAGAATAAATCCTCCAACTCTTCACGGCAATCTCCTGTTTCCGATTCGATTATTGCCCTGAAACTTTTTCCTTCTAACCCTAATTCCTTAAACATTTCCTGTCTTCTGTGTTCATATTGCTCTGTTCTTTTTACCCAAACCTGATACTCCGCCAATACTTCATTTATCAAAGTAAGGTCATTTGACAACAAAGCATCTGCTTTTTCTCTTTCTACTTCCAGAACTTCGTTGTAAAACTCTGTGTATTGCTCCATAAAATCATAAAATTCATCATAATTTTTCATAACCCTACTCCTTTTTTCACGGAAAACAGATTTTTAAAGAATTAAACAGGAATAGCCTTTAACAAGATCTATTTCTCTGTCAAAAGCATTCCTGTCTATTTTACGTTACCCTCTCAGAATGCCAGACGACTAAGTATGGCATCTGCCACATCTCCGGCTGATACATTATATGTACCTGCTGCAATCTGTGCCTTCAGAGAATTAATTTTTTCCTGTGGCGCACAAGTGCTTACCTCAGAGGCAATGGCCTTTGTGCTGCGATCCACTTCTGCAAATGATGCTGCTTCAGAACTTATTGATACTGTATCATGTTTTCCGACAGTACGCTCAGCCGGTCTTATTCCGCTAAATTCTTTTAAACTCTGCGAACCGATTTCATTGGTTTTCATATATCCATTGCATACATTAAAATTAATATTCATTCTAAACACAACTCCTTTCTGTAAGCGTTAAATATAAATCACCACAAAGCAATCCCTCTGTTATATGTATCGGACAGTTCTGATTTTATTAAATAGTTTTTTTTATTTTTATTTTAAACTTTTTTCTTTTCAGATTTTACGATAATCATTTTTACTATTTGCCGGCGCACTTCTGATAACCATATTTAAAAAAATTGTAGTCATCAATAAATATGTATACATATATGCGTTTTTTTACTGATTATTTTTTTAAAATATTTTTATTTATTGTCGTTTTTTATATTGAAAAAAAAATTATTACTTGTTATAATAGATATAATTATAGAATAAATATAAAAAAATTAAAGATTCAATGAGGTATATTAAATGGCAAGAATAATTTCAGTAATTACTCAAAAAGGCGGTGTCGGAAAAACAACAACAGTAAACGCTCTTGCAGCCGCCCTGAACAAACACGGCAGACGTGTGCTGTGCATTGACATGGATCCTCAGTCAAATCTGTCTTTCAGCCTCAAAGCAGAAACCGAAGATTCGTACACTATATATGACGCTATGAGAAAAGATGTAAGTACACTTGATTGTATACAGAGATCACCTACTGCGGATATCATCCCTTCGGATATACTCCTTAATGCACTAGAAATGGAATACACAGGTATCAACAGAGAATTTCTTTTAAAAGAAGCTCTCGAAAGTGTAAAAAATCTGTATGACTATATTCTTATAGATTCTCCGCCGAGTCTTGGCATACTTACAGCAAATGTGTTATCTGCAACCAGATACGTAATCCTTCCGACATTGCCGGATATATTCAGTCTTCAGGGACTTACAAAAGTACATGAAACCATAGAACATACCAAAAAAGCGTGTAATCCAAGACTTGAAATTGCAGGAATACTGATAAACAGATATAACAAACACTTCAAACTTCATAAAGAAGCATACGGAACTGCTAAACTGCTTGCTGATAAGTTTGAAATTCCGGTATTCAATACAGTTATCAGAAACTGTAAAGCTCTCTCGGAGGCTCATTCACTTCAATGTGACATTACTAAATACAAGAAAAGCGCAAAAGGTATAAAAGATTTTCAGCTTCTTACACAGGAACTCATGGATCGAGGTATTTTTTAATTTTTATGGAGGAATCATTTATGACAAACAGAAAAGTAAAAAAGAGTCTTTCTAAAGAAAATATGTTCAACAAGATAATGCCTTCATACGCTGATGAACAGGTTCGTCACGCCGCATTAAAAGACGGATACAACAAAAAATCAGACACTTTCAGACTGTCGGAAAATACTTTTGCAGAAAAAAAACAGTATACTGCTCCGGAAAATCAGCCAACACCGCAAACACTTGGTGATGTTATTTCCGGAACACGTCCTGCCATAAAAAATACAACATCGGTCAGAGAATTTTTTGCCGGAACTACTGCAGACAATATCGAAGAAGAACTGCACAAAGACATCGTAGGTTCCTCAGAATCAGAACAAAAAGAAACAAAAAAAGAATCTGTTCAGGAGGTTGCTTCAAAAGCCGAAGATGACAGACCACACTTTCTCAATATGACCAAACAGGTACTTTACTCAAAGCTTGATGAGATGATGGACATGTTCAACTGTTGTAACTGTGATCTGTGCAGACAGGCAGTAACTCTTCAGGTACTTAACTCTGTAAAACCTGAATACAAATATGTCAAACGTTCGGAAATGCATGACATAGTTGAAAACAGTAACCACGATGACATTAATCAGCCAATAATTCATGCCATATTTGAGGTGAAAGCAAACCCACCTCACACATTTAACAAACAAAGTTAATATTTTTTAGTGAATCTGTATATTTAACTTTCCTCTTAATTAACGATATATATTTTGTATGATATATCTTTTATAAACTCGGCTTTTTAGCTTATGTGGGGAGGGAAGTCCGATGGAAATAACCGAAATGAATCAAATCATGAATTACAATTCTGTAAAAAATGATATGAAGTATGCAAAATCGGTAAAAAACACCGATAAAGCTTCTTCTAAGGATGTTTTGAACGAAGCAGACAATGCTGCTTTGCAAAAAACTCAGATACAGGATTCATTTACCAAACAACCAAACATTGAAAAAACAGACACGGGAATCTACTCAAAAGAATCGATATCAAAAGCTTTAGAATCGGCTGAAGAACAGCGGACTCAGGCATTTATCTCCATGATAGAAAAAATGTTTGAGGCACAAGGAAATTCATCTTATCTTTCAGTGAGTGACATTACTAAAAACATAAAAAACAATTTCACTCAGGAAGATATTGAAGCTGCGAAACAGTCTGTTTCTGAGGGAGGTTTCTATTCGGTAGACGCTGTTGCAACCAGAATAATGGATATGGCTATGGCTCTTGCCGGCGATGATCCATCAAAAATTTCTGTTATGCGTGATGCCGTTACCAAAGGTTTCGGACAAGCAGCGGAAACACTTAGACTAAAGGAAGATGATATGCCTGATATAACTAAGAGCACATATACCGAAATTATGAAACGTTTCGATGAGTGGGAAAAATCTTATGAAACTGATGCTTCATCAGTTGCTGAATGATTTTTATATTCAATATAAGCTTTCATTTTTTATCTTTCATTTATATAGTTTATTTCCGGATTTCAAGGAAGCAAACCGGTCGTTTATTTATAGGCGACCGGTTTGTTCTGTCTTAATTACTTCACCAAAAACAACATTCCAAAAATTACATTGAAATCAGGCATATTTTATGATATAATGAATTTGTATTGATAAATTTTATAGAATATTTTTATATTTTGGGAGAAAAATATGTATAAGTTGAATATTGTACTTGTAGAACCACAGATACCTCAGAATACCGGAAATATAGCACGCACATGTGCTGTAACAGGCGCCTCACTGCACCTTATAGAACCAATGGGATTTGTTGTTACAGATAAAAATCTCAAACGTGCAGGACTTGATTACTGGGACAAATTAGATATAACTTATTATAAGAATATAGATGATTTCTTTAGTAAAAATGAAGGTCATTACTATTTCTTTACTACAAAAGGAAAGCAAAATCACAGCAGCGTATCTTATCCGAATGACAACGTATATATAATTTTCGGACGTGAAGATGCAGGACTTGATGAAGAACTTCTCCACGACAATCCGGAAAAATGTGTACGAATTCCTATGAGAAATACTTTGAGAAGTCTAAACCTTTCAAACTCGGTAGCCATAGCCGCTTATGAAGTTTTAAGACAATGGGACTATCCCGACCTTTCTTCTGAAGGAAAACTTACAAAATATTAATTTTTAAGGAGTATTTAAATGAATAAAATTAAAATAATGACTGACTCATCTTCTGATCTGACAATGGAAGTTGCACAAAAGCATGACATACACATACTTAACTTTACTGTAATGATAAATGACAAATCATACACTGATAATGTTGATATGACAAATGATGAATTTTATGAACTGATGAGTACATCTTCGGGATTTCCTAAAACTTCACAGATCACAATAATGCAGTTTGAAGAAGTATATACTGAATTTTTCAAAGAAGGTTATACCGATATAATATATGTATCTATCTCTTCAACAGGTTCGGCCACTTACAACAATGCTATAAACGCAATTGAAATGTTTTATGAAAACGTTCCTGAAGCCAGAGGAAAAATGAATATACATGTTGTGGATTCACTTAATTATACCGCTGCTATGGGATATCCTACGCTCCAGGCTGCTATAAAGGCTAAAAAAGGTGCCGATGTTTCAGAAATACTTGCATATCTCGATGAATGGTTCTCATCTGTTGAAGTACATTTTGTTCCCTACACACTCGAATACGTTAAACGTTCAGGAAGACTTTCTGCCGCTGCCGCCTTTGTCGGAGAACTTCTCGGTCTTAAACCTGTTATAAATATAATTGACGGCGAATCACATGTCCCTGAAAAAATCAGAGGCGAAAAAAATATTATGCCAAAACTCATCGAAACAGCGAAGAAAAATATGATTCCTCAGACACCATATATCGTACTTGCCGGTTCAATGGAAGATGTAACGTCAGCTTTTGAAAAAGAAATTACCAAAGCACTTGGTTATCCGCCTGAATATACTGCAAAAATAGGTATAACTGTTGCATCTCATGCAGGTCCTAAAGTAATAGGTCTTATATTCAAAGGTCAGAAAAGAAGATAGTACTTTAAAAACATCCACTAAAAATGTGGATGTTTTATTTTTTTCACTCCCCCAAAACAGTTGTAAACTGTTTTTAAAAATGTTATAATAATAATTACCAATTCTAATAAAAGGTAGTGATAAATCTGAAAAAAGCAACTCCCCTACTACAGTTTTCCGCTCTTGCAGTATGTGTTCTGTTTTTCTTTCTCACAACAGCTGACAGTGTATTCACTGTACACGATGATATAGTTACATATATGCAGGTACAGCAAGGCGACCTTTGGAACACTATTTTAAGTGATGCAAAACATGGACGTGTATGTCATATCATCTTACTTCCGCTACTGTACATACCTTATTTTTTTGACAGTATTCCTGTTATCAGGGTATTCTCTGCATTATCTGTCATTTTCAACATGACCGGTTTATATCAGTTGATAAAAAAGAATGTCGACAAAAATTCTGCTTTTTTATGTACACTTCTTTTTATCTCTTTTGCCTGTATATCAAATCAGCATAATCTTTTTGTATCGTACACACTTGCCCATCAGATACCAATAGGGCTTATTCTTTTTTCTCTTGTTCATTTTACAGACTACTACAGAGAAGAAAAAACATCATCACTTATAATCAGTGCGATCCTGTTTACTTCTGCTGCTATGTTATACGAATCAATGGCAGCATATATCATTCTTTTTATACTTATAGCCATGTATAAGAGTGACGGAAATATATTCTCTAATTTATCAAAAATACTTTACAATACGCACTTCCATATACTTTTTTTACTTTTATATCTTGTTATCTATCTTGCATGGCGACATATGTATCCTTCTGACTATGACGGAGCAAAATTATACTTTGGTAACATTCCTCAGAGTATTATCACTATGGTGATATATACACTGGGTATGACTCCCGGACTTCCGCTTGGAGCAATGATTTTAAAAAAATATATTACATTTTCAGAATTTATTGAAAATATAAATATTGGGCTTATAATCATTCCGCTGATTACCGCTGTAATATTTTACAGATACTTTTCTAAGATAAATACTCCGAAAAATTCACGAATACTCTCGCTCTTCTGCATAACGGCAATGATAATTCCAAATATAATTATTTGTTTTACAGAAAAATATGTTGCATGGTCACAAAGTAACAGCTATTCATATGTAACTTCGTTTTACAGTTACTTTTTTATGATACCGCTATTTTTATTGTTATTACGCTGTGTTTTCAAAGGTAAAGTAAAAAAACCCACTCTTATACTTCTGTCATCACTTGTTTTCGTAATCTCACTTGCCTCAACTGTCGGAAATGCTGCATGGAATACATATTTCAAAAAAAATCTTGACCGATATAACGCATTTTCCGCTATTGTAAAAGATGATTACTTTGACAGTATTCCTGATGGAAGTATTATCTACATACCTGATTATAACGGCATACATAATGATATGGAAATAACCAAAAGCTTTGCTAAAACCTATACAACACGTGATATATATTTTGAAAACAAAGAAGAAAATCTTGATTTTTCAAAAAATATTATTTGCATGAGATATGACCCGATATCACATGCTGTAATAATCGGCAGTATTGATAAATCTTTTATGTGCAGTAATTTTTACGTACTCGGAAAATATAATGCCTCTCTTCCGGAAACTGTAGATATGAAAAATATATTCTGAAAAAAATACCGTAACGCATTTTTCACGTTACGGTATTTTTTTATTTATTGATCTGCTTTTTTCATCATAGCAAAATTAGACATTATTTTCTTTGTTCCGACCTCGTCAAAAGCAATTTCGAGAAGTGCATCATTACCCATAGGTTTTACACTCAGAACTATACCTGTTCCGAATTTTTCATGATTGACTTTTTCGCCTACGCTATAATCTATTCTTGCTTTTCCTGTATTTACATCAGGTTTCTGATTTTTCTTTGCGGCAAGCTGTTGCTGTAAAGACATAGTATTCATAGCAGGGTGTGACTTTGACTTTGCACTTGCCGGAACTATTGTGGACACTCTGTCTTCTTTGAGAACAACATTCGGGTCTATTTCTTTTATAAATCTTGACTTCGCATTCTTGCTTGTAGTACCAAAAAGCATTCTCTGATTTGCATGTATGAGTCTGATTTTCTTCTTGGCTCTTGTGATAGCAACATATGCAAGACGTCTTTCTTCTTCCATATCAGCATCATTGTAGAAGCACCTTGAACCTGGGAAAATGCCGTCTTCCATACCTATTACATAAACATTTTCAAACTCAAGACCTTTAGCCGAATGAACCGTCATAAGAGTTACGCAGTTTTCATCGCCTTTCATTCTGTCGAGATCTGTATAGAGTGAGATCTCTGCAAGGAATCCGTCAAGTGTAGGATCTTCATTATTTTTCTGATACTCAACCATAGTTGATTTAAGTTCTTCTATATTTTCAAGTCTTCCAAGACCTTCATCGCCCTGCAACTTCTGATATTCTCTGTAACCTGTCTTATCAAGAACTTCATCAAGAAGTGTATCAAGTGCAACTGTATCAGCTATATCGGAAAGCTGCATAAATATTGAAGCAAGGCTTTTTAAGCTGTTTGACTTTTTAGAAAGAAGCGGATAATTATCTGCGTCATTCATAACTTCTACAGGAGATGCAGCATTTGCAACACATATCTCATCAAGAGTTTTTATAGTAGCTTCCCCTATTCCTCTCTTAGGTTCATTTACTATTCTCTTGAATCGCATCATATCATACTGATTGTTTATAACACTAAGATATGCTATCATATCTTTGATTTCTTTTCTGTCGTAAAAACGCATTCCACCATATACTCTGTACGGAATATTATTCTGTATAAAAGATCTTTCGATAAAGTTTGACTGTGCATTCATTCTGTAAAGTACTGCGTTATCCTTAAAACTTCCGCCTGCTTTTTTATCAGCCATAATTGCACTTGAAACGTATCTTGCCTCATCTGCTTCGTCTGATGCCTTATATACATATACCTTACAGCCTTCTTCACCGTCACACCAAAGAGTCTTTGCTTTTCTTCCCTTGTTATTTTTTATAACAGAGTTTGCCGCATTCAGTATATTCTGTGTTGAACGGTAGTTCTGTTCAAGTCTTATTACCTTACAATCGTCAAACTGATCTTCAAAACTGAGGATATTTTCTATTGTTGCACCACGGAATCTGTAAATACTCTGATCGTCATCGCCTACAACACAAAGGTTTTTATACTTTGCAGAAAGAAGACTGATGAGTTTAAACTGTGCATGATTTGTATCCTGGTACTCATCTACCATTATGTATCTGAATCTGTCCTGATACTTTTCGAGTATTTCCGGGTAATCTTCAAACAACTCAACTGTAAGCATGATAATATCATCAAAATCAAGTGCATTTGCTGCAAGAAGTCTTTTCTGATATTCTCTGTAAATTTTAGCTATGGTTGTCTTTTTGAAATCACCTTCGGTCTGTTTTTTGTACTCTTCAGGAGTAACAAGTGAATCTTTTGCCGAACTTATTTCATTTATAACAGCTTTTGGATTAAGAGTCTTATCATTTATTCCGAGGTCGCTCATACAAGCTTTAAGAAGTCTCTGACTTTCATCTGCATCATAAATTGTAAAATTACTGCTGTATCCGAGATTTTCGATTTCTACTCTCAGGATACGTGCACACAAGGAATGAAATGTTGAAGCATTTACGCTAAGTCCGTCATCACCAAGCATAACTTCAAGTCTTTCTTTAAGCTCACGGGCAGCCTTATTTGTGAAAGTAATAGCCAGTATATTCCACGGTTTTATCGGCGAAATAGCTATAATTTCTTTAAGTCTTTCAACATCATCTGTAAGACCGTTTATATAGTCATTGAGAAATTGTTTGTTTTCATCCGAAGTATCCATATCAGAATCATCATTGAACGCATTTCCGAAGCTAACCATATTTGCTATTCTGTTTACAACTACTGTAGTTTTACCGCTTCCTGCGCCTGCAAGAATAAGCAACGCACCGTCAACCTTGAATAACGCTTCCTGTTGTTGAGGATTCATCTTAGCGAAATATTTTTTCAACGCTTCCTGTTTCAATTCTTTAAAACTTTGTGACATATAATTACTCCCATCAAAATTTTTAACTATTGGTTATCTAATATATCTGTTAAATAGATAACCCTATCACACATAATTTAATTATATCATATTTTTTTGGATTTTAAAAGCTAAAAATATGATAAAATTTATCCTAAAGCAATCATTTGGCTAGTTCATATTATTATTAAGTCCAAGTCACAATTTTTTTATTTATTTTACCAAAACATTTAATTTAAAAAACACCATAAAAATAAAACCATAGAAAACCTTTAATCTGTGTTTCCTATGGTTTTATATTTATTACGAACCTAACTTTATACCGTCTTCATGCATGATATACTGTTTGAAATGAGCAAGGTCTGCTATATTCAACTCACCATCGGCGTTTACATCTGATATCTTACCATCAGCATTTTTTGCATCACCAAGAAGTACAAGGCTTAAACTTGTAAGGTCAGATAAGTCGATCACTCCGTCTGCATTAATGTCACCTACTGCAACATTCTTACTTTCAGGTTCCGGATCCTGTGCACCTATAGTCTCATCAGCGTTGAAATGATTTGCAGACAAATACTCTTCGTCCATAAAATCTATATCTCCATCCTGATTTACATCAGCTGCCTGAAAATCATAAATCATATAGTCTGCTTTTACCAGACCGTCATCACTTATAGGAGATTCAGACTTATCACATTTCAAGAATCCCTGACAATTATTTAATAACACCAGATCTTTTTTATCAGCGATTCCGTCATGATTTATGTCACCGGGTACAAAGTCTGATTCCTTTTCAGATTCTTCAGCAAATGTTACATTTACAGTGAGTTCAAAAGTATAATCATGTGGTCCTCTGAATATCAGCGTATTTTTACCCTCATTAAGTGTATAATCATCTGCTGTATACTCGGTAGGATTTTCTATAATCCAGTAATCGCACGGGTCTTCCTGACCATATCTTTCATCTATTTTGAGATCATGATAAAGAACTACTTCACGCAAAACAAGGATCCCGTGATCATAAAGCATTCTGTCTGTTATTTTTTCGCCTTCCCTGATAACAAAATCAGGATTTTTCAGATAAGCATCTGTACTCTTTGTGACAATTCCTATAGCTGAAACATTTTCAGACGGCATGCACGCAAAGTTTGCTCCTGCAAGGGCTATCCCCATTAAAAGAGCTGTCAATTTTGAGTTTTTCATAACAATCTTCCTTTCAGTCCATTTTTTATATGTAAGCTTACATTATTAATACTCGGTAACTTAAAAAAAAGCTACATAAAAAAAATAATATTTTTTTCGGTCACCGATTATTTTTATGTAACGCTTTACTTTTGTGTGTTAATGTGTTAAAATAGTGGTATATGAAATTACAGAAAAGTAAGGTGAAAGTACTTATGAACAGTAAAATAAAAGATAAATATACAGATGGTCTGTTTGAAGCAATTCTCTCACTCGAAACAATAGACGAATGCTATAAGTTTTTTGAAGACCTGTGTACTGTAAATGAACTGAAATCTCTCTCTCAGAGATTAGAAGTTGCAAAAATGCTCAGCAAACACCACGTTTACAATGATATCGTAAACGAAACAGGTGCAAGCACGGCAACTATAAGCCGTGTAAACAGATCTCTCAACTATGGCTGTGACGGATATGAAATAGTTTTCAAACGTCTTGGAATAAATACAGACAATAACGAGGAAATGAATAATGAGTAAATACTCCGACTTTGCATTTTACTATGACAGTCTTACGCAAAATGTTGAATACAAAAAAAGAGCGGAATACTTTGACTCTATAATAAAAAAGTATCAGAAAAATGACGGTCGCTATCTTGTAGACCTTGCCTGTGGTACAGGAAGTCTTTCCGAAGAATTTTTCAGACTCGGCTATGACGTACTCGGAATCGACTATTCTGAAGAAATGCTCACAGCAGCACTTGATAAAAAATACGAAAGCGGTTCGGATATACAGTACGTCTGTCAGGATATGACCTGCTTTGAACTTTATGATAAAGCTGACATCATAGTTTGTGCTCTCGACAGCATAAATCACCTGAGCAGTGCCGAAGACATAAGAAAAACTATAGAACGTGCATCTTTGTATCTTGTACCCGGAGGATTGTTCATATTTGATGCAAACACAATATACAAGCATAGAGAAATACTTGGCAACAACGCTTTTATATTTGAAAACGAACAGGTATTTTGTGCATGGCAGAACAATTATCACACAAAAGATAACAGAGTAGAAATCTTTCTTGACTTCTTTGAAAAAAGTGATAACGGAAAATACGACAGATACAGCGAAGATTTTTCAGAAATAGCGATACCCTCAGAAGAAATGGACAAATTTCTTACAGACTGCGGATTTGAAATAATCGCACACTTTGATGATGACACATTTGAGCCTGTACATGAAAAAACACAGCGTATAATTTTTGTTGCACAAAAAAAGTAATAAATCAGAATAAAGACAAATATAATTTTAGTGAGGTAAGTTTTTAATATGGGAATTTTAAAAAGAGCAATATCAGCAGACGCTTCAGCAGTAGCAATGGCTGTTGATACTACGGATATAGTAAGTCAGATAGAGAAGATACACAAAACATCAGCTGTTACAACAGCTGCTCTCGGAAGACTCACAACAGCTGCCTCAATGATGGGTTATGCTTTAAAAAACAAAGATGACTCTGTAACAATAAGACTTGACGGAAAAGGTCCTTCAGGTGTACTTATAGCCGTTTCAGACTACAAAGGCAATGTAAAGAGTTATATCAGCAATCCTGTTGTAGAACTTCCTTTAAACAAACATGGAAAACTTGATGTAGCAGGCGCTGTAGGACGTGACGGTACACTTTCTGTAATAAAGGATCTTGGACTAAAGGAACCTTACTCAGGTACTATACCTCTCGTATCGGGAGAAATAGCAGAAGATATCGCTTCATACTTTGCCACAAGTGAACAGGTTCCTACTGTATGCGGACTTGGTGTACTAGTAAATCCCGACCTCTCTGTAAACGTTGCAGGCGGATATATCGTTCAGCTTCTCCCCTTTGCAACCGAAGAAGTAATATCCACAATAGAGAGAAATGTAAACTCACTTTCATCGGTAACCCAGATGATGAGTGCAGGAATAACTATGGAAGAACTTGCTTTAAAACTTCTTGACGGTCTTGATCCTAATATACTTGACGAATCAGAAGTACAGTACAAATGTGACTGCAGTCGTGACAGAGTTTCAAAAGCTCTTATAAGTCTCGGAGCAAACGAACTTGAACAAATGGCATCAGAACAAGATAAAACCGAAGTTCAGTGCCACTTCTGCAATAAGAAATATACATTTACTCCTACCGAAATAAGAAAATTAAAAAATAAATAAAATTTTTTTCAAAAAAGTATTGACAATCAATCAATTATGGTGTATAATTAATATCGTTGTCAGGGAGACCTGATAAACGAATGGGAGCATAGCTCAGCTGGGAGAGCATCTGCCTTACAAGCAGAGGGTCATAGGTTCGAGCCCTATTGTTCCCATTATGGCCCGGTAGTTCAGCTGGTTAGAACGCTAGCCTGTCACGCTAGAGGTCGTGGGTTCGAGCCCCATCCGGGTCGTTTAAAATATGCGGATTTAGCTCATCTGGTAGAGCGCCACCTTGCCAAGGTGGAGGTAGCGAGTTCGAGCCTCGTAATCCGCTCTTATCAGGCGCTATAGCCAAGTGGTAAGGCGTGGGTCTGCAACACCCTGATCCCCGGTTCAAATCCGGGTGGCGCCTCTCTAATGTTTTAAATGTTTGCTCATAAGAAGACAGCTCAGGTTTATTTTGAACTTGAGCTGTTTTCTTTTGCAGAATTATATTTATTTAACTAGTTCTTTTACAGAAACCTATCGGAAATCTTTTGTCAAACATTTTAAAAACATTCTTCACCACTTTTGAGCTTCTCTCATTATATACATATGTACAAAAGGCACCCCTTTGATTTAAGGAGTGCCCTTTGTGTTTTTAGTTTTAAGGTATTTTATTTATCAAAATAATTATTGAGATTTTCAAAGAGTATCAATCACTGTGGTCCGAGCTTTATGTTATCCTTGCAAATATACTGTTTAAGATATGCGAGGTCTGCGAGGTCTACAGCATTGTCACCTGTTACATCAGCAGCTTTAATCTGACTATCTGTAAGCTGACGATCTTTAAGGAGATAGAGACTAAGATATGTAAGGTCAGTAAGATCTACTTCATTTGTTCCGTCAAGGTCACCATATACAATGCTCTGTGATGGCTGCTGTACTGTTGTAGTAACAGTAGTTGTAGTAGTTGTTGCCGGTGGTGTTACTGGCTGCCAGTCAAGACCATCACTGCTTGATGAACTTGTAGCCTTCATAACGCCTGACTGTTCCTTGAGAAGTGACTTGAGTGAAGCTGTATCTTCATGGAGTACATAGTCACCTGAAGGGATATATGAAACTGATGAATCAGTATCAAAGTTTTCATACTTACAACCGCTTGAAACCTTTTCAGACTTACTGCTTACGATAGTACCGTCGTTATTACCCTTACAGTTTGTAAATACGTCCATGTAACTCTTTACAGCACCTGCTTTAACTTCCATAACGTTTTTTGAGTTTTCAAATACGTTGTATTCAGAGAAGATGTATGCATTTGCTCTTGGGTTCATACAGTAACTTGTCTGGCCTTCAAATACATTGTTGTACATATGGATATTAGCCTGACGAGCAAGAGGTCCTCTTGATTCACAGTTCTTCCAGTAGTTGTGATGATATGTGAGGTGATACTGCATATTGCTGTCTGAACCACCTACAAGGTTTGTCTTGTGATATCCTTCATAGTAGCAGTAGCTGTTTGTAAAGTACATACCACGTTTGAAGTCACAAGCTCCGTCACCGCCGTCCTTATCAGATTCAGCAGGATTTGCAATCTTAGGAGCATAGAATTCACAGTGATGGATCCAGCATCTTTCAACAGGAGCGTTGAGTGTTGAACCTTCCTGAACACCTTCCATACCAACACAGTCTTCAGGTACGTTTCTGAATGCTATATTTCTTACTTCAAAGCTTTCACCGAAGTCAGTATTGCTTGATTCTGCGATAAAGTGAATACCCCATCCGTTGATGCAGGCATCTGTACCGATACCTTCGATAGTGATATCCTTACCTGACTGCATTCTTGCCATGAAACCATTATCGCCTACTGAACCGCCGAAGTCTACAGAGTCATATGCTGTAAGACCATCAGGAGCAGTTACATTTCCAACGATTCTTACTACAAGAGGAGTACCGTCTTCAGCAAGCTTCTGAATGATATCGCTGTTGCTGTTTGGCTTACCGCCCTTTGCTGTTGCGCCTGAACCTGCATCCTGACCTATTGAGTTGAGTATGTTACCGATACCTGTTACTGTAGTACCATCTTTTGATGTTACAGAAACTGTATCTTTATTATCGTTTGTTACGTAGAGAACTACTGCATTTGATTTGAGTGTACCATCGTTGTTGTATGCACCAACACCTTCTGTAGCGCCATAGTGTGCATAACCTGAACGATCCTGTTCACCAACTGCGATGTTGCTCTTTGTGATCTTGCCGTTGCCTGTAGTAAGTGTAAGTGAGTAGATACCAGCCTTAAGACCTGGAACGTCTACACGTACACCACCGTCTACATCTCTTACAAGATACTTGAGATCTTCACCTGTGAGTGAACCGCTTGTAGGTCCGCTGTATGATACACCTGTAATGTTGTTATCAGATACTCCTGAGAGTACGAGATACATCATTTCATTCCAACCACCAGCACTTACAACCTTAACGTTTCCTGGGATTACATCATCTGCACCTGCAGGTGGAACGTAAGCTGTTGTAGTATTCATTGTTCCCTGTGTCTGGCTTGGAGCTGCTGTTCCTGTAGGAGCTGTTGTCACTGCAGGCTGTCCGCTTGAACCTGAACCTGAGAATGCCATATAGAAGAGGTTTGCTGAGTCACCCTTTGTAATAGTGTGTGAACCTGATGAGAGATCTACTGTTGCAACACCACTTGCATCTGCTGTATACTTTGTTCCGTCAACCTTGATAGCAGCACCTGCTTCTTTAAGTACGAGTGTAAGTTTACCTGATGATGTTGCTGTGAATGAAATGCTTGTTGAGCTTTCCATCTTGAGACACTGTGTAAGTGTCTTTCCGTTATATGTTACGCTACCCTTTGATGATGAAAGGTTGCCTGTAATGCTGTAGAATGAGCTTGATGTACCGTTAGCAGTAAAGTCGTGTACATTACCTGTAGTTGTACCCTGCTGTGGTGCCTGTGTCTGCTGTGGTGCAGGAGTTGTAGCACCTGTTACTATAGTTGTTGTAACCTGTGAAGCAGGAGGCTGTGTGTTATCATTCTTAAAGCCACTGCCTATAGCCATGATCTTATCATCATATGCCTTGAGAGCTGACTTGAGAGCTGTATTTACATCATAGTTTCTGTCTTCTGATGCACCACTGAAATCCCAGTCAAAGTCACCGCCCTGAAGACGACCTGCTCTTGCAGATACGATTGCAGGAACATCTGCTGCTGAATCAGCTGTGTAACTGTACATACTGCTTGATGTATCAAAGTTTGAATATGATGTACCGCCCTTTACTGTCTTGTATGAGCTTGGAACTTCTTCGCTTGGTGAAGCAGCTTCATAACAGTCAAAGTTAGTAGCAGAATCTTTGTGTGTAATTGGCTTTTCGCTGTTATCAAATACGTTTCCGTATGCCTTGATCATACCACCAGCATCTGTTGCGATCGGATCTCCGTCAGCAGTATCTGTACCCTGCTGTGAGATAAGCATCGGATCGTTTGAATCCTTGAAGTAGTTTGATTCTGCAAAGATCGAACTTCCGAGTCTTGCAATCATACCATACTTAGCGATACCATCATAGAAGTTGTTGTAGCAGTGAACAGCTGATGATACACGAACAAGCGGATGACGTGAGTCTGAGTGGTCATACCAGTTGTGGTGATATGTAATGTAGTTGAGTGTTGTATCACCGTTACCGTTGAGATGTGTTTTTCCTGCATCCCAGAAGTGGTTATATGAATGTGTTACATACTGAGATTTCTTTGTATCGAGAGCACCGTCGCCCTTAGCCTGGTCAGCATCTGAACCTGCATCGCCGTAGAAGAAGTCACAGTTGTGAACCCAGCAATATTTGTTATCCTGCTGAAGACCTACTGCGTCACCTTCGGAACTGTCACAGTTCATAAGACCGAGGTTTCTGATTTCTACATCAGAACTGCTCTTGAGTCTGATACCAAATCCGTTGAATGTTGTATCATTACCGATACCTTCGATTGTGAGACCTTTTGTAGAACCGTCTATAAGAAGGTCGCCCTTGTCAAGTGTAGAAGGATCAGTGATGTTACCGATACATCTGATATTGAGTGGAGCTGTACCGCTCTTCTTGAAAGCACTGATAATATTCTGAAGACCCTTTACTTCGGAACTTCCGATCTTAGCTGTAACAGAGTCTTTGTTTTCGTTTGTTACATATACTACAACAGCACCTGATTTAAGTGTACCGTCTCCGTTGTAAGCACCGAGTGCCTTACCATTTGCAAAAGCAAATCCTGAACGGTCATGAGCTATAGCACTTACTGTAACTGATGAAGCCTTTGAAGCGTCTTCACTGCTGCCTACAACAGGAACAACCTTGATTGTGTGGTTGCCGGCCTTTATACCAACAACGTCCGCTCTGAAGTATCCCGGATACTGTCTTACGAGCATTGAATCGATCTGAACTCCGTCACAGTAAACATTGTAACCGGATGCGCCTGAAACAGCTGCCCATTCTGCGTAAGCACCTTCAAAGTAACCTTCTGAGTTGATGAAGCTTACTGCTTCAGCAGCAGTAACTACAGTGTTCTTGTCGAGAAGATTTACGATGCCTGCATCTGTTGTCGTAAACGATGACATAAGCATTGCTGAAGCGAGAAAACAACTTACAAATCTTACTTTTTTGTTCATTAATAATTCCTCCAAATCACTTTAATAACAATACACATTTTGACTTTTCACATTTCACATTTTCGTTTTCGATTTACTTAACCATTTAACTTTTACACATACAACCTAAAATTGCTTTCACTTGTTTTCATTTATTATTTCTTCACTGTCCTTATTATATCTAATATACTTTTCAAAATCAATGATTTATAATATTAAGACTACTTACCTATCGTCTTTTATTTTCATAAATTTAATGATATAACACTCATACCTCAAAAATTACATCATTAATATTGTATTTTTTTTTTATGGTTTAAATGTAAAAGTAAGCAATATTTTTTAAGGTATGATTTGTTAATACACACAAAATACATCATACTTATCATCTATTAACTGTAGAGATTGCTTGCATAAATTTCTGTTATATGTTAAAATAGTATTATAGTTTAATCATTATGAAAACAAAGAGGTGATACGCTTTTGAACATAACTGACATATGCTTAAACTGTAAAAAAGATGAGTTTTACAGAAAAACAGTAAAGAACAATACTGATATATTATCTTTATACATATTTAAATCCGGAGTAATTATCAGAAATAATGACAAAGAAGATATATACAAAAAAGAAAAATCATTTATAGTAACCGACAAAAATACTTCTTATACTATATCGGCTACAGGAGAATATCTTATATTTGATAAGATCTCATTTACCATAAGTGATGCTATAAATTTTCTTTCATCGTTCAATATATCAGTAAATACGCTCTACAGTCTGTCAACTACTGAAAAAGCCGATATCACTCTTCAGAATATGCTTGGCGAATTTTATAATGCACAGATACATAAAAATGATATGTTAAAACATTTGCTCGGTCACCTTCTGGCAAATCTCGCAGATCAGATAAAAGCTGAAACTTTTGTATCAAACTGCCCGTATTATGATAAACTTCTTGAAATAAGACACGACATATACAGCAGACCAAGTGAGAAATGGACTGTTGATATAATATGCAAACAGATCAATCTGAGCCGTTCATATTTTCAGCTTCTCTATCGTGAAGCTTTCGGAATAACCTGCATAAATGACGTTATCGAATCAAAAATAAGTCTTGCATGCAATCTTCTTGAAAACACATCAAATACAGTATCAAGCATAGCAAAACAATGCGGATACGACAATGATGTGCATTTCATGAGACAATTCAAGAAAAACAGAGGCTGTACGCCTTCAGAATACAGAAAAAAAGAACATTAAGAGAAAGCATTTTACTTTCTCTTAATGTTCTTTTTGCTTTTTTTACGTACCGAATACCCGAAGTCACCAAGTTTTCTTCCTGTTGCAAAGTATTCACCATGGGCATACGAAAGAAGTCCTGCCTGCTGAAGATTTAGTTTTCCTTTACTGTCGATATATTTTTCTTCTATATCAATAGCAACGATCTCCGCAATAAACATATCATGTGTGCCAAGGCTCTTTATTTCCTTTACTTTGCACTCCAGACTCAAAGGGCTTTCCTCTATAAGAGGTGCTTTGACAATACTTGAAGGTGCTTTATGGATATTGCATTTTTCAAACTTGTTTATCTTGTCACCTGAACGGACACCGCAAAAATCAACTACCTTACACATAGAAGATGTAGTAAGATTTATTACAAACTCTCCGCTCTCTTTAATTATGTTGTAAGAATGACGTGAAGGTCTTACCGATATGTATGTCATGGCAGGATGCGTATTTATTATGCCCGTCCATGCCACTGTCAGAACATTTGCCGATTCCATAGTTCCGCAGGAAACCATTACTGCCGGAAGAGGACCCAATAATGTTCCGGGTTTCCACACTACTTTAGCCATTCAGTTCACCACCGTTATATTCAGAATTTGTAAATCCGCTCGAAATTACATTTCCAAGAAGTGTCATATACTCTATATCCATCTGAGACCATTTTTTCACATGGCCTATTAGATCAAAAGTTATCATTCCCACTATTTCTTCATTGTCATATATTATGTACTGTATCGTAGAACCGACTTTATATTTAGAAAGAGTACTGTAGGCAGCAGTCTGTCTGTCTTCAAGTATATTTACATTATCTATGACAAAAATTTTTCCCTGAGAAAAGTTTGATATATAGTTTTCAGTGAAAATATATGAAGCATTGTTGTTTCTTGTCTTGATTTCCGACCATGAAAACGTAAGTTTCATATTTGCACCCATAAAAATATTTACTGCGTCAAGTGAAAATGTTTTTCCGATAAGTTCAAGAGTTTCAGCAAGAGACATTTTCTTATTTATCAGAAAATCTATTATCAGTCCACTGACTATATCGGCTCTGTCTGCTTTTTTGACTGTCAGTAGCTGATTTTCACTCTGCTCTTCAAGTACTACTTCTCCGTGTTTGTTTATGTCATATATAGCATATCTGTTCTTACCTTTTTCTTTTGCTATATTCAGAACCTTTTCAGCAATCTTATAAAGCAAAGGATAATTATCGGCATCTTTAGGATACGAAACTGTTCCCATAGAACAAGTGATCTCTATATCCTTATTTTTCTCGGCGCATCGCGAAAGTACATTTGACCTTATGGCTCTGAGTATACTTCTGATGTCGTTTTCTTCATCAACACCTTCAAGTATGACCATAAAATCATCATCACTTATACGTCCGACACTTCCCTTGGAAGCAAAGCATTCTTTTAAAACACCCGCAACCACGCACAGAATCTCATCACCAAAAAGATGTCCGTATTTTTCATTTACAATCTTAAAATCATCAATATCAATTATCATGATAGTGAAAACTTCATCGCTGTTTTTTAAAATCTTATCTTCTGCCAGTGCAGTTATAGCTTTTTTGCTAAGTACATTTGTAAGAGGGTCTATATTTGAAGAAAAAATATCATCAGCGTTTCTTGTTTTATCATTTTCAGTCTTTGCAGTAATAGTTCCAAGCACTGTTACACTTTCACTGTCGCCGTCTGATACGGTAAATCCGCTGAAAATATAACTTAACATCTGTTCACCGAAAGTAAGTATACTTGTTTCAATATTGTAGCTGAATCTCGGAACACATTTTTTTACACTCTCACAAAATGCCTCAAAAAACTCAACAGAATCCTGATGTATCATCTGTTCTCTTACCATTCTGAACTTAAAATAATCAAAATCCTCATTTACATATATGTCATTTACATTATAGTCAAAAGAATATATGGAAAACTTATTTGTCGACTGTCTGTATTCAAAAATAATGTCTTTCTGAACACTTACAAGATATCTGAAATTATTTATTATATTTTCAAGTCTGAGCATTCCCTGTTCAAGAAGTACTATATCCTTGATAACAAGATCAATATATTTTACGCCACGCACGAGCATCTGGCGATTTACAGACATTTTGACTATCATATGTCTGTAACTGCCGTCAGCTGACTTCATTCTGATTATATTATATTTAACATCATTTTCTTCTATAGACGCTACTGTTTCTTTAAATGTTTCGAGATCGTCCTGATGAATTGTTCTGGTGATAGAATACAAAACATCATTTGAAAAATAAGTAAAGAACGATTCGTCCGCGTTTTGCGTATGAAAACTCATATCTATCGTTGCTTTTCCTATGAAATATTCATCAGAATCCTTTGTCAGCTGAAAAAACATATTAATCCCTCCAATAACTCTTTATTAGAATATCTTTTCTTCACTTTCATGTTTTGTTGGTCGTGCCATAAGTTCTTTTAAAGGAACACTTATATCACAGTTTTCAAAAAGCACTTTGTAAAGCTGTTCTGTTATAGGCATTTCCACACCCAGTCTGCGACTAAGACCATATGCAGCTTTACAACAGTAATATCCCTCAACTGTTCCAACACGTTCAACAGCCTCCTGAGGTGATATTCCTTGTCCTATAAGAGTTCCTGCTCTTCTGTTTCGACTGTGTTCACTTGTACAGGTAACTATAAGATCACCTATACCTGTAAGTCCGAAAAATGTATCAAGTCTTGCGCCCATTGCAACACCAAGACGTGATATTTCTGTTATTCCTCTTGTCATAAGTGCCGCTATAGTGTTGTCACCATAACCTATACCATCACATATTCCGGCACATACAGCAATAATATTTTTAAGTGCCCCGCCAAGTTCACAACCTATAACATCATCATTGAGATATATTCTCATATAATTATTGGTGAGTGTATCCTGTACATATTCGGCAGCCTTCATATCATCTGATGCTGCAACTATCGTTGTAGGAACTTTTCTTGCAAGTTCCTCAGCGTGTGACGGACCGGACAGAACAACTATTGGGACATTTTTTATTTCTTCTTTTATAACCCGGCTCATAGTAAGATAATCTACATCTTCAAGTCCCTTGCTGGTGTTTACTATAACCATATTTTCGGTTATATACTCTGAAGCCTGTTTTACCACATTTCTTACAAAAACAGATGGCACACCGATGATAACAATATCCGCACCACTGATACATGACATATCCGCAGTAAGCTTTATATTCTTGGGAATTTTTACTCCCGGAAGTTTCTGCTTATGTTCCCTGTCAAGAGCTATCATATCTATTTCACTCTGAAAAACTGACCAAAGCGTAACATCATGTCCTGATTCAACCGACATAATAGCAAGACTTATTCCGAAACCACCTGCTCCAAGAACAACTATTTTTGCCATTTCACAAATCCCTCCCTCTGGATTTTATTTTTTTGAAAACGAAAATTTATTTTCCGTACCATTTTTTAATCTTTCAATATTTGATCTGTGCATATAAACGATAAGAAGTGTCGAAAGACAAACAAGTGCAGTATGAAGAATAACTGTATTCATAGGAATCTTTTCAACAAAATACTGCATGAAAAAAGTAACTATCGGATAAGAAACAGCCGCAACTATAGATGATAATGATACATACTTTGTAATTATAAGCATCACAATAAATATCGGTATTACTATAGCAAATGTACGCACATCTATTGCCAGAAGCACTGACGCTGTAAGCAGAACACCTTTTCCGCCTTTAAATCCGTAATAGACAGGGAAAATATGTCCGAGCATTACCATAAATCCTGATATATATCCTATAGCATCTATATCTCCGCTGTATCCTGACTTTGAAACAATAAACTTTATAAGCAATATCGTGAGTAACCCTTTCAGAAGGTCACTCAGAAGAGTTGCAAGAGCAGGTCCTTTTCCGAAACATCTGAGCACATTTGTAAGTCCTGCATTTTTGCTTCCGAAATTTCTTATATCCTCTCTTTTTAGAAGTTTTACAACGATTATTGCACTGTTACAGCTACCTATGAAATAGGCAGCAACTATACAAAGAATTATCAGTAAAATATGTCCCATTTTCAATACACCTCATAAAAAATCAGCTGTTGTCTTTTCCTCTTTCCCTGACAATAAACCTTACAGGCGTACCGTCAAGCCCAAATGTCGAACGAATCTGATTTTCAATATATCTCTGATACGAAAAATGAAACAACTCCGCTTTATTTACAAATGTAACAAACGTCGGAGGCTTTGTTGAAGCCTGTGTCATATAATAGATCTTTAGTCTCTTACCCTTATCAGAAGGTGGCTGAACTCTGGTAGTTGCATATGCAAGAACGTCATTAAGCATACCTGTTGAGATTCTCATACAGTTCTGCTGATTTACCATTGATATCATATCATAGAGCTTTTCCACTCTCTGACCTGTCTTCGCAGAAATAAAGAGGAACGGAACATATGACATAAAACTGAAATCATTTTCAAGTTTTGTTCTGTACTCATTCATAGTCTTGTCGTTCTTTTCAATCTTATCCCACTTGTTAACAACAACAATAGATGCTTTTCCCTGTTCATGAGCATATCCTGCAACTTTCGAATCCTGTTCTGTAAAGCCTTCTTCTGCGTCGATTACAATAACACAAACATCTGCTCTGTCAACAGCCATATATGACCTTAAAACACTGTAACGTTCAATATTTTCGGTAACTCTGGCTTTTCTTCTTATGCCGGCTGTATCAATAAAAATAAATTTTCCTTTTTCGTTTTCGATATAGGTATCAGTTGCATCACGTGTTGTACCTGCAATATTTGAAACAATAACACGTTCTTCTCCTGCTATTCTGTTTATAAGAGATGACTTTCCTACATTAGGTTTTCCTATAACAGCAACTTTTATGCAGTCTTCTTCATAATCTTCAGTCTTATCTTCAGGAAAATACTTAAATACTTCATCAAGAAGATCTCCCGTACCATGACCGTGAGTAGAAGAAATCGGGAAAGGTTCACCGATACCAAGATTATAAAACTCGTACACTTCCATAGGAGTATCGCCTATCTCATCACACTTGTTTACTGCAAGTATGAGCGGTTTTCCACTCTTCTGAAGCATAGCAGCAACATCATAGTCATTTGCTGTAACACCGCATCGTACATCTGTTACAAGCACTATAACATCAGCACTTTCTATAGCAAGCTGTGCCTGCTGTTTCATACGTGACAAAATAAGATCATCTGTTTTAGGCTCTATTCCGCCTGTATCAACTATCATGAATTCTCTGCCACGCCATTCACATTTTGAATATATACGATCTCTTGTAACACCGGGAGTATCTTCAACAATAGAAAGTCTTTTCCCGATAAGTTTATTAAAAAGTGTCGATTTTCCGACATTCGGTCTACCAACAACAGCCAATACCGGTAATGGCATAATTATCACTCCTTAATATAAATACGCTTAAAAAAAACTAGAGGAAGATCTCTCCTCCTCTAGTCATGAGAAAGTCGTTATTACGCTTCCTTCTTGATTACCTCAACGCCCTTATAGAAACCACAGTTCTTGCAAACCTTATGTGGTGAAGTGAGTTCTCCGCAGTTTGTGCATCTGCTGAATGCAGGAGCATCTAACTTCCAAACACTTGAACGTCTTTTATCACGTCTAGCCTTAGACGTTTTTCTCTTTGGTACAGCCATCAATATACCTCCTATCAAGCATATATTTTATTAAGATGAAAAGCAATCACACTGCGATTCGTTCAAATTGCAGCCACAGGCAGTACACAGGCCCTTGCAGTCCTCATTACAAAGAATCTTAGACGGCAACTGCAACAATAAATCTGAAATTGCAATTTCTTTCAAATCAATGCTCTCATTATCAGCAACAATATACTCATCATTATCTGAAGCAAGAGATTTAACGACTACATGTTCAAAATCGTAAACATAAGAACGTTCAAATTCTTCTAAGCATCTGTCACATATAAGTTTCAGGGTAAACTCTGTAGTAAATTTGAGCTTAACTATTCCGGCACGATTAAATGCCTGTCCTCTTATAACTACAGGAGAAGCAAAATCATAGCCATGAATATCAGTAATGTCGGCTAAAGCGACAGAAACATCAATCGGCAGAATTTCTCCCGGTACATTAAATACTTTTCTTAGATTAATAACCATAACTTTTACACCCTTAGAGCATCACGAAAATAATTATACCAAATAAAAGCCTTATTGTCAAGACCTTTTCATTTGAAAATTAGCCTATGAACTTTGTAACGCTCTGTGGCATATCGCTTTCGTTAGCTGATACTGTGAATACGATAGTTGTTTCTTCACCTGTAAGAGCTGAAAGCTTTTCGAGCATATTACCGAGTGCTTCGTAGTCACGTCCGCCGATTTTGAGGATACCGTCAACGAAAATTTCCTTGATGTCATAGTTGCCTGCGAGCATACCTGCTACAAAACCGTAAAATGCATCAAAGCCTTCAACCTTGAAGTATTCTGTATCACACCATCTTACCTTATAGCTTATCTGTGTTCTGAGATTTGCACCTTTTTCGATGCAAACGAGATTTCCGTTTGTTGACTTAACGGCTTCGTTCATCATGTCGATAATTATCTTAGTTTTACCTGTTCCTTTTTCACCAGTTATTAATTTTATCATAATATTTCTCCATTCCGCCAATAATTCTTAGTGGCTGTTTTATTTATACTCAGCCGAGCTTAGCTTCAAGCTCTGCCTTTTTATCTTCGTAACCCGGTTTTCCGAGAAGCGCAAACATATTTGCCTTATAGCTTTCAACACCAGGCTGGTTGAAAGGATTTACACCGAGGAGATATCCTGAAACTGCACAAGCCTTTTCAAAGAAGTAGATCATATAACCTACGCTGTACTCTGTAGTATCTTCAAGTTCAAGAACTATGTTCGGTACACCGCCTTCTGTATGTGCAATTACAGTACCTTCCTGTGCTTTCTTGTTTACAACAGACATATTCTGATTTGTAAGGAAGTTAAGTCCGTCAAGATTTTCTGCATCATCTTCAAGGAAGAAATCCTGCTGTGGCTTCTTGATATCCATTACTGTTTCAAACATTATTCTTGAACCGTCCTGGATAAACTGACCCATTGAATGAAGGTCTGTTGAGAATGTAACAGCTGATGGGAATATACCCTTATTATCCTTACCTTCACTTTCGCCGAAAAGTTGTTTGTACCATTCTGCCATCATAGTAAAGCTTGGATCGTAAGAAACAAGAAGTTCAACACTCTTGCCTTTTCTGTTGAGGATATTTCTGTATGCTGCATACTTGTAACAATCGTTGTTGTCAAAATCAGCCATATAATCATTCTGAGCCTTTGCAGCACCCTGCATAAGAGCATCGATATCACATCCTGCAGCAGCTATAGGAAGAAGACCTACTGCTGTAAGAACTGAAAATCTTCCGCCAACATCATCCGGAACAACAAATGTTTCATAACCTTCTGTATCAGCCAGTGACTTGAGTGTACCCTTAGCCTTATCTGTTGTACAGAAAATTCTTTCCTTTGCACCTTCCTTGCCGTACTTGTCTTCAACCATCTTTCTGAATACTCTGAAAGCAAGTGCAGGCTCTGTTGTTGTACCTGACTTTGAGATAACATTTACTGAAAAATCCTTGCCTTCACAGATAGAAATAACCTGATTGAGATATGACGGGCTTATATTGTTGCCTACAAAATAAATGTCAGGTGTATCTTTCTTGAGGTTGTTATAGAAAGGTGACTTGATAAGTTCGATAACTGCTCTTGCACCAAGATATGAACCACCTATACCGATAACAATAAGTACATCGGAATTTTTCTTAATTTTTTCAGCTGCGACCTTTATACGTGCAAACTCGTCTTTGTCATAGTTTTCAGGAAGATCGAGCCAGCCGAGAAAATCGTTTCCGAGACCTTTCTTATTGTGAAGAAGATCAACTGCTGTTTCAACCTGAGGCTTGATGCCTGCGAGTTCATCACTGTTTACAAAGCTTTCAAGATACTTTGAGTTTAATTTTAATGTCATCGTATGGACCTCCATAAAGTTTTTACTTGTCTTACTGTAATTTTACTATATTATGATTTTTTTTTCAAGCCAATAATCGATTATTGTACGTATTCTACAAATATTTTTTTATTATTTGAACATTTTGCCCATTAGTTTTAGTAAAGACTTCAAAAATGTATTCTTTTCAACAGCGTTTTTTGTTATTAAAGGAGTTTCATATAATAAAGTTTCACCACAATAAAATGCAACTTCTCCTACACGTTGCCCCTGTCTTACGGGAGCCTTTACATATCCCGGAAGAAAAATAACTGCTGAAAGTTCACTCTCATGTGATTTTGACACAACAAGCATCGGGAATTTTTCCACTTTTACCTCAACGGCAGCATCTGTTCCTTTTTTTACTTTTAACGGTTTCATATATTCTTCTGAAAAACCGGGAACCACTGTTTTATAAAATAAAAAACCTTTATCAAGAAGCTTTCCGGCTACGGTAAATCTGTCTTTACTGTCTGTGCAGCCTAACACAACTGCAATATACGATTCGCTGTTACGTGATGCACTCGCTATAACAGAGTAGCCTGAAAGTTCCGTATGTGAAGCTTTCATTCCGGTTATTCCGTTATAACGGTTTACCATGGTATTTTCATTTACCAGTTCTGTTTTTCCATCACGTATATATTCGATACGTGTGGTCATTATCTCGTAAAGTTCCTCATATTTTAAAAGCTCCGCTGCAAGAAGTGCGGTATCATGTGCGGTAGTATACTGATTTTCATCATCGTGATTTGCACATGATGTAAAATGTGTATCTTTCATTCCGAGTTCTCCCGCACGCTCGTTCATAAGAGATACAAACTTCTGAGTATCACCGCTTATTTCTTCTGCAAATACAATTGCCGCATCGTTGGCATTTCCGATAAGAAGACCTTTAAAAAGCTCTGATACTGTAATTTTCTCACCATTGTCAAGCCATATGACAGCACCACCGGCATTATGTGCATTTAAAGAAGCTGTCAGTTCTGTATCATATTCAAAAATTCCGTCATTTAGCTTTTCAACGGCAATAAGCGCTGTCATAAGTTTATTCACAGCACCCATAGGAACTTTTTTGTATTCATCTCTGCTGCTGACTACGTATCCCGTAGAAGCCTCCATAAGCACATATGACTGCATTTCAAAAGAATCAACATCGTCATCCGCAAAAATACCAATCTGATAAAACTTTGAAAAAATCAGTACCGGAACCAGAAGAATAATTAAAAATAATCTCAATATCTTTTTTATACGCATCTTTTCTCACCCGAAATATTTATTTATAAATAAAATATATATACGGGAAATGGAAAATATGAAAAAAATAAAAAAACAAAAAATACACGATATCTTTTCTGAGTATCGTGTATTTTTATTTTACTGATTTATTTTACATTACATTGCTGAAAAGTTCTTTATTCCGCTTATAAAACCCTCATCGTCAGTGTATGCGTTCATCTTAACAGGTCTATCAAGGTCAAGACTGAATATTCCCATTATTGACTTTGCATCAACTGCGTATCTTCCGGAAACCAACTCGATCTTGAAGTTGTAATCAGAAACAAAATTTACAAACTTCTTAACATCGTCCACTCCGGACAAAACAATATTCTGAGTAATCATTAAACAAACCTCCAGGAAATGTCTTATATCAAAAATATCTTCTGCTTTAACTATAACACCAAAAATATTAATAGTCAAGTGATTGAAATTTTTTTGTAACTTTAGTATAATGTCTTTATGAGGGAAACCTCATCTAAAATGCAGTATGCACATATCATTTTACCATATAAAGGAGAATACACTTGAATGTTTTTTTTATAACTTTTGGCTGTAAAGTAAATTGCTATGAAACCGAATGTATAAAAGAAGAATTTTTAAAAAAAGGTTTTATGGTATCAAAAACACATGAAGAAGCGGATGTAATAGTCATAAATTCCTGTACAGTCACATCATCAGGTGATAAAAAGCTTAGGCAAACCATAAGAAAAATGCGACATGAATCCCCCCATTCAATCATTGTTCTTACAGGATGCTATCCTCAGGCCTTCAGAGAAAAAGCCGCATCACTTACTGAAGCTGACATAATTACAGGTACAAAGGATCGTCGTCAGATAACAACTCTTGTTGACGAGTTTATAAAGGACCGTATGAAAAAAATAAGTGTCAAAGAATACACTGTAAATGATCCTATAGAAGACATTACCTGTTCGTCATTTGAATCAAAGACACGTGCTTTTGTAAAAATACAAGATGGCTGCAATCAATTTTGCTCATACTGCATAATACCGTACTCAAGAGGTCGCATACGTTCAAAATCTCTCGAAACCCTTACCGGAGAAGTAAAAAAATTTGCAGAAAGCGGACATCAAGAAATAGTTCTTGTCGGAATAAATCTTGCTTTTTACGGAGCAGAATACGGTATATCGCTTACTGACGCTGTTGAAGCATGCAGCGAGATAGACGGAGTGACAAGAATACGCCTCGGCTCCCTTGAACCCGAAAAAATTCTTGACCGTGACCTTGAACGTCTGTCTGAAAATAAAAAGTTCTGTCCTCAGTTTCATCTTTCTCTTCAGAGTGGCTGTGACAAAACCCTCAGAAATATGAACAGAAAATACACCGGTGCCGAATATGAACAGCTTGTAGAAAAAATAAGGGAAAAATTTGACTCACCGTCAATAACAACAGATATTATGGTCGGCTTTCCCGGTGAAACAGATGAAGACTTTGAAGAAAGCTTAAATTTTGTAAAAAAAATAGGTTTTTCAAAAATACATGTATTTCCCTATTCTGTAAGAGAAGGCACAAAAGCTGCCTCCATGCCAGATCAGATCGACGGCGGCACCAAAACAAAAAGAGCTATGATAATGTCAAAACTCGGTGAAGAACTCGAAGCAGATTTTCTTAAAAAGCAAGTTGGGAAAACCTTTCCAATATTATTTGAAAAAGAAAACTGCACAGATTTTCATCAAGGATATAGTCCGAATTATACATTAGTTAAAATTAAACGTTCAGACCCTATAAAAAGTTTGCGTAACATGATTTTTTATGTTAATATAAAAGAAGCTGTAAATGATTTTTGTGTCGGTGAGATACAAATAACAGAATAAATTTAAATATCCGCAATTTTCCATAGAGTTTTTGCCGGAAATCATGTGCGGAGAAATGGAGTTTAAAATGTCTGTATTTAGAATTTATGTTGAAAAAAAACCTGAATTTGCTGTAGAAGCAAAATCCCTTCTCAATGATGTAAAAACAGCGCTCAGACTTACAAATCTCGAAAGCATCAGAGTGCTTAACCGTTATGATGCTGACAGTCTGCCTGAAGAAAACTTCGAATATGCAGTAAACACTGTTTTTTCTGAACCGGCTGTAGACGTTACCTACAGAGAAATGCCACAGGCTGAAAATGACGAAAGAATATTTGCAGTTGAATACCTCCCGGGACAGTTTGATCAGAGAGCTGACAGCTGTGAACAGTGTATTCAGATACTCACACAGGGTGAAAGATGCAGAGTAAAAAATGCCAGAGTATACATAGTAAAAGGCAATATTACAGATGCAGAATTCAACAAGCTCAAGGCTTACCTTATCAACCCTGTTGAAAGCCGTGAAGCATCACTCGAAACATTCGAAACTCTTGATGTAAAATATGACATTCCTACAGAAGTAGAAACTCTTGAAAACTTCACTGAACTCAGTGATGGCGAACTTAAAGATTTTATCCAAAAATACGGTCTTGCAATGGACTTTGACGATATCTCCTTCTGTCAGAAATATTTT
Organism: Oscillospiraceae bacterium; assembly: GCA_017848115.1. Taxonomy (GTDB): domain Bacteria; phylum Bacillota; class Clostridia; order Oscillospirales; family Ruminococcaceae; genus HUN007. The sequence continues at coordinate 61,975 of JAGAKZ010000009.1, forward strand.
AAAGAAACAGAAAACAGAAATCCTACAATAACAGAAATCAGAATGATAGATACTTATTGGTCTGACCACTGCCGTCATACTACATTCTCAACAAACATTGAAAATGTATCAATAAGTTCACCATATATAGAAGAAAGCTTTGAACTCTACAAGGAACTGAAAAAAGAACTCGGCCGTGAAGAAAAGCCGATGACTCTTATGGAACTTGCAACGATAGCTGTAAGAAAACTCAAAAAAGACGGTCTTCTTGACGATCTTGACGAAAGTGAAGAAATCAACGCTTGTTCTGTAAAGATAAAAGTTGATGTTGACGGTAAAGACGAAGACTGGATCCTTATGTTCAAAAACGAAACACACAACCACCCAACAGAAATCGAACCTTTCGGCGGTGCTGCAACATGTCTCGGCGGTGCTATACGTGACCCGCTCTCAGGACGTTCATACGTTTACCAGGCTATGCGTGTAACAGGTGCTGCAAACCCTCTCGTACCTGTTGAAGATTCAATAAAGGGTAAACTTCCACAGAGAAAGATAGTAGTTGGTGCTGCTAACGGTTACAGCTCATACGGTAACCAGATAGGACTTGCTACAGGTCACGTTACTGAAATATATCACCCTGGTTATATTGCAAAGAGAATGGAAATCGGTGCTGTTGTAGGTGCTGCTCCTGCTGAAAATATCAGACGTGAAAGACCTGCTCCTGGAGATGTTGTTATACTCCTCGGCGGAAAAACAGGACGTGACGGCTGTGGCGGTGCAACAGGTTCTTCAAAATCACACACAACAGAATCACTCGAAAGTTGCGGAGCAGAAGTACAGAAGGGTAACCCACCTGAAGAAAGAAAACTCCAGAGACTTTTCAGAAACAAAGAAGTAACTTCTATGATAAAACGCTGTAACGACTTCGGTGCAGGCGGTGTATCCGTTGCTATCGGCGAACTTACTGACGGTCTTATCATAAACCTTGACGCTGTACCAAAGAAATACGATGGTCTTGACGGAACAGAAATCGCTATCAGTGAATCACAGGAAAGAATGGCTGTTGTAATAGCTGCAAGCGATATTGAAAAATTCATGAAGGAAGCTGCAAAGGAAAATATCGAAGCTACAAAGGTTGCAGATGTTATTGCCGAACCACGTCTGAGAATGAACTGGAACGGTAAGACTATAGTAAACCTTTCACGCGAATTCCTTAACTCAAACGGTGCTGTAAAACACACAGACATATCTGTAGCAGAACCTGCAATGAGCAGTTCATGCGATTACTTTGATGATGCCGAGAGTTGGATCTCCATGATATCCAATCTCAACATCTGCTCACAGAAAGGTCTTGTTGAAAAATTTGACTCCACTATCGGTGCAGGCACCGTTCTCATGCCTTTCGGCGGTGTATATCAGCTTACTCCGGCTCAGGCAATGGCTGCAAAAATTCCGGTACTCAGCGGTGAAACAACAACTGCTTCAATAATGGCATGGGGTTACAATCCTGTTATAAGCGAAAAGAGCCCTTACCATGGTGCTATAATGGCTGTAGTTGAATCAATCGCAAAGGTAGTGGCAGCAGGCGGTAGCTACAAAAAATGCTGGCTCACATTCCAGGAATACTTTGAAAGAACACAGAATGACCCTGCAAGATGGGGCAAGCCTTTTGCTGCTCTTCTCGGTGCACTCAAAGCTCAGCTCGAATTTGGCTGTGGTGCTATCGGCGGTAAAGACTCCATGTCAGGTACATTTGAAAATATAGATGTTCCTCCTACACTTGTTTCATTTGCTGTTTCTACAGCTAAGACAGGTAAGATAGTTTCACCTGAATTCAAGGTAGCAGGAAACAAAGTTATCCTTATCACACCAAAATATGATGAAAACGGACTTCCTGACTTTGAAAGCGTAAGAAGATGCTTTGACAAGGTAGAAAGCCTTATCGAATCTGACAGAGCAAAGGCAGTATGGACACTTTCAGTCGGAGGTATTTCCGAAGGTATCACAAAGATGTGTTTCGGTAACAAGTTTGGTTTCAAATTTACAAAGAAACTTTCAAAAGAACAGCTCTTTGAACCATGTTACGGTTCTTTCCTTGTTGAAATAAACGGATCTACAAGGGGCAATGAAACTGTAATAGGTGAAATCACTCCTCAGACAGATGAATTTATCATCGATAATATCGACTATACTGTTTCACTCTGTGAACTTCAGAAAGCATGGGAAGCAAAACTTGAACCGGTTTATCCTTGTATCATAAAAACTGAAGACACAAAGCCTGAAGCTTTCACATACGAAAAGAAAATAACTCTCAGCCCTGCTGTAAAGGTTGCAAAGCCTCGTGTTCTTATTCCTGTATTCCCGGGAACAAACTGTGAATATGACACAGCAAGAGCGTTTGAGCAGGCAGGTGCAATAACAGAAACTATCGTTATCAGAAACCTTTCTGCATCAGCTATCGAAGAATCTGTAAATGAAATTGAAAAGGCAATCAAAAACTCACAGATCATCATGCTCCCAGGCGGTTTCAGTGGCGGTGACGAACCTGAAGGAAGCGGTAAATTTATCACTGCATTCTTCAGAAATGCAAAGATCAAAGACGCTGTTCATGAACTTCTCAAGAACCGTGACGGTCTTATGCTCGGTATCTGTAACGGTTTCCAGGCACTTATCAAACTCGGTCTTGTTCCATACGGTGAAATCACTGATATGACAGACGAGTCACCTACTCTTACATTCAACACTATCGCACGTCATCAGTCAATGATGGTAAGAACAAGAATAGCATCAAACAAGTCACCATGGCTTGCAGGCTGTGAAGTAAACAGAATTCACACTGTTGCTATTTCACACGGTGAAGGTCGTTTCGTTGCTTCTCCTGAACTTATAAAACTCCTTGCTGATAACGGACAGATCGCTACTCAGTACGTAGACATGAACGGTGAACCTACAATGAACATCAGATACAATCCAAACACTTCTGTATGTGCTATCGAAGGTATTACTTCACCTGACGGACGTGTATTCGGTAAGATGGGTCACAGCGAAAGAAAAGGTACTGATATCTGCAAAAACGTCAAGGGTGCAAAAGATCAGTTCATCTTTGAAAGTGGCGTAAAGTATTTTGCTGACTAATCAATAAACCAGTAGTTAATTTATAAATAAAAAAATTTCCCCAGAGATGCTGTAACTTTATAGTTACTTCTCCAGGGAATTTTTTTATAAGTTTTTATCAGCATACACCTATTTCGGCTATAAAAAATTCTTTTTTGCAGTCTTTTACTCTTATTTCTACATTATGACGGCCTGAAACATCAAAGCTGTAAACATGTTTCAAAACAATATTTCCCCAGCCATATATGCTCATTCCCTGAAGAAACGCTGCTTTTTTTCCGTCAATATATATATCCGCATCACTAAAACGTTCTGTTTTATCATGTTTATATGTAATGAAAAGATGCTTAAAATCCGATTCAAACTTTATTACTGAATTATGAAGACCTCTTTTCATTTCCAAGCCATTTGTAAAGAACTCACACGCAGATTCATTTTTATAATCCGGCGCAAAAAACTTTTCTGTTGATATATCAACAGGACAGTATCGACTATATTCAGTAGAATAAAGTGATTTTTCACAAGTCAGCTCTGCATCCGTATCTTTTGACATCACTGTTTCAAAACAATTTACAAGGCACTTTCCGATAAATTTATGCCCCCATTCATTAGGGTGTATCCAGTCATCAGAATATATCTGCCAGTCAAAACTCTTTTCCTGAATCATACAGCTCAGGGAATCAGCTACACTTACCATAGGCAGTCCATACCACTCGCCTACTCTTTTCATATATCCCTGACATGAGTAAAGCGACTGATTTATCATAAACAGAAGTATAACAGCAGGTTTTGAAGGAAGCGAAAGCATCTTATAAATTATACTCTCAAAAGAAATCATATGTTCTTTGTTACATTCATTATTTACAGCATACTCTATAAAAACTATATCCGGATAATTTTCATCGTTTATTTCCTTACTTGTTATAGAAAGTCCCATAAATGAGTTTGCACTCTCGGTAGAATAGTTTGAATAAATTATTTCTTTATTTTCATATTTTCTTCTTATATAGTCGTAAAATATTTTCGTATAATCATCAGCAATATACCTGCAACCGCTCCACCCTTTTGTAATCGAACCACCGACAAATGCTATGTTTATATTATTTTTCTCAAAAGCTTTTTTTAATCTGTAGTTATTTCCACACGAATAAAGCGAATCAGAAATATCTTCTCTGTATTTTTCAGGATTCATTTTATCACCCTTTCATATTAGCAACTTTTATATGCTTATGATATCATATCTGACGTTTTTTTTCAACTATTCAAAAGAGTTTGTGTACTATTTCAACTATAACTACTTATAGAAATAATACACACTTATCATAACTTATCAGACATCAAATAATTCTCATTTTGATAAGGACAACATTTTTGTGCAAACAGTAGAAATACAATAAATTTTAAACATCATTATACATTACTATTGACAGTTTCAAAATATATGTGTAAAATAAATATAATAGATAAATATATCAGAAATAAAAATTGGGCTTACGAGGTGATATAATGAAAAAAAGAATTTTAAGTTGTGTTATGGCTGTATTTGTGTATTTTTCGCTTATGCCTTTTACAGTGACTGAAAGTACTGAGAATAAAACCGATAACAAAATATCTTCACAAACAAAAAAACCCCAAGTTACCGATACTCAAAATAACGATTCCTCTGTGATAGACAGTTCATCTGAACTTAACATTCCGGAATTTTCGGATTCACTCAAAGATAAATTCAGTTCATTTTTTAAGACCGGTACATGTATAAGTGCTTCAGGAATAGATACGAGTGCAGAATTTATACTTAAACATTTTAATAGTATCACTCCGGAAAATGAACTCAAACCTGATTATATTCTTAATCAACAGGCATCTGAATTATACGGAAATAACGTAAACACACAAGTTGTATTTAATAATAACACACGTAAAATATTAAAATTCTGTGAAGATAATAATATTCCGTTGCGTGGACATACATTTGTATGGCATAGTCAGACTCCGGACTGGTTCTTCAAAGAAAATTTCAGATATGACGGAGCAGATGTAACACCTGATATAATGAACCAACGTCTTGAAAACTTTATAAAAAATACATTTGAATTACTGGCAAAAGATTACCCGAATCTAAAAATATATGCATACGATGTGTGCAATGAACTATATGAAAACAATGGCGGCGGTTTCAGAAAACCGGGATCAAATAATCTTGAAATGGGCAAATCATACTGGACAAAAATATATCCTGATGACAGTTTCGTTATAAATGCATTTACATATGCAAGAAAATATGCTCCACCTGAGTGTAAACTCTTTTTAAATGACTTTAATGAATATGTTCCCGCAAAAACAAAAGATATCTATGATATGGCAATGAAACTAAAAGATCTCGGTCTTATTGATGGTATAGGAATGCAATCACATCTGGACACCGGATATCCTGACATCTCCACATATAAAACGGCTCTTGAAAAGTTTATGTCATCAGGTCTTGATGTACAGATAACCGAGCTTGACATTACCTGTTCCGATTTTTCACTTCAGGCAAAAGCTTTTAAAGATATTTTTACACTTGCAGCCGGAAATTCGGAAAATATCAGTTCACTTACAGTATGGGGTACCCACGATACAGTAAGTTGGAGAAACTACGCAAATCCCCTCCTTTTCGGAGAAAATTACTCTGAGAAAGAAGCATATAAAGAAGTAATGAGTATAAAAAATACGGATCTGAAATAAAAAAAATACACACATTTGAAACAGAGCTTTAAAAAGCTCTGTTTTTTTACATATACACGCCAAAAATGTCAAAAGAAAATACTTTTAATACCCAATACTATTGTCAAAATTACGTATAAAAAAATTACATGGTAAAATCATTACTTTTTAAGGTTATATTTTTACTTGTTTAGGATATATTTTTACTTAAATTATTGGTTAAAACAAAAATATACAGTTGTAATTTAATCAGATATATTTGATGAAAACATCACATTTTCCATATAATATGTTAAGTCAAATTTAAAATGTTTTTTATATAATTTAATCGTCAATATAAACAATTGGTTCTCTATCTATTCATGTCATTTTAATGTCTTTTTTTATTTTTCTTAATTTTCGTGAAAATGCACATTTAATATATGATATTGCGTTTTGCTTGTATGAAACTTGACATATATTTTTTTTTATTGTACAATGTGATTGTAAAGATTGAATGCTTGAAAACAAGTGATTATCTTAATGTATCAATGCCTTGGTTATGCAAATGCAGGCTGATTGATCAATTAATAACTTGAGTATATCAATGAATAATTATTTTTTAGTTTTAAAGAAAGAGGTATTTGAATGAAACAAAAACGTAGACTTTTAAGTTGTTTCCTCGCAGTGTCTCTCACACTTGGTATGTCACCGGCAGAAGGATTACTGGATAGTGCTTATGACCTTGTAACAACTGTAGACGCAGCATCTCCCGGAGATAAGCTTTCCGTTGGTTACGGTACTTCCCAGCACAAAGGTACAAGCGACGGTTACAGCTACGAAATCTGGATCGACCAGACAGGCGGTAACGGTACAATGACTCTCGGTCAGGGTGCTTCATTCAAGGCTGAATGGAGTGCAAATGTAAGCGCAGGTAACTTCCTTGCCCGTCGTGGTCTTGACTTTGGTTCAAAGCAGAAAGCTACAGATTACGAATACATCGGTCTTGATTATGAAGCTGACTATCGTCAGACAGGTAGTGCAAACGGTAACTCACGTCTTTGTGTATACGGATGGTTCCAGAACAAGGGTGCAGCAGGAAATGTTCCGCTTGTTGAATACTACATCATCGAAGACTGGGTAGACTGGTGTCCTGATGCTCCTGGTAAGATGGTAACAATCGACGGTGCACAGTATAAGATTTTCCAGATGGATCACACAGGTCCTACTATCAACGGCGGTTCTGAAACATTCAAGCAGTATTTTTCAGTTCGTCAGGATAAGAGAACATCAGGTCATATCACAGTTTCCGATCACTTTAAAGCTTGGGCAGCTCAGGACTGGGGTATCGGTAACCTCTACGAAGTTGCTCTCAACGCAGAAGGCTGGCAGAGCAGTGGTGTAGCTGATATCAAGAAGCTTGACGTTTACACAACACCAAAGGGTGATACCGGTTACACACCACCAACAACCGAAACACCACAGCAGCCATCAATACAGGGTACAGCTCCTTCCGGTTCAGGAACAGGTATCTCGGACGGATTTGAAGGAAGCGGTACAACATGGACAGCACGTGGTGACGGAGTTAAGCTCCTTCTCACAAGTGATCTTAAATCAGGCGGTTCCAAGTCTCTCGCAGTAACAGGCAGAACTGCTTCATGGAACGGTGTTTCTGCTTCTTCTTCAGAACTTAAAGCCGGTGGATCATATTCATTCAGTTCACAGGTTACATACAAAAACAGCAGTTATGCATCATCAGGTTTTGAATTTGGTGTTCAGTACGACCTCAATGGTGAAACAAACTATGATAATATAGGTTCTGCAACTACTTCAAGCGGTAAGTGGGCAGATCTTTCAGGTGATTTCACGATCCCTTCAGGTGCAGAAAACATCTCACTCTACATCCAGTCAGCTTACACAGAAAGTGATACAGCTGCTGATATGCTTGACTTCTTTGTTGATGATGTAAAACTTTCTTCAAGCGGAAGTACAGGTAACACTGGTAACAACAATACCGGTAATAATAATACTGGTAATAACAATACAGGCAACAACAACGGAACAAGCGTATCAACATCTGACAGCCTCAAGGGCAAATTTGCTTCATGCTTCAAGATGGGTACATCCGTAAGCCCTCATGAACTTAGTTCAGGTGCTGACTTTATCAAGAAACACTTCAACAGTATCACTCCTGAAAACGAATTGAAACCGGATTCACTTCTCCAGCAGCAGGCTTCAATTCAGGGCGGTGACAATACACACGCTGTAGTTTCACTTAGAAGCGCTGCTCAGACTCTTAAATTCTGCGAAGACAACAATATCGGCGTTCGTGGTCATACATTCGTATGGTACAGCCAGACTCCTGACTGGTTCTTCCGTGAAGGATTCCAGAGCAACGGTAACTATGTTTCAGCAGACATCATGAACAAGCGTCTTGAAAACTTCATCAAGGATACTTTTGATTTACTCAAGAAAGAATATCCAAATCTTAACGTTTACGCTTACGACGTTTGTAACGAGCTCTTCCTCAACGATGGTGGCGGACTCCGTCCGGGCGGTAGTGCAAGTTCAGGTGGTTCAAACTGGACACGTATTTACTCTGATGACAGCTTTATCATCAATGCTTTCACATATGCAAGAAAGTATGCGCCGGCAGGATGTAAGCTCTACATCAATGACTATAACGAATATATCCCTGCAAAGACAAACGATATCTATAATATCGCTATGAAACTCAAACAGAAAGGTGTTATTGACGGTATCGGAATGCAGTCTCACCTTGATGTAGGTTATCCTTCAGCACAGGTTTACAAGACAGCACTTGAAAAGTTCCTCAGCACAGGTCTTGAAGTTTCCATAACAGAGCTTGATATCACAACAAGCAACAACTTCACAGCTCAGGCTTCCCTCTTCAAGCAGATCTTCGAGATGGCTGTTGAAAACAGAGATCAGATCCCTTCATTTACAGTATGGGGCACACATGACCCGATAAGCTGGAGAAGCAGTCAGAACCCTCTTCTCTTTGGTGATAACTACACTGAAAAAGAAGCTTACAAGCAGGTTATGAGTATTACAGTTCCAAGCGGTTCAACAAATACAGGAAATAATAATCAGACAACAACACCTCCTTCAACAACTACAAACCCTAATACAAATACAGGTGCAAATTTTACTTTTGGTGACCTTAATGATGACAACACTGTTGATCTTTCAGACCTTACAGTACTTTCACTCTATCTCCTTAAGGATAAGTCACTCTCATCAGCACAGTTACTTGCAGCTGACGTTTCATATGACAACATAATAGATATCGCTGACCTTGCACTTCTCAAGCAGTATATCTGTAAGGACAATGTTGTTCTTGGTAAGGGCTACACAGGCAATACAGGAAATACAGGCAACACCGGTAATACAGGTAACAATACCGGTTCAAACACTGGAAGTTCTATAAACGGTTCTGCTCCTACAGGTTCAGGCACAGGAATTTCAGATGGTTTTGAAGGTTCAGGCACAACATGGGCTGCACGTGGCGAAGATGTATCAATTCTTCTCACAAACAGCTTAAAGAGAAGCGGTTCCAAGTCTCTCGCAGTAACAGGCAGAACAGCTTCATGGAACGGTATCTCAGCATCTTCTTCTGATCTTGCTGCAGGCGGTTCATATTCATTCGATTCATACGTTACTTACAACAACAACACTTATTCTACAGCTGGTTTTGAATTTGGTGTTCAGTATGACCTCAGCGGTGAAACACAGTATGAAAACATAGGCTCAGCAACAACTTCAAGCGGTAAATGGGCTGAACTTTCAGGTGATTTCTCAGTTCCTGCAGGCGCTACAAATGTTTCACTCTACATTCAGTCAGCTTATACAGAAAGTGATACAGCAGCTGATATGATTGATTTCTTCGTTGACGATATACAGTTCACAAAGACCGGCAGTGACACAGGTGGCAACACAACAACTAATCCTTCTTCCGGAACAATGGTAGGTTCAGTATCAAACGGTACATGGTCAAGTACATGCGATACATCATGGATCGATCCAAGCAAGCCAATGGTTGCATTCACATTTGACGATGGTCCGGTTGGAACAGCCAGCAATGCAACATCTATAAGAATTCAGAATGCCCTCACAAAGAATGGCTATCACGCAACATTCTTCTACTGGGGTCAGAAAATAAACGGTTCAAACAGTGCTGAAATCAAGAGAGCATTTGATGCAGGTTTTGAAATAGGAAACCACACATATTCACATCCATACCTCACAAACCTTTCAGCATCAGGTGTACAGAGTGAAATCAACCAGACAAAAACTATCCTCAATGGTATAGTAGGCAACGGTGACTTCCTTGTAAGACCTCCTTATCTTAGCGTAAACGGTACTGTTCAGTCAGCAGCAGGCGTTCCGCTCATCAACTGCGGTATTGATACTGAAGACTGGAACAACGCAAGCAAAGATGCAATCGTAAACAAACTCAAATCCGCTATGCAGAATGGTTCACTCAACAAGCAGATAGTTCTCATGCACGAAACTTACGAAACAACAGCTGCTGCTATGGAAGAATTACTCCCATACATGAAATCACAGGGCTGGCAGGTAGTTTCAGTATCTGAACTCTTTAAAGCAAGCGGAAAACAGCTTAAGGCTGGTACAGCATATACTTCAGCAAGATAATAGAAGTATTGTTTGATTTCAAAATCCCTTTCAATTAAAAATAAATAAATCGGCAAAGGCTACGGATTTTTTTCCGTAGCCTTTGCTTTTTATTATTTTTTTACTTCCACGTACCCATTCCTATAAGTGCCCTAAGAATATTACAAAACTCAACAGCAGCTCTGGAAAGATACTTATTTTTTTTGTATATCAACTTTATATTTCCTTCCGGTTCAAAATTATCTATAGCATAGTAAACTGGATGATTTGACATATCCACAAACTTTACATATGTATCCGGAACAAATGCTGCCCCTATACCCTGACGTACAAATGAAAAAATAGTTTCAATACTGTTTGACCTGAATGCAACAAACGGTGTAAATCCTGCATTTCTACATATTTTTTTGGCTATCTGACATCTGTAATCGGTATTGTTATAAAATATAAACCTTTCATTTTTAAATGTGTCAAGCGAAACAAATTTGTTCATAAATAATTTTTCTGAATTTGTTTTTATGTCATTTGCACTAAACGCAAAGTCTGTAAGAGATTTATTTACTTCCCTGTCATACGGAACAGCAAGATACATTCTTTCATCACATAATTCTTCTGCATTGTAAAGTTCATTATCAACTACAGAGTTACCTATTATTATATCCAGTTCACCCCTGGAAATAAGTTCTTCAAGATTTCCTGACGAATCTTCATAAATGGATATCTGTATATCAGGATATCTTTTATGAAATTGTACTACCGTTTTTGTAAGCATATTTGCAGAATAAAAAGTGCTTGTACCTATTTTTAATGTACCATTTCTCATTCCAACAAGATCACTTAATTTTAAAGACATATCTTCTTCAAGTGCTTTCATTCTATTTGCCGTTTCTATAAATATATTTCCGGCTTCAGTAATAGTTATCGGTGATGAACTTCTGTCAAAAAGCATAACTCCAAGAGAATTTTCAAGATTTATAATAAACTTACTCAAAGAAGGCTGTGTTACAAATAATCTTTTTGCGGCCTTCGAAAAACTTCTTTCTTCTGCAACCGCCAAAACATATTCTATCTGTTGTGGTGTCATCATTATCACTCTCCTGATTTCTTTCTTCTTCAATTATAATTATAATAATTTTTCAAACTATAGTCAATAACTAACTCGTCATATCCTCTATAAGTTTGTTAAGTTCGCTTTCGGATTCTACAGATATTCCCTGTCCCACACGTTCCCTGTCATACTCATTAAGATAACTTGTCCTCTCTTCAAGTATAATATATGGTTTCTTTGAATCGCCTCTGTAAAGTGCAAGATTTCCCTTATATTCTCCAAGTACAAATGATATTTTTTGATTTACTGATATATTTTCCTTTTTTTCATTGTAATTAATTGTAATGAATATTAATATAACTCCGCCAATAACAACAGAACACAATACAAGCCATAAAATCATATTAAGAGGAAATTTTTTTATTTTCATTTATAATCCACCTCTGCTATTTTTTCTTTACACTGTAATTATTAGCATATTTTTTTTATTTATTCAAAAAATAATTTTACCGCTCCTTATTTCTACATTTTTCTTTCAGGAAATATAATATAATAAATGACATAATTTAGAAGCAAGGAGTATTTATAATGTATATTAAAAAAATCTTTTCTTTTTTAATGAAACTTATTTTATCAGTTTTTTTTATGTTGATCATAACACTTACCATACTCTCTTGTGTTATGACTGTATATTTTGTTGATATGATGAAAACAACAGAATTAATAACTATAGAGGACAAGCCATTCAGAACGCATTCATCAATATATGCAATAAATAATCTCACAGGTACATATGAACTTATCTACAAAAGGCTATGTGACAATAACGATATAAAACTTTCTATAGATCTTGAAGATCTTCCGGCACATGTAGCTGACGCGTTTATATGCACAGAAGATGAGAGATTTTACGAACATCAGGGCGTTGATTACAAACGTACTGCCGCTGCTTTTATAAATGAACTTATAAATATGTACGGCTCTACACAAGGAGGTTCTACCATAACACAACAACTTATAAAAAACATTACTGATGACAATGAAACTACATGGGAAAGAAAAATACGTGAAATTTTCAGAGCAATACGCCTTGAACAAAGCTATACAAAAGACGAGATACTCAGTGCATACTTAAATACGATCTATTTTGGACAGGATGTTGACGGTTGCAATATGTATGGTATAGAAACTGCAGCAATAGGCTACTTTGGAAAAAGTGCATCAGAACTTACTATCGCTGAGGCCGCTTCCCTTGCAGCCGTTCCACAAAATCCTTATTATGAAAATCCTATAAGCAACTATGAAGAAAATCAGGAAAGAAAAAACTACTGCCTTTTAAAAATGTTTGAACTCGGCAAAATATCGCCTGACCAGTACGAAGAAGCCATACATGAAAAAGTACTTGTTGCAAATATGCAGGAATTTAAAGAAAAATATCCCGAATACAAAACTCTCACTCATGACGAATTTGTAAATCCATCAGTAAATTCGTGGGCTGTCGATACAGCAATAAATGAATTTTGCGAAACACTTGTAAAAGAATATAATATTACTGAAGAAAAAGCTTTTGAGGAATTTTGCAAAGGCGGATATGAACTATATATCACTATAAATTCTGACATACAAGGTGAACTTGAAAAAAACTACTCGGATCTTACATTCTTTCCGAAAGATACTGATGAAAACGGAGAAACTATACAGTCAGCTTTTGTTGTACTGGACTATCACGGAAGAATTCTTGGAATAGTAGGCGGTATAGGTGAAAAAGAAAGCTCTCTTTGCTGGAATCACGCTACCATGTCAAGACGTCAACCCGGTTCTACTATAAAGCCGCTCTCCGTATACGGATACGGTATAGAAAACGGACTTATAACATGGTCATCAGTATTCACAGATGCTCCGCTTGATGCGGGAGTAATAACATCAGAAAAATGGCCTGAAAACTATAATAATTTCTGGAGTTACAAATCAAATACCGTAAATTATTTTCTGAAAAGATCTCTTAATACTCTCCCCGCACAACTTTGTGTAAACTTTGGAACAGATAATATTTTTAATTTTGCTGTAAACAATATGCATCTTGATCTTGATCCGCAATATGACAACGACTATGCTCCATTAAGTGTAGGTGCTACAAACAGAGGTCCGACACTCCTGAATACAGTAAACGCATATATGCCATACGGAAACGGCGGAAAATACTATGAAGCGCATATACTTGAACAAGTAATTGACATAACTAAAAATAAAATAATCATCGACAACTCATCTCCCGATTACGAACAGGCTGTACGTGCAGATACAGCGTATATAATGAACAAGATGCTGCAGAACGTCATTAATCCAAATCAACCTGATAATGAATCCGGTACAGGTGTAACAGCATTTCTGCCTAATAAGACTGTGGCAGGAAAAACAGGAACAACACAAAATTGGCGTGATATTGCATTTATAGGGCTTACCGAAGATTTTATAAGCGGTATATGGATAGGCTATGAAACTGGAGAAAATCCATACGCAATCAAAAATACAAAAGCTGCTACAGTATGGAAAAATGTTTTCGGAAATTTTGCTAATAACTACTCATCCGAAGCATCCTACCCCGAATGTGCAAATGTAAAAGATTATCACTACTGCACCCAGACAGGTCTTCTTGCCGGTGCAGATTGTCCACGTTCAAAAGAATCAGGATACTACAGAAAAGATTATAATGAATATTGTAATGTTCACTGACACATAATAACTATATAATTTTGTGTTCCTTTCAAAGTAAATGCAACAGGTATATTTCTTCTTGTTACATTTACTTTGAATTTTTTTGTTTTTTACAAAGGTCAATTGTCAAAGTAAATGCAACACTTTCAAAGTAAATGCAATGGTGTTGCGTTTACTTTGAAACTATCATAAAAACGATTTAACATTACAATACAAAACAACGATAAAAGTGCGCAATTATGATGATTGTGCATAAA
>JAGAKZ010000049.1 GCA_017848115.1 Oscillospiraceae bacterium
AATACTTCCCCATGGGGAAGTATATGTTTGGGATCTGTTTCTTTTATCTTTTACTTTCAGACTAAATGCAACACTTGTACTTTCAAAGTAAATGCAACAAGTATTTATTTCCAAGGTGCATTTACTTTGAAAATTAATTAATAAATAAAAAAAAGAAATATTTTCTGTTTTTATATTGACACAACATTACTTATAGTGTATAATGTCATTGTGTGATTAACACGAAAATATACATATAGAACAGAAAGGAGTATTTATTTATGATTAATACTGAAGAAGGAATTTTTGCACTTATTGCGGGTTTAGGTATAGGTTTTGCTATCTTTACTATTGTGTGTGTCATTGCTATAGTGATTGCGCAGGCATTGATTTTTCAGAAGGCTAATGAACCCGGGTGGCATGCAATCGTACCGTTTTTGAACAGTTATAAGTTGTATAAGATAATATTCGGAAACGGCTGGTATTTTCTTATACCTGTTGTACTCGGACTCATACCGATTGTAAAGGTGTTTGCCCCAGCTCTGTTTTCAATTTACACATTCTACAAGTTAGCAAAATGTTTCAACAAAGGAACAGGATTTGCAGTTGGTCTTGTGTTGTTAAGTCCCGTATTTTTAATTATACTTGGCTTCTCAGATGACAGATATTACGGTCCGCAGAGTTTAATCTGATAAACTATAATGACAATGATAAGCTTACAAGCAATGCAATTTTTGCATTGCTTGTTTTTTTACAAATAAAAATACATGCCTTAAAAAATAAAGCATGTATTTCTTTTTATTCAGAATATATATATCCGATATAAGGTAGTTCTCTGTATTTACCGTTGTAGTCCATACCATAGCCTACTACAAACTGGTCACCGATCTCAAAGCCGGCATAATCTACTTCAACATCACTCTTGCGGCGTGATTTTTTATCAAGAAACGCACAGACTTTCACTGAACGTGGATTATGTGTCTGATACAGATCCATAAGTGCTTTGAGAGTTATTCCTGTATCAACGATATCTTCAACGATAAGCACATCTTTGCCCTCAACATTTATATCAGAACCATAACTTATATTTACACTATTTGCTACATCTGTTCCCTGATATGATTTAGCTTTAATACAATTAAGCATACAAGGTATTCTTAATTCTCTCAGAAGATCGGCTGCAAAAAATATTGAACCATTTAATACACACAAAATAAATAACTCATTCGAATTTGCATAGTCACGTGATATTTCACGTGCCATTTCTTTAACTCTTCTTGAGATCTGTTCCTTAGAAAAAAGACAACTCAATTTCATTTTATAATTCCTTATCAATATATATTTTTATATCCATTCAAGCATCAACAGCATATAAGAAAGAAGATAATCATAAGCTGTAGCTGCAAGATGTATCCCATCACCACTGGAAAAACTACTTTCCAGACAATTATTACTGTTTTTCAGATACTGTGCAGCATTGACAAAAAATATTTTATCACTGCCGATTTCATAAACTTTTTTTCTCAAAGCCTCATTGTATCTGTCTATTTTATCGTTATCTGCAAATGTATTTCCGGCAGATATCGGAGTTATCGCTGTAAATATTATCTTTGAATCCGGAGTGACTTCATGTATCTTTTCAGCATTATCTTCACACAAAGAAGTATATTTTTCTTCATCCATAAGATTCATATCATTGAGTCCCAAAGACATAAATATGTATTTTGGCTTTCTCCGTTCAAGTATATCAAGCAAGAACAAAGAGTACCCCTGATAGCTGAACTGTGTTTCCATAACATTTCTCGCTCCTATTGAACCGGTAGCCAGAACATTATTTGCATCAAGTCTTCCGTATACACTATATCCCATTGATACTGAATCACCTACAATAACCATATCTTTTAAATACTCAGTATTGACAGATGAAATATCTTCCGGCGAGAAACTAGCTTCAAGATAATTCAGTTCACTTTTTTCCGAAAAAACAGGTTCTTCTATCGTAGTCACAGTTTCAGAAACCTGAGGTAATGGCGTTCCGATATTCTCAGGCTTCTGAGGGCCTGAAACTACACTTGACGTATTTTTATCATCTTTATCTTTATTTTTATCACTGACAACGCAGCTCTTTATACAAACTATACTCAAAATCAAAAGCATCGATATTACAATCAAACGACGCTTTTTATAACTTTTCATATCCTTTATCACCCACTTTTACAACCTTTTCATAATACAATACCATTATTAATTTTAATACTATATTGGTAAACTGTCAAGGACAAAAAAAGGAATTATTTATATTCGCACAGACAAAATAAAAGGATACTGTAAATCACAATTAACACAGTATCCTTTATTAATTCTCAAAAAAGAATTTATTATGCAAATATCTGTCCTTTTATAAACACAAAGTACATTATCACAAGTGCACCAAGCACTATTCTGTACCATCCAAACACCTTAAAATCATGCTTCTTAATATATCCCATAAGAAACTTTATAACTATAACTGAAACAACAAAAGCTACTATCATCGCTATAAGAAGTATTGCTATCTGTGATGATGTGAAGTCAAATCCAAATTTTACAATTTTCAAAAGACTAGCTCCGAACATAACAGGTATAGCTAAAAAGAATGTAAACTCAGCTATAACACTTCTTGAAATTCCGAGAACAAGACCACCCATTATGGTTGAACCTGAACGTGATGTTCCGGGGAAAATTGCTGCAATAAGCTGAAATACACCTACCAGAACAGCATCTTTATATGTAATCTCTGAAAGACTGTTTACTCTTGCTTCTTTTGTTTTATTTTTACTCTCTATCCATATGAAAAGAGCACCTATCACTATAAGTGCTATAGCAACACAAAATGGATTATAAAAATATTTTTCGAACACCTCATCAAAAAGCAATCCTACAACTGCAGCAGGTATACATGCAGTAAGAATTTTAAACCATAAACTAAAAATATCTTTCTTTATAACAGGTTTCTCTTTAAACGAAAAAGGAAAAATCTGTTTCCAATAAAGTAGCACAACAGCCATTATCGCTCCAAGCTGTATAACTACATTAAACATTTCCTTAAATTCATCTGATTGTTTAAGCTGAACAAATTCGTCAAGCAAAATCAAATGTCCCGTACTGCTCACCGGCAACCACTCTGTAATACCTTCAACTATACCAAAAAAGACTGCCTTAATAATTTCTAAAACTGACATCTACCCATTCTTCCTTTGCTAAATATAAATTTCATACATATTTAATGATAACACATATATCACGATTTGTCACTATATTTCTTAAAAAAATTTTTAAAAAGTTTAATTTATTAAACCATTCAGCATCATTACCAATGGCATTGTAACTATTGACAATATAGTTGTTACTGCGAATATTTCAGAGCTATAAACATAATTTTTATCATATTTTAAGCAAAACAATGTTGACATAGTTGCTGTAGGCGCAGCCATCGCTATTATAACCGTCAACCTTGCATTTTCATTTACCTCAATAAAACTAAAAATAATCAATATCAAAATCGGTATAACAAGTAAACGTAAAAAAGAAACAATATATACCCTTGACTTTTTTATTGCTTTGAGTATATCAACCTGAGCTATTGTCGCACCTGCTACAAGCATTGCTAACGGAGTATTCATATCAGCAATATAACCGACAGCTTTCATAAAGACGCTTTCAGTAAAGGCATCAGATATGTCAACAGGTATTACAGCTCTTAATAAAAACGATATCAAACCAATAAAAATCGCTATAACAGAAGGTGATTTTAAAGCTGAAACAATGCTTTTAAAACTTCTGACACCTGATATCTGAATTATTCCGTGAGTCCATATAAGCAAATTGAATATCGTAAGAAATGCAGTCAGATAAAAAACACCTTCTGCTCCAAGTAACGCATTTACCAAAGGTATTCCCATAAAACCACAGTTTGAATAAATACACGAAAATCTTTCAATATCATATTCATTTTTTTCAGATTTTTTTAAAAATGCATATGATACTATAACTGCTACTATAAAAGATAATACAGAAAGTAAAAGTGATATCACAAGTCCGTTTAAAAGCTCCTTGTCAAAATCACGCTGATAAGCCGAAAAAATAACAGCCGGATTGACTATCTGAAGTACTATGGAAGACAATTCTTTTGTTCCTCCGACTGTAATAAGTTTGATCTTATAACAAAGAACACCTATAAATATTATAATAAACATTATAACAACCTGATTTAAAATAGTAAAAGCCAAATTAATAAAAATCACCTTCAGATTTATTTTTTTACTCTGCCAATATCTTTAAATGCACAGTTTTCCCAAACTCGTCATAAGATATTATATAGTTTTTAAAAAAAAATATACCTTATTTTTGGAGGCTAAATATGCAAAAAACTTTTTTGGTTATCGGCGGAGATTTACGTCAGATATACGCTGCCGGAAAACTTTCAGAAAAATTTAATGTGTATATAACAGGATTTGACAAAAACATCATAATACCTGAAAACATCAAAAATATTGACAGAATAACCGATATCACGCAGAGAGCTGATTATCTGCTTCTTCCTACTCCAATATCATCAGACAACATAAATCTCAATGCTCCTTTCTGCAAAAATACCATACCAATTAATTCTGTTATTTCATGTCTAAAAGAAAAAGGAATAATTTTTGGCGGGAAAATAAATCCCGAAACCAAAACATTATTTGAAAATTCAGGATTTTGGGTTTACGACTACCTTGACCGTGAAGAATTCAGCGTCATGAACGCTGTACCCACTGCCGAAGGTGCTGTCCAGATCGCTCTTGAAGAACTTCCTACAACAATATATCATTCGGAAATCTTAATTACCGGCTGGGGCAGAATAGCAAAAATTCTCGCCCATATGCTCACCTCTCTTGGTGCAACAGTAACTGTATGTGCAAGAAAGTGTTATGATCTTACCTGGGCAGAAATTCAAAAATGCAAAACTATACCACTTTCTGATCTTCACAAATCCAGTCATCACTTTGATATGATTTTCAACACTATACCTGCGATGATACTTGACAAACAGTTCCTTCAAAATTTAAATTCAGACTGTCTTATCATAGATCTTGCGTCAAAACCGGGAGGCGTTGATTTCAGTTTTGCTTCATCTCTTGGTATAAAATCCATATGGGCGCTCGGACTCCCAGGAAAATCGGCTCCTGTAAGTTCGGGACATATAGTTGCAGAAACCATAACAAATATTTTACGTGAAAGAGGTGAACCAAATGAATGATATTAAAGGTCTTAAAATCGGCTTTGCCATGACAGGTTCATTCTGTACATTTGACAAAGCTTTTGAACAAATGAAAGTTCTTTATGATATGGGAGCAGAGATAATCCCGATAATGTCTCAAAACAGCAGTTCTTTTAACACACGATTTGGAAATGCAGATGATCATATACAAAAAGCTGAAAAAATATGCGGCAAAAAAGCCATACTCACAATAAATGATGCCGAACCTTTAGGACCAAAAAATCTTACTGATGTCATGGTTGTAGCTCCATGCACTGGAAATACAATCGCCAGACTTGCATATAGTATAACCGATACAGCAGTTACCATGGCAGTAAAATCTCATCTTCGAAACTTCAGACCGGTAATAATAAATATATCAACAAATGATGCACTTGCAGGTTCTCTGAAAAACATAGGATATCTTATGAATACCAAAAACTATTACTTTGTACCTTTCAAACAAGATGATTGTATAAAAAAGCCAACCTCTCTGATATCTGATTTCAGTCTTATACCTGATACAATCATACATGCTCTTTCCGGAAAACAATTACAACCGGTAATATTGTGACACAGCAATAATTATTTTAACACAACATCACAAAGAAATCAAGATAAAAATATAATTTAAAAGTAAAAAACCTGAAAAATCACAACTGCGATTTTTCAGGTTTTTTTATTCTCAGCCTGTCTGCTCTATAATTTCACTTCTCTCACCGGAAAGCATCTTAGATAACCATAAAGTCGGCGCTGCCCAATAATAATCATATGATTCAGGATCAGCATCTTCCTGAAACTCATCACGAATGAGATCATGATATTCTTTTATTGCCTTAGACTCAAATATCATTTCCATTGCAATTTTTTCAGAAAAAGTTCCACAGTTATTATTACACACAGCTACTGCACAATAAAGTGCTATTGCACTTTTATTTCCCTGTTCTCCCAAAGCGCGAAGACCCTTTTCAAGTGTCGCACAAGTCTCCCTGTCGGGATTATACACATATACTGCCGCCTGTAAAACCATATCACGTATATCTTTTTCATTTTCCTCAAAAAACTTTACCAGCATTTCTTGTGTCATCACAAAAATCACTCCTCCACTACATGTTACGATGGTATATTGCCAATGACGCACATAACCCTTTTTTTTATTATATCATTTCTAATATCAATAAATCAATACCATTCAACATTTGAGCACAATTTTCTACACGCACAACAAAAAAAATATTTAATATTTGATATAACGGCAGTATTATATCAATTTTAAAATTGACTCGGTAAATTTTTTTATAGAAATGCTATCAGGTTTTTTCCATATCTGACAAGTACAATGCAAAATATCATTTTCCCTGAACAAAATTCCCAATCTCCGAAAATGATCTGTGTTGTCTATAGCCTCCACTATAACATCAGATGCATCACCATCCAATACTTTACAATGACTATTCACTATAACATCATACCACTGCGGAGTTGTATAATAACTACTTAAAAAATGTTTCATAGCTATATTTTTGTCATCTATACACAATCCGAGTGTTCCTATCGGCAAAGGTTTTGACATAGACTTTGAAATATAACTGAACATATGATAATTCCAAAAATCAGTACAATAACTAACATCAACAGATTCATCATCAAAAGGAAGAACAACAAAAGCTTTTTTCCCGCTCTCAATGTATCTTTGTGCTTCCCTATCTGTACTACATATATGTATTTTTTCTGACAAATACTCTATATAAGTTTCACTTATTACTACATCACTGTCAGTATAAATCCATATTTCATAACTATTTTTTACACTTCCGTCCTCATTTTCAAATGTTACGCAAATTTTTGATGATTCAAGAAATGTTGAAGTATCAAATTCAAACATACCTATCGTACTTACCCTGTCTTCCTGAGGATAAAACCGAAAAGAACAATACTCTTTCTCATTTATAAAACATCTTATATCACAAGGTTCTATATCCTGTCGGGTACAAGAAACAAAAATCTGTGCTTTTATAGTTTCACCTACTGTATACACAAACTTTCTAAAACCTGCCATCACTACAAAATCGCCGCAAAATCCTCTGAATACATCAGCTTCCACAATACCTTTTGATTTCATAAAACTATTCAGTATTCCAACAAGAGCTATCCCCTGTCCTGTAAAATCCTGAAGATCAAGCAGTTGAAATCCTGACAAATATCTACTCTTCATTGCAGCTTCTATCTCAAGTTTATAACACGCAAATGAAAGTTGTGATGATGCTTTAAAAAATTTGTCACTCATATGAAAAAGTTTTCTTTTCTCAAGTTCTTGTTTCCATTTATCAAGATAAAAAGGTTGTAAAGAACCATTATATTTTGATCTTTCATTAAAATCAGGATACATTGCATACTGACCGGTTTCATGAGAAATAACCGGAACTCCTATCTGCATTACGTCATTATCTACAGATAAAGCTTTGACACGTCTGGTTTGTGTCTTATACTGTATATCAATAAAATCTTCAGAAGTCTTTTTCTGAGCTTCTGTTTTTATCTCCGGAAAAATCATACTGTCAAAACTGTGAACAGTATTTGGCAAATCAGTCTGTACAAACCCAAGAGGCGCGTCACACATCGCATATGAACCCCTTATGAGCCTTTCTTTACCTAGTCTTACACCTGAAAAAACGTCTTCATTTTTAAAGACCTCCGGACAAAACTGAAAATTATTTGAACCGGAACTGTAAAGACGACGATTGTCATATGTTTTATAGTCAGAAAGCATTTTTTCTATAACTTCACGATTTCCCCACAGTTCATTTCCCATAGACATCATGATGAAAGAAGGATGATTTCCAAATTCTCTTAATATATTAAATCCTTCCTGCAACAGAAAATTATATTCATCCTCATTAAAATCTTCATCTTGCGCAGACTTTATTGTTCCCCAAAAAGGTAATTCAGGCTCCATATATATTCCGAGTCTGTCAGCCGCTTCAAAAGCCGCATCCGGAGGACAACATGTATGAAAACGATAATGATTTATACCATATTCCATCGCTGTGCTCATTACTTCAGTCCACGCTTCAACATCTGTAGGAGCAGATATATTTATAGGGAAAATCATGCCATCATGTTTTCCCCTTAAAAATACTTCTCTTTTATTTATTTTAAGTTTTAGTCCTTCAGTGTCTATCCTGCGAAGACCAAAATCAGCACAGGACAGATCACCTTCGACTTCTATTTTAAGCGTATATATATTATGATTGTATTCATCCCACAGTTTTAATTTTTCTGACGGTTTATAGACAGCATCAATCTTTGAATCATCATACAAAACTGATACACGTTCCATACCATCAATATATATATGAGCAATACCTTCTTTTTTTCCGCATACATCTGCAACTACACGAACTCCACTGCTCATGCAATTTGTGTCTACCATAATATTTTTACAGTATACACTTCCATAAATTCTTATTTCCATCTTGCCTGTTATACCTATCCAGTTTGTCTGTGTATCACATGAAGTCATATGCCCACCACACGTAGGATAATCAGTATTATCAACAAGTATAGTCAAAATATGTTCACCACAACCCGAAGGAAGTATATATCTATGAGGCGTACACAAACTATTTCTCTGTCCTAAAAACTTACCATCAAAAAAAACTTTTGTTTTTCTTGTGCGTTCAAGAAAAAGTTCTGCTGTTTCATCATCTTTTATATCTTTAAAATATATTTTCTTCTGAAACCACGCAAACCCTTCAAATTTATAAATATCTGTAAGTGAATCATAAAGTACTTCTTCTGATTTTTCAGTCTTACAAGCTCTTGAAAGTGTATCAGGTAAAATTATTTTGTCATAAAAGAACTCGGGAAAAGGTTCTTTTTTTGTTTTGTCGCAAAAAAGTTCCCATTCCCCGCTTATGTCAATTACACGCTTCATAAATTATCACCTTACACTATCAGCTCATCTTTTTCGCCCTTAGCAATAACTATGCTACCTGCTTCCTCAAGTTTTCTGATAACAGCAATAATTCTCTGCTGAGCTTCCTCAACATCATGCATACGTATATTATGCAGATACTGCATATCTGTCTGAATAGATTCTTTCTGTCTCTGTGACATATTGTTGAAAATAGCATTCGATATCTCTGCGGACGCAGCCTTGAGTGCAACAGCAAGATCCTTCGTATCGCATTCGCGTATGAAACACTGAATTTCCATATTATCAAGACGCACAATATCTTCAAAGACAAACATTCTCTTCTTAATTTCATCAACCAGTTCAGGACTTGTTGCACTGATTTCATCAAAGATATATTTTTCAGTTTTCATATCAATATTATTCATTACTTCTGCAAGATAATTTACACCACCAACATCAATAGTATTAACTGATGCCATAGAACCAAGCTTTTTAAGCAGAATATTTTCAACTATCTTTATTATTTCCGGAGATGTGCGATCAAGATCAGCTATTCTCTGAAATACACTTACCTGTAATTTTGATGGCAATTCTGAAAGAATCTTTGATGCAACTTCAGGTGCCATATACGAAAGAATGAGTGCTATTGTCTGAGGATGCTCATTTTGTATAACCATGCGTATCGTCTTATAATCAACTTTTTTAAGAAACTCAAAAGCCTGTACACTTCCTGATTTTCTTATCTTATCCATAAGTTCTGCAGCACGTTCCTTACCAAAAGCTTTTTCAAGAATATCCTGAGCGTAAGGCTCACCACCTTCTGTTATTATCTTCTGCGTTACACACTGTTCATAAAACTCAGTCATTATTTCCTGAGTCTGCTGAGGCGTGATAGAGTCCATTTTTGTTATCTGGTATGAAAGTTCTTCTATCTCCTCATCTCTGAGATATTTATATATTTCAGACGAAACATCAGAGCCTAGTGCTATTATTATCGAAGCCGCTTTTGTTATCGAATCGACTGAATAATTCTTTTTAGTAGTACCCAAAATATTCTCACTCCCTATTACAAAAACTTAAACTTATTAATCAACCAAAAAAGCACGGTCAGGTGTTATATCCTTACCATCTACGATTGCTCTCCAGTCAGTTATACTTTCAAACTCTGTCTGGATCTTATCGCCTTTTTTAACCTGATCTGAATACAATGAATCATGTAAAACAGTTGCAAAAACTTCATTTACACCTATCTGATCAACTTCTGCCCAGATATGTTCATAGCCTGCCTGTTTTTCATTTTCAGTATTTATCTTTATTTTCACTATACCCTTAGCTTCAGGCATAGTCATTACCTTTGCAAATTTGCTTATAGTTTCAGCAGCAAGTGCTTCCATTCTTGCTGTTTCTTTTTCAGAAACCTTTACAATAGCGTTTTCCATATCTACCACTGCAAATTCATTTGCTCTGCATGGTTTTTTAGTTTTTCCCGGAGGATAAATATACAGCATACCGTTGAAAAGACAACGATCTTTTACTCTTGTATTTCCTGTTCCGAGTGTTCCTTCGGGATATGATTTAATTTCATCTTTCCAGTTTTTCCATGTAACATTAAGTGCCTGACCATCGTTTAATACAGCTATCTCCATCGGCTCAGATTCATTTGGAAATTCATTGTCCGCAAGAGCCTTATTAGCAGTAATATTAAGAACTGACGCACAGAAATTAACATCCTCTTTTTCGGTATTCAATACTTCAAGTTCATAAAATCCACATCTGTTAAGCCCGTAAGTGTATACCCAATGCAAATTATTTTTATCCCTTAACATATTTACCGAGAAAACATAATTAGGTCCCGGTGATACACTTGAAACCGCAACTGATTTTATCCATAACGGTGAAAAAATACGATGTGTATTAAAATCAACCACTGCCGCCTTATCGGGAATAATGCAATTTAAAAACTTAAGCTGAAAATGATATGACTCCATAATATCATCAGTAAAGGTAAGTGATGTTGTTATACCTATCTTTGCTTTCTTCATTTTCTTAATGCATTCATCAGGCATATCATGACAGAACATAAAATCAGGTGTTATATTAACCGGTTCTATCTTTATATCAACTATGTACTGCTGTCCTTTATAAACAACAGTTACCATAGGACACATATTTTTATCATCAAATGATGTTTCCTTAAGTTCAAACTCATCATGGGCATTTATCCTGTCATACACCATCTGTGGTGTATCTATATCCTTATCATTCATAGGAATAGCCATTATATATGATGTGGTCTTTTTTATTTTACCGCTTTTCATATCCAAACCAGCCTTTCTTCAAATAAATTCAGGTATTATAAAATTTCTATCATTTCAAGAACGACCTGTGCAACTCTGTTAGCTGCAATCTTTTCAAATTCATCAAATGACATTGCTCCATCATCATCAGCATTGTCGGAAATACATCTTACACTGACAAACGGAACTTTATTGAGAAAAGCACACTGCCCTACAGCCGCACTTTCCATATCAACTGCAAAAGGCGAAAACTTATCAACTATTCCTTTTTTTATAACAGTATCTGTAATAAATGCATCACCTGAAACGATTCTTCCTGTAAAACTCTTTACGCCCTGATTTTTACATATTTTAACAGCAGTATCAATAAGTTTTTCATCTGCTTTAAAAATGCCGTTATACGGAGGATAGTCAACAAGAAAATGCTGATCCAGATCATGTGGAAGAACTTCATTTGATATTACCATATCACAAACTTTGATTTCATTATTCATTCCGCCTGCGATACCTGCATTTATAACAGCATCACACTTAAAATTATCTATAAGAACCTGTGTGCAGACAGCCGCATTTACTTTAGCAATACCACTGCATACATTTACTATTGTCTTACCATTAACATTATCAATATAATAATCAAAGCCGGCAATATTTTTTACCTGTTCTCCGCTTAATTTTTTTCTTATATCAACCAGTTCTGACGGCATAGCACCTATTATACCTATTGTTTTCATATATAAAAAATCCTTTCAAAATTTATAAAAAATATCTGCTCAGATAATCATTTTTAACTTTCCATAACTTCTCTGAAAGATCTACATAATATTCCTGTGGATTTTCAAATCTTTTTATTTCATCCCAAAGATATGAGATCTGTTCTTCACAATAATTTCTTATCTGCTTGGCTGAAGGCGAATCATAAACACATTCACCCTTTAAAAATATCGGAACCTGTAGTTTAACAGCTGTAAAATCAGACAAAAGCTTTTTCTTGTAAGTGTAATCCGGATGGAAAATCATATAAGGAATGCTACTGTCTATTTCCTCACCTGCAACTGTAACAACATCAGCAAGTGCCTTACCGGTTTTATTTGAAAATAATCTCCATACTTCCTTATAAGAAGGTGTAGTGATCTTTGAAATATTTTCAGACAACTTTATCCTTGGTATTATTTCACCATTATTCTCAACAGCACACAACTTATATACTCCGCCAAAAACAGGTTCGGACTTTGATGTGACAAGTCTTTCTCCTACTCCAAAACTATCGATCTTAGCTTCCTGTATAATAAGGTCTCTGATAATATACTCATCAAGAGAATTTGATGCAACAATTTTGCAGTTATCAAAACCGGCATCGTCAAGCATTTTTCGTGCTTCTTTACTCAGATACGCTATATCACCGCTATCGATTCTTATACCACAGGGTTCATATCCTTTTTGTCTTAATTCTTTGAATACAGTAATTGCATTAGGGACTCCTGATTTAAGAACATTATATGTGTCAACAAGAAATGTACAGCTATCAGGATAAACTTCTGCATATTTTCTGAATGCTTCAAGCTCGCTGTCAAACATCTGAACCCAGCTGTGAGCCATTGTACCGGTTGCAGGAACGCCAAACATTTTATCGGCTATTGTACATGCAGTTCCGGAACAACCGCCTATAAAAGCCGCACGAGCCCCGTAAACCGCACCATCATAACCCTGAGCACGCCTTGAACCAAATTCCATTACAGGTCTGCCCTGAGCCGCACGAACTATACGATTAGCTTTAGTAGCTATAAGACTCTGATGATTTACTGTAAGGAGTATCATAGTTTCAATAAACTGTGCCTGAAGTGCAGGACCTTTTACCGTAATCAACGGCTCATTAGGAAACACCGGAGTACCTTCAGGTACTGCATACACATCACATTCAAATTTAAAATCTTTCAGATAACTAAGAAATCTTTCATCAAAAATATTCTTTTGCCTGAGATACTCAATATCTTCATCATAAAACTTAAGTAATTTAATATACTCTATCATCTGCTCAAGTCCGGCAAATATTGCAAATCCCCCATTATCAGGAACTTTTCTGAAAAACATATCAAAATAAACTGTCTGTTCTGCGCACTCGGACATAAAATATCCGTTTGCCATAGTCAACTCGTAAAAATCAGTCAGCATAGTCAGATTTCTTTTCATAAATATAAAATTTCCTCTCTCTCCAATAACACCATAACTACTTTTGATAGGATACATCACAACAAAATTTTTTTTGCAACTGAATCCTGTCAAAAATATTCATGAACCTACATCTATAAACTAAGGCAGGAAATTATAAAACTAACTTCCTGCTTTAGTTAAAATGTTTGTCTTATGTATTAAAGTGTAACGATAACACCCATTGTTTTGCCTGTTGCTGCAACAGCATTTGATTCGTCAGTATCAATATGCATAGCACGAGCAAACTTGTCAGATACTCTTACTACTACATCACCGAGAACAGCTTTTCTTCCATCAGTGTCAAGCTTTACCCATACAACATCCTTATCCTTTACGCCGAGTTCTTCAGCATCAGCAGGAGTAAGATGAATGTGACGCTTAGCAACTATTACACCTTCACTGATTTCAACTTCGCCACAAGGACCTACTATCTTACAGGCACCTGAACCAGATACATCGCCTGATTCTCTTACAGGTGCTGCAATACCGATTGAACGTGCATCTGTAGCAGAAAGTTCAACCTGTGTAGCAGGACGTACAGGACCAAGAATAGAAACATTAGCGAGTTCTTTTTTAGGACCTACTACTGTTACTCTTTCTTCACAAGCAAACTGTCCCGGCTGTGAAAGATCCTTTTTGTGAGTAAGCTTTGCATCTTTACCAAAAAGAACTTCAAGATGTTCCTGTGATACATGAATGTGTCTGGCAGATGTTTCAACTATAAATTCCTTTGACATAATTAAAAACTCCTTATAATAAAACTTTATTAATTATTTTTCATTATAATTGTACTACTTTTTACTTAAAACGTCAAGGCGTTTTATTGCAAATATTCAAAAATCATTATTATTTTAAACAAAAAAAGACGTTTCATACAATGTACAAAACGTCAGTAATTAGTGCGAGTGACGGGACTTGAACCCGTACGCCTAAACACACGCCCCTCAAACGTGCCTGTCTGCCAATTCCAGCACACTCGCAAAAAATTTATATATAATACTCTAAAGAGTATCTAAGTGTCGGCATCGATCTATTTTTCCGGGCCGTCGCCAGCCAAGTATTTTCGACGCAAAAGAGCTTAACTTCTGTGTTCGGAATGGGAACAGGTGGAACCTCTTTGCCATAAACACCGACTATCTTTTAAACTGAATTTTTTC
>JAGAKZ010000078.1 GCA_017848115.1 Oscillospiraceae bacterium
ATATTGTTTCGCAAAAGATTAACTTTACGTTCATAAAAAAATAGATGTAATATTATTAGAAGAGAAGTGGCTTTTTCGGAATTTTATATAAATTATATTTTGTCAAGAGGTCATAATTTTATGTGGTGTCAAAATTGTTCTCATGAAACTAATTTTTCGATTTGTGAATTATGTAATCAACAAACTGTTCCTGTAATACCTACTGAAGTATATTGGTGTCAGAATTGTAATATTCCATTAATTAAAGAAGTGAATGATATTTCTAAGCGTGTCTGTCCGATATGTGGTGAATCTACAAAATATTTAGCTTCTGATTTACGACCTGTTTTTCCTGAAGAACGATTATTGATTGAAATTTTACTTGATGAGCCTATGAAGTATAAAGATTATTCAGTGTGGGCAAATAATAATAGGTATTATTTTAATGGAAAAACAAAAGTAATTTCATCAAAGCTTTATCACAAATATGATCCTGAGTATATATCGGATCAACTTCAAAATTATAGTAAATGTAATTCATATGATTTCTTTTTAAATAATATAAAAAAATTTGTTAGTGCAAACAGATCAAGACTTTGTATGATTATAGATGAAGCTCATAAATTTATTAAGTCTGAAGCTAAAAACTATTCTATCGAAAGAATAGTTGTATCTTTTTCCGGAGGAAAAGATTCTACAGTTACAGCTGACTTAGTGGTGAAGGCATTAAGTGAACCGACAATTGTACATATTTTTGGAAATACAACTTTAGAATTTCCATCTACTCTTGAATATGCAGAGAGATTTAAAAATGATAATCCTAAATCAATTTTTCGTATAGCGATTAATCAGGAACAAGATTTTATGAGTGTATGCGAGGATATTGGTCCACCGGCAAGAATGATGAGATGGTGTTGTTCCATGTTTAAAACAGGACCTATTACAAGAATACTTAATCGTTATTATAAAGATGAAAATATTCTCACTTTTTATGGTATAAGAAAATGTGAATCGGTAAGTCGAAGTAAATATAATAGAGTAGAAGATGATGCTGAAAGTGTAAAAATTCAAAAGCAAAAAGTAGCATCACCGATTTTTTATTGGCAGGATATTGATATCTGGTTATATATATTAGGTGAAAATATAGATTTTAATGATGCATATCGTTTAGGATACGACAGAGTAGGGTGTTGGTGTTGTCCTAATAATAATGAAAGAGCCCAATTCTTATCATCAATATATATGCCGGACAATTATAAAAAATGGCGTAATTTTTTAATCAGTTTTGCAAAAAAAATAGGAAAGCCTGATCCGGAAGTATATATTGATACTGGAAAATGGAAAGCACGTCAAGGTGGAAATGGAATAAAAGCTGCTGAAGATGTAAAGATTAAATATACTAATTGTACTGCAGAAGAGAATGCCAAGATATATCAACTTAACAGAAAGATGGATGACGAATTTCTTAATATGCTTAATCCATTTGGAAAAATTTCTAAAGAACTTGGACGAAAACTTTTAAATGAAACAATTGTTATAGATATAGCTTCTAATACTCCTATTTTATCTGTTCAGCCATTTAATCAGGAAGATTATGAATATGCAGTAAAAATTAAAACCATGAATGTAGCTGATCATGATGATTTGCAACGTATGGTTGCATATCAGGTCAGAAAATTTAATGCGTGTCGCAAGTGTTTGAAATGTGAATCACTTTGTAAATTTGGTGCTATTTCAATATCAGGTGGTATGTATCATATCAATGAAAATAAATGTAAGCGTTGCAGAATGTGTGTTACTTCCAAGTACTTAGACGGCGGTTGCTTAATGGATAGATATTTGAAAACAAAAACAGAAAAAGGATAGATTTATAATGAAGTTCAGAGGTCATGAAACTTTTACAATCAGAAAAGGTTGGCTTAATAAAGGTATAAAAAATGTAATAGCAGAGCCTGGGGTGTTTGTCAGTAAAGAAAACAATCCTATGGATATTCTGGGAATAGGTGCTAATATGGTTAAATCTTTGCGATATTGGTTACAAGCGACCAATTTAACAACTGAACCGAATTCCGGAAAGCGATATCAGACACTTACAGAGATAGGTGAGCTTATTTATGAAAATGATCCTTATTTTGAAGAAATAGGTTCTTTGTGGCTTGTACATTATTCGCTTGCTACAAATTTAGAATTGGCAACTTCATGGTATGTTTTTTTTAATGAATTTGAGTTTAGTGAATTTAATGAAGATGATTTTTATAAAAAAGTACGAAAGTTTGTAATGATGATTGAACCGGAAAAAATACCGGCA
Source organism: Oscillospiraceae bacterium (assembly GCA_017848115.1). Taxonomy (GTDB): domain Bacteria; phylum Bacillota; class Clostridia; order Oscillospirales; family Ruminococcaceae; genus HUN007. Next base: position 2,288 of record JAGAKZ010000078.1, read on the forward strand.
TCCAGAACAGTAAATGATGATTTTAAATGTATAATTAATACTTATTTTTCACGAGCAAGATTAAATAATGTTTCGATTAATCCTGAAGATAATATTTCCTGTCCTTTAAATGAACTGGGTCTTGTAGATTATGTGACAACTTTAAATGGATTACGTGTATACAGAAAAACAACACCTTCAGTAGATAATATTCCGGATTTAATAGCACTTGCTATTATAGTGAACTTTGCTTGTGGAAAAAAGGAGATAAAAATTTCATCGATACAAAAAGATGTAAATAGTTTAGGAAAGATTTGTGTGCTTGATACAATAGCACTTTCTAATATTTTAAACAGGCTTGAAACTTTTGGATATATAAAGGTTGTAAGAACAGCAGGTCTGGATATAATAAAGATAATTACAGATATGAATTTTTCTGAATGTGTAAAAAAATACTATATGCAATTAAATGAAAAGTAGGAGTTAGTTATGCTTAGAGATATTATTGAAGTGGTAAAAGGATTTCAATCTTCTGTAAACATTGAATATGATTTCAATGATGCAAATAAGATTTCAGGTTTTATTCCTACTTCATCTACACTGAACATTATTAGTAATATAATAAGAAACACAAGTAATGATAATATTGAACGTGCAAAAATATTAACAGGAGCTTATGGAAGAGGTAAGTCACATATAATACTTGTAACTCTTTCTATTTTGTACAATAAAGATCCTCAATTGTTTGATAAGTTATTGGAGAAAATAAGAAAGATTGATGAGGATAGTTATAAATTAATAAACAACTATATAGTTAGTCATGAAAGATTGTTGCCGGTGATAATAAACGGAAACAGTAGTAATCTAACTCAGGCATTTCTTAATGCATTGCAACAAGCTTTAAAATTATATAATCTTGAAGATATAATGCCTGAAACTAATTTTAAGGCTGCTATAAATACATTACGTCTTTGGAAAACAGATTATCCTGATACCTTTAAAACTTTTAAAAAATTAATTAATCAGGATATAAGTAAGTTTATACGTGAACTTACATTAAATACATCTTCTGCATATAAAAAATTTGTTGATATTTATCCTTCTCTTACAGCAGGAAGCACGTTTAATCCGTTTGTTGGTTTTAATGTGGTTGAAATATATGATAATGTAAATTCATCGCTCAAATCAAAAGGTTACAGCGGAATGTATGTTGTATATGATGAATTTGGAAAATACCTTGAGTCAAGTATAGGTGTTGCTACAGAAAGTGAAACTAAAATGTTGCAGGACTTTGCTGAAAAATGTAATAGGGAAGCGAGTCAACAGCTACACTTAATGTTAATTTGTCATAAAGATATTTCAAATTATATTGATTCAAATTTACCGCAGGATAAAGTTGATGGTTGGCGTGGAATTTCAGGAAGATTTGAACATATCAATCTATCAAATAATTTTCATCAGACATATGAGATTATTTCTCATGCTATATATAAAAACGATAGCAAATGGCAAAAGTTTAAGAGTGAGAATAATGCTTTTTTTGAAGAGTTATTGTCAGTTACCAAAAAAGATGATTTTCTATCTTCAAAAGAAGAAATTGTTATATATGATTGCTATCCATTGCATCCCATTACAACATTTATGTTACCAAGGCTTTCTGAAAGAATTGCACAAAATGAAAGAACACTTTTTACATATTTAACTGCTAATCAGAAAAATACGTTGAACGAGTTTATAAATAATAATGAAGAAACTTTTCCTCTGATTACTCCGGATCATCTTTATGATTATTTTGAGCAGGAACTTCGTAAAGAATTGAATTCAAGTGAACTTCATAAAATTTATACGCTTTCCTCAAAAATACTTGCTAAGGTTGGAAAAAACACTCTTTCAGCTAAAGTAATAAAGACCATTGCAGTTATTTACTTTGTTGAACAGTTTGAAAAAGTTTCGCCTACAGTTGATGTTCTATGTAATATTTTCAGATACAAGTATGACAATAAAGAAATAATAAGTGCGATTGATTACCTGATAAATGAAGCCTATATTGTTTATTTGAAAAATAGCAATAATTTTTTGTGTTTGAAAGAAACAAGTGGCATTGATATAAACAGTGAAATTACTAATAAAATTGAAAAATTAAAATTAAATATGAGTATGGAGCAGGCACTAAATTATTGTGTGCATGATAATTACTTATACCCTGTAAGGCATAATGAGAGTAAATGCCTTACCAGATTTTTTGAGTTAAGGTTTATTAGTTATAAAAATTATACATCCATGAAGAATATATCAATTCCCGATAGGGCAGCAGGGATTGTATATGCTGTATTTTTTGAAAATAACGATGAACTGATATCAGAATTTGATTTTTCAAAACTTAGGAAACAGGAAGTATTGATTGTTCCAAGAGAATTCAAAATTATAGAAAGCAGTATCTATAAATATATTGCTGCTGTTGAATTAAGAGAAGAATGTTCAATTGAAGACGAGATATTAAAAACAGAATATGTGTTGTGGTCAACCTTTTTTGAAACATTTGTGTCTAAATAAGATCACAAATATTTATCCACGTTATTGTTAATACTGTACAAAAACATCATTTATTCTTACTCATTCTTATTTGATAAGGAGTCAATCCATTATGATGG
>JAGAKZ010000079.1 GCA_017848115.1 Oscillospiraceae bacterium
AGATTTGTCAGTAAGAGAATGGTTTTGTCCAACATGTGGAACACATCATGACAGAGATGTAAATGCAGCCATAAATATAAGGAATGAAGGTATGCGAATAGTTTTGGCATGATAAAAATAAAAACCGTAGGACATACGGGGCTAGCTCGCTTATGCTTAGTACGTTAGTACTATCGAACGAGAACCGAAACTTATCTATAGAGATGGGAAGCCCCCACCTCTACAGGTGGGGGAGGATGTCACTCTCACTAAAGAAAAAGTATATGCTTCGAAATTTGATTTTTATAGGTATAGTGGAGTTCTATTACAATTCCCATTACAGTCTGTTACAAGATCTAAAGATATTGTAAACTTTATAATATCCAGACTTTTGATGAATTGAAACGAATGATAGATGATTATATCTATTTTTTTATAATCATCAGCACATTCAACTCAAAGCAAAACCGGCTCCGCTTAAGTTGCGGAGCCGGTTTGTTGCATAAACTTTTTAGTGACTATCATTCAAACTGTTTGTAATGTCAGTACAAAATGAAACGGTTCAATCAAACACAGCTGTCTTTTATGTAGTTCGAATTATTATAATGCTAATACTGCCTGTTGATTTTCGTTAATGTGCTTGTCAACTTTGCTTTTCTCGTCAAGCCATTCTTTTGACGGTGACTGCAATTTATTGATAAACGGAATGCATCTGTTATTAATGAATGTTTCTAGAGGATCTTCAGGCTTTTTCTTTGGAATGAATATCAAAATTACAGCTATTACAATTCCGACTATAGAAGCAATTGTACCGACAACAGGTATTGCAGCAAATACTCCGCTTGTAAGGAAGAGAGAGCCGACTTCTGCTAATAATCCGATACCGATTGAAATTGTTTCCATTATTTGAAGCGTTTCAACTAGTGGACTTTCTCCGCTTTGGAATGCAAGAACGGTTTCGTATATCTCTACTGCCAGTGCTACTGCCATCATCGCTATATTCATTGCCTTGCCAGCTATCCTTGAAACCTTAGCAAATTTAGTAATACTTTCTGCAGCTTCTTCTGCTTTTCCACATTTTGATATTAATTCAGATGTGAATTTTCCCATTTCATTTATGGAATTTTCTACTTTAGTGCTTCCATATAATACGTTAAATACATCTTTTTCACTTTCAATACCATTAATAATTACATGTTCTTCTCTCATCAGATTTCCTATTGATTTTGACAAGTTTTTGCAGGCTGCATAAACTGTAACATCTTTAATTGCAGATACTGCAATTAAAACAGTATTAGATATTATTGTTCCTTTTTCAAAATCTGACAGGTCATTCCAACGTAAAAATCCAGAAAATACTGTTATTAAGCCGCATGAATATATAACTGTAGTAAACAACTTCGGAAGACAAGGGAATTTTTTATATAGCTTACTTACGCAGGTTATAACATCTCCTGCATTTATTTCAGACAAGCTAAAAAGTGTTTCTGCTATATCTGCTGAAATTGAAGATATATTCTGTATCATTTCTGATGCATCTTTATAATTCAGACTCTGTGCATAATCTTCTATTTCTTTTTTAGCTTCTGCATACATTTCGTCTGTCCAGTCAGTAAATGTTTTATTATTCAGATTATCGAAATATACTTTGAAAAATTCTTCAACTACTTTTGAAATGTAATCTACAGATGCATTCTCTTTCCCGTCAGGGAATAGAACATTTTCAAATGCATAAAGTAGAATTCCGTCTTCAACAAATTTATGAAGTGCTGCACCATAAGAATATAATTTATTTTCTTCATTATTGTTCTTTTCATCATGCGTTGTATTACTTATGTCAATATGAGGACTCTGATCAAGTATGTCAAGTATAGTACATAAATGATTAATACGGGTATTATCAGGATCAACAAGATTTGATGTTATAAGTCCGTTGAGAACATTTGGTGATATACAGTATTCATAAAGCTCTTTTGCCCATTTTGCACCGTTATCATTTATATATTTATTAAGTCCCGGAACATTTCTTGAATATAAATGTGGATAAATGCTGTTTGTTGAATATTTGTAGCCTTTCTGAGATGACATACAGTTTTGATCTGTTCCCTGTAAATAAAACTTTAATTTATTTTCAGAATCCGGAGCATTATTAATCAGATCCCTGTATTTTTTAAAGTCATCACCCGGAGTTTTTGAGTAAGAATAGCTTATATATGACAGAGCAAATTCATTAATAAAGAAATCTGAATATTGCTCTGCTAAATTAGCTTCATCGGTAGTAAGGTCATTTGCCTCAGTACCGACTGTCGGCTTTGTGATACCTATATATTTGGATACATCATCGTTACTATTATATGCTACATGAGCAGACATTTTTATAAGCTTATCAAGACTTGCTGAATGAATTGCCGATACATCCTCAGGCTGTGAAAGGTTAAAAAGATCATGCACATTTAGTTCGTCTTGAGAATTCAAAAAGCATATTTCATCTGAATCAGGATAATTGCAGGCAGTCATTTTGTTATTCATACTGTAAAAAGCAGCTTTTTCTTTCAGAGCTTTTTTCTTATTTGCAATGTTTTCTTCCAGGGAGCCGAAAATAGTGCCAATATTGTTTTCTTCTTCTGCTTCTATGTTGTTATAACCGCAGCCTTTTACAGATTCAAAACTTGTGTCGAATGAAAACTGGCACATTTTAACTTTGCTGTTTTGAAGAGGAATAAATTGAAGCATTGCAGCACTCTTAAACTGAATTCTACTTGCAAGATTGTGCTCGGAGTCGATAAAATAGGAGATTGACTTGCCTGTATCATATGAACTGGCAGCTTCATCCATTACCTGCTCACCATTTTCGTTTATATATTTCATTTCCCAGCGTCCAACAGGGTAAAGTACACCGTCTTTGGCTTCATATCCCATTTCGAATGTTCCAAAATCAATGACTTCTCCGTTTTCGTGTGGCTGATATTTCATTGTATATTTGTTTGTGCTTGTGGATAAGAAAGAGAATATATTCTTGCCTCTTTTTATTATTCCTTTACCGTATAAGCCATGCTCATACATACGGAGGATGCCTATTTCTTTTTCGCCGTTTTCAACTACACGCTTCCAGTAATAATTACCATCATTTATATAGAGTTTTACAGGTGTATCTTCTGAATCATCAAAGAAAATATGGTTGTTTACAATATGGATTTTTGAGCAGACAGAATCTCCAGACAAAGCATATATCTTCATTCCGATGCTGTCTATGCTCATTAATGCATTATCATCAGGTCTGAAAGATTTCAGAGGCACAACTCCGTTGGCTATATTTTCATTTTCGAGCATATCTGTCAAATAATTAATTGTTTCTTTTCCAAAGGCATTTTGTAGGTCTTTACGGTTGTTTTTAACAAATCTTCTGAAATCTCTGTTTGCAAATACGTTTTTTGAACGTGATAATGAATCATTTATATTTTTCATTGTTATTTCAGGATAGTTTACATAGCAGACATATCCGTTTTCAGTGGTGTATGACTTGTATCCATCGGAAATATGAATATCATAGCAAAGCTTGTTATTTTCAGCGATATTTATTTTTTCAACCTTTACCATTTCTTCTTTTATACTTCCGTCAGGCTGCTGAATATGCTTAATAACAATATCTCCTATTTTTAACTTTGATACCTTGATCTTGTTGTTGATTTTCAGGGCTTGCTGAGGCATAGGGCATTTATATCCGTCGATGGTAAGTATCATATGATCAAGCGACATAAACGGTTCATCGTTATTAATTGAATAAAGGAAAAGAACGTGATTGTTGAAGATGATTTCACCTGAATATTCAGACGGCATTAGTTTTTCTGATAAAAGCATATTCTTTTCTTTAAGCTGAGTTTCATCTGCAAGACTTCCGTCAGCAAGAATAAGCTTAGTACCACATAAAATACAGCCACCGCTATTATCTTCAACTTTTTTGGTGCGGGTTTTCAATGATGACTTTTTACCACTGTAATATCGGCTTGTGGTTTCAATCCATTTCTGAACCTCGGCACCGTATGCATATGTAATAACAATATAGTTTTTGCAAATAGGTGCACCGCTTGGTGTTATATCAATAACATCTTTCTTTTGTTCTCTTTTTATTTCCGATTCTATCATGCAATTTTCTTTGATGTCATTTTGCAGTGTATTAAATATTTCCATACCTGATGCCAGCTGACCTTTTGGACCGTCCATCCATGGAAAATGATAAATAGATGATATAATTTTTGAATATTCAGTTGCATTCCATGCTGACTTCAATCTTTCAGATTGTATATAACTGAGATGCTTTGTTAAAAGCCATAACAGTCTCAACGGTTGAAGGTGCTGTTCAGCAATGTCGCAGTAAACAGCCATTCCGTTTATAAAAGCTTCTGTTGAAGCATAGTCAGTAATTTCCTTTGCAATCTGCTCATTGGCTGATGAATCGGCAAAAACATCAGGTAGATTGTCTCTAAGTACTTCAAGTGCAAGAGCTTCACCGATAGTGTGATTACTATCTTCAAAAAGTGCATTAAGGTCCTTATCTAATATATCTGAACCTAATACCATATTTCTGAGATCATAGTCACCAGTGTGTGAAATAACGTCGCTAATATATGTTCTTGCAATGTCGTTGAGCTGATCGTTGTAATTAGTGACAAGAGCAGGAATATCCTGGCGTTCATATTTTTTAAAGAATACGTTCCTTATGTAGTTGTCAACATTATGAATGGAAACAACAAGTTTTTCTGACATGTTTGATGTAAGTTTGTCGATGTTCTTGATTTTCTGGAATAGTTCATTAATATTCATAATATAATCTCCCGTCTTATTAAAATTAAATAGAAAAGTTTATGGCATCATCTTTTTAACATTGGATATTCTTTCGTAATGCAGGAAAAATTTTAGATCACCTCCGTTTGGCAGTAGTTTTCGAAAAAATATCTATGATAAAAGATGATCAGAAAACATTTAGTCAAAGTTGTGCTATCACTTGAAAACAAGGTTTGGATGCTTTAGTGTAAAAAATGCATAAGGGGTTGGTTTGTGAATTATTAGGTCTATATATCAGGAAATCTTCATTAATTCTGTATCATCGCCAACAATATTATCTCTTAATTCCTCCCAGATCAGATTACCATTGTCATTGAGTCGGAAATGCGCACATCCGTTGGTATAACGTACAGTGGCAGATTCATTTCCGTTCTCATCACAAATTGAATCAACGCAGCGGCCGTTGGTAGAATCGAGGTATTCTCCGTTGAATTCGCAACTATATGTCCAGTTCGTCGATTCTGCTGCACTGCTCGACCATTTGACAGATGCTTCGTAACCTTCACCGCTTTTTGCAATGGTGATATAAATTCTGCCTACACTCCATGTACCGAGAAAATCATCACCTGAATGTTTTGCTATGGAAGATTCACCGGTCATATCGTAATTCTCTATTGCTTTGATATATTTGCTTTCCACATAGCCTACATTATACTGATAATTTACAACACACCAGTTTGCATCCGAAGGGAGTAAATAATAATTAACCTGTGTGCCGTTCGGAATCGTGATAAGGCTTGTTGCATAGGAATGTATGCCGCTCATCAGATTGACATCCTTGGTGACAGAGCCGCCAAGTACATTATCACCGCCGAGTGCTGGATCATAAGGAGTAATTTCTTTTACATTGTTTGCGGGGATGTAACCTACTGTGTCCTTGAAATCCGTCATAAACCAACCGTCAATACCGCTCTCAAATACGCCTATCTGCGTTCCGTCAGGGATTGTCAGCAGCGTTTCAGAATTTGCATCTGCTGTCTTTTTTACAGTTGTATCATCTGTGACATAACCTCCGAAGATACTATTTCCGAGCTTTGCAGCTCCTGTTGAGGTGCTGTTTCCTTTGTTTTCAGATTTTATATTATCAGATTTTTTATTTGCAGCAGTTGTTGTTATCTTATTATCTTTTGATGTAACAGATGTAGTTGTTGTTATCTTATTATCTTTTGATGTAACAGATGTAGTTGTTGTTATCTTATTATCTTTTGATGTAACAGATGTAGTTGTTGTTACAGCTGTAGTTTTTTTGGAAGATGTTAAGTTTTTGGTTGTTGCGCCACTTTCTGTACTTCCACATGAAACCGTGGAAACTAATAATGTGAGTATTGCAAGACAAGATATCATTTTTTTCATGATAATTACCTCATTTAAAATTTATTTTGCAAACTTGATGTTCTTGGTGTAATTATATAATACCACATTGATCACGAAATGTGTTCAGAATTACAAATTTGTAATTTTGAAAATTCCGCTCCGTTTTTGTAACGGCAAAGCTTGCTGATAAATACACTTTCTAAGTGGTATGCAAATTAGATGCCGATGAAATAATCAAGAAGATAATAGAAGCAGGCGGCATATCCTCCAAGACCGGTATTGCAGGGACTGTTGCAGCATAATTCTGTATAATTGAACAGGTAATATTAAAGCTTAAATATTTCGAATCAAGACAGATATTCTATCAATTCCATGCCAGTCCGCTGACAGTGATCTAAAACTATACCGAAAATGAAGCGGCAGCCAAATGGCTGCCGTTCTGGTTTGAGAGTAGTGTAGTTTAAGATGGTATGAGATCCGATGCTGTAACGCATCGCTCCACGCAGGTGAGGTCAGGGCGCAGATAGTGCTTGCACTTGCCATCAGCAATGCGGCAATGACCAAGAAGTACTGTTCACCGAGCGTGTCACACAGTGATAATATGCGATATAGCTTCCGAGTGTGGCTTCTGAACCTCGGACTGATCGGCGATGAATACAAGAACTGCAGAACTCACTTGCTGAAGCATCTGACGGGAGATATAGCATGGAGGCATCCCGAAGATGGTGTTGCTCAACGTGAACGGCTCAGGCAGGAACGAATCGCCGCCCGTGAACAGGAACAGCGGAATGAACCGCCCTGTGACGAGCGTGTCGAGCCTGTAAGCGAGGTTCGGGAAGAAGTCGGGGAAACACCCGATGAAAACTTGGAAGCCGCTGTGAGTGATTGTGACGATTTTGAAGAAACCGAAGATGAAGGCATGGCAATGTCCATGTAAAGGAAAGGACAGATCATTATGAAATACAAACGCTTATATATTGCCTATGGCAGTAACATCAACCTTGAGCAGATGGCTTTCCGCTGTCCCAACTCCAAGGTTGTGGGAACGAGAATGATTCCCGACTATGAACTGGAATTCAGAGGTGTGGCAACCATCGTTCCGAAGAAAGGTGCAGAGGTTCCTGTTCTGCTCTGGGAGATTGACCAGAGGGATGAACTCAGCCTTGATCGTTACGAGGGATTCCCTCGGATGTATCGCAAGGAACTTTTTGAAGTAGAGGTTGACGGCAAAATCCGTGAAGGCATGGCATACCTCATGAACTGCGGTGAAATCGCTCCGCCGAGTCCGACATACTGCAACGGCATCAAAAAGGGCTATGAAGCCAACGGTATGGATACCTCGTATCTGAGAGCTGCCCTTGAACGTGCGGTGTACCATGTACAGCATCAGGAACAGGAGGAAGATGAGGAATTTGAAGAAGATATGGAAGAAACCGATGACTTCCAGATGACTTTTGAATAGGGGTGATAACTACGAAATACAAGGGCTTTGAAGCGAAGATCACACCGAGCAGACCGTTCCGAGTAAATCGGGACGGTCAATCTGTTCAGTGCGATGGCTTCATGATTGAGATTTATGACAGCAAAGAAAAGAAAAACGCTGTTGACATCATCTATGCATTTGTGAGTATGATTACAACAATGTGCATTGCCATTGACGAGTCGAGATGGATGTGCGAAAACTGCAAGCGACTGACCGAGAATGATAAAAAAGAGCTGATGGAGGGATGCGATTATCAGAAGGATCTGATTGCCATGCTCACGGCAATCACCTTCGACCGCTTTGGAGTGATCCGTGATTACCTCTACGACAGAGATGAAAATGGCGAATATTTCTTTGGCATCCCCAAGGGCAACAAGATTGAGGTCTATCTCCTGACTTCGGCAGAGGATTTGTACGAATACCTTGCAGAGGAAAGTGAGAGGTTCAGTCTTATTGCAGAAAGGAGAAAAGTCTGATTTTTTAAAAACCTCTTGTAATCTTCGGAAAGATGTGATATAACCCGAGTTTTACACCTAAAATGAGCAAACCACGCATATACGTGATTTGCTCATTTTTGTTTTGTTATTGCAAAATTGATGCTTTTTATGTATTTGTTTAAATTCTCCTGTTTGACATTTGCACGAATAAATTGTCCACCAAAAATATTTTGAAGTTTAATTAGGTCTTCGATAGTTTCATTATTATCAGAAATGAGTAATGAACTGTACTCGTTTCCTTCTTCATCTTTCTTAATGATATATTCATTGTTGTATGA
>JAGAKZ010000080.1 GCA_017848115.1 Oscillospiraceae bacterium
ATAGCAGGCTCTCCGTCAAGGTCGTCTTTCCAGCGTCTACATGGGCAAGAATTCCAATATTGATTATTTTCATGTGATTGTCCTCCTTTTACAGCCCCGAAGGGCATAAAAATCCCCAGCAGTAAAATACTTTTACCACTGGGGATGATAATTTGCGGACATACACATATACAGCATACACCTGTTTGTGAGTGCTGTTTTTGGGGATATGTCAAAATTGATAAGGCAAAAGTATTCTTAAATTGGGTACAAAAAACTAAGCCCCTACAAAAGGGACTATCATAATCCTTTGTTCCCACTATTTGATTATAGTTTTATTTAAGAATACCTTGCCGCATATTTTTTACTCCTTTTCTGGAATAGAATTATTATATATCCATTATACACAGTGAAAACAGATTTGTCAATACCTTGCGGTAAAAAACAACGACTTTGGCACATTGTTCAGCAAAATGCCGATAGCGTTTTCGGAATTTGTGCATACCGCCCTACTTTTCAGAGATGTAACTATACAGGCTATTTGGTCAGTGGTTTCCCTCAAAGAATAAGAGATATGCCATCTCATGGATGACATATCTCTTTAGTCTTGCATTTTATAATAATTAGTCCTGAAGTTCCTTCATCAAAGCCACGCTGTCCTTGAACCCGACCTTGTAAGCAGCTCTCATCTCAGCAGCGGCAGTATCGCTCACGCAGTCGAGGAGCTTGTGGAAGGTAGTGAGCTGGGCTTCGGTCAGCGACTCCTCAAAGGGTATGCAGAGCTTGTTAAACTCGTCCGAGAACTCAGCAGAGTGAATATCACCCTGGCGATAGTTGTAAAGTGCATCAATCATCATAATCCGTCCTTTCGGTCATTTCAAACATCATTGTTATTTTACCGATTTTAAGCTGTTTTGGATATGGTGTCCTAATTTATCACTTACAAATGTTAACCGATACGTCTTATCGCCATCTTTTACCGTTTGATATGCATTGTTTGCTTCAAGCCCTAACGTTTTGATTTCATCCAAAAGATTAAGAAATAAATGCGAAACCAAACTATCTTGTGGCAAATTATTGTTTTTGCCTAATACAGGTGTTTTTAATATTAAATTATGTATAATCTGATTTTTATCAATTTCCTTTTTTTCATTCAAGATGCTAATTTGCTTAAACAAATTGCAAGCACCAGAACTATTACAATCTTTACAGTTGCTTTCAGTACAATGATTCCATGGCTCATTTGGATACTCTGCATAAGCATCTCGAATGCTTCTTAACACTTGAAAATATTGATATGCAACAGTATCTATTTTCTCGTGATAATCTACCATTATCTGTTCTACCATCTTACTAAATGTCAATATACATTTTCCAATCTTATTTTTTTCAATATAAAAGTCCGTAATTCTATTTTTCATGTACAGCAACAGTTGATCATAGACCAATGCCGCATAATCAACATCAACAAACGTATACTCCGGACATTTTATCGTTAATATTTCAACTATGACTCCATATGCTTTTAAGCGAATCTCTTTTACATTATTGTATTTTTCATCATATGCACACAAGAACGCTTCATCATCACATAATAACGGATTATCCTTTTTTAGCTCTTCTAATTTCTTCTCTATGATAGTTTTGTATGTATCCAATGCATTATCAATCTCTATAATTGCTAACTGTATCGTAGCTATATCCTTTGAATTTTTACATACATACTTTATTAAACTATACACATCAGCCTTTTTATGATTTCCTGACACTTTATCCAGAACAATATAATCATCTTCTTTATCTGTATTCGCAATATTCTTTTTTTCTATTACTTTTTTCTTTAATTCGTTCTTCAGCATACTAGTATATGTCAACGCTGATGAAACAAAATCTACCGGGATTCTCTTTCCTTTTGCTATATGAAAATACCCATATTTCGCCTCATTTTGAAGAATCCCAATTATAAATGAAAATTTATCATTTTGTTCCAGTCTTATTGCACCTGCCTTGACTTGATGTAATGAAATATATTTAGAATCTTTTCTTATAGAAAAATCTTCTTCGCCCTCAATTTGTAAATCATAACTTGAAATACTTTCACTTTTTTGTAATAAATCCAATATACTTTTTAACGCAATATACAAAGCTATATGTCCTTGATATTCATAATCTTCCCAAGATGTAATTGCACTTATAGGCTCAATCAATAACATTTCAATCCTTCTCTTAACAAACTACTTGTTAAAATTTCTCCTCTCCGCTTTACTACAAGCTTTTCCAACGGTTTCATACAAGAACCAACACTTTTGACAAACAATTCATTATTGCTTATATACTTCCGTAAAGAAGTATTCCAACGTATCCACAAACATATTGTTCCTTAATTTGCTCCCAATTCATCCAAGTCATCTGTGTTACTTCATCTGTTGTGGCATCAGCTAAATCAACTTCAAGTTCTTTGTACTTTCTAAAATTTTTAAGAGTTAATTTTTCAACAAACATATTATTCGCCTCTCTTTCACAACAATAAACTCCATGAATATTTTACCACGTTTTAGCACACAAATCAAGTATGCATATATACCCCAACTATCCGATTATCAACTTTTTTCAGCTTCAAAAAGTGATTTTACAAAATCATATACCTCAGCTATCCTGAATTTTATCTCATAGTCTTTGCAGTTTTTCATGATATCTATCTCTCCGTCTGTAAAATACATATCATAATCATCGATATTGAGTTCTCCGCCTGATGCAGGAATACAAAGAGGCGGATACATTACACACCACCAGTTGTGGCCTGACGCTGTACCTATTGTTACTCTTACTGCTGTATACTTTCCATGTGGCATGGTGATATCATCATATACTCTGTCATCAAACTTCATCTCTACGACTTCTGATTTTGTGGTATATGAGTAACCGCATTCATTTACTTTTGCCTGTGCAATATTATTTATTTCATCTATTCTTGTTGAAAGTACTGCTATTGCTTCGTCGGCACTGCTACAACCTGACAGCCAGCCGTTTGTGTATTCAAGTATTCTGTTACGTACTGCAAGTTTTAATTCCTGATCGTATTTTTCATCTGAGTTTGCAAGAATATGTATTCTCACCACATTATCCTGAAGACTGTTATAATCCTTGCTGAAACCTTCTATATCAAGCCCGGATATTATAAGATAAACCGCCAGTGCAAGTACAAATATAAACTCTAATTTTTTCATTTTCATCGCCTCCGGTTTAAATATTGACTTGCTTAAACCGCAGTATACAGTACATATAAAATATATTTTAAAGCCTACCAGAAATAATGATTTTTCAAAATAAAACTTTTGAAATTTCTTTATATATGTAATTTATTGTGGTATAATTGTAATACGGATAAAAATCATATATACGAGGAGCGGTAAAAATAAAATGAAAAAAATAATACATATACTGTCTTTACTGCTGGCGTGTTCATTAATATTTTCAGCCTGCAAAAAAGAAGAAAAAACTGAAAGTACTCAGGAAGTAACAACAGCACAAACAACATCAGTTACTCTTTCAGAAGAAGAAAAAGAAAACGCTAAACTGTATGCAAAAGAACTTTTTGATGCTTCATCAGAAGTTGCTGATATGTACAGTACAGCAGGAGCTACGGTAATTGCAGACGTTATAACAAGTAATGATGTAAACAGCAATGATTCTGAAAAAATAAACATATGCAATAAAGTGGCAAACAGATTTGACAAAGAAGGCATATGGGCTTTTAAAATGGAGAGATTCAAAATAATAAGCGTAGTATATACGCCATATGAAAACGCTGATTTCGTCGCAAGATACCCCGAAGAATATACAGGAGATGTCAAAAATATAAATTCAAAAAATATCTCAGATTTTCTTGAATAACGTATATTTATGTGGTAAAATTATCTTATAAGTGTTTTTCTCCATATTCCGATTTTTTTAAAAATCAGAAATTCAGAAAATACTGCAAATTTATGTGAAAGGATTATCTGAAGTATGGAACAAATAAAAAAAGAAATATCAGAGTATAGTGAAAGAGAAGTTTTACGTATATTATCTAAAAATGTTGACGGCTTATTTATCATAGACTATACAAACAATGCATATCAGGCTCTCAGAAGAAATGATTTTTTAAAAAACATATTTAATGAAACCGGAACATATGATGAACTGATAAGAAAACTGATATTAAGATTTAGTGATTCTCAAAATGATATTGCTGATGACTATCATGTATTCATTCCTATGCTAAACAAATTCAAAGGAAATTACAGCAAACATGTGGATTTCTTCTACAAAGACCAGACGGGTCATTACATGATGCTCATAAATCCTATGGAGAATACCGACAAATACATACTTGTGCTTTATGAACTCGATAACAGCGAATACGCACAAAAAATGTACACCAGTGAAAAAGAAAAGACTATACAAAGCACTTATCTCTTTTCTATGTGCGTAGACCTTATTAAAGATACGACTAGCAGTATAAGCATAACAGAAATTTCCGACAAACCTGTTTCTTCTATGGATATATCATATTCCCAGTGGCGTATGATGATAGTAAATATGATTTACCCTGATGACCGACCGATATTTCTTGCATATACCGAACCTGAATTTCTCAAAACAAGTCTTACAACCAAACGTTCGATTTCTTTTGACTGTCAGATGCAAAATCTTAACGGAAACTACATATGGGTAAAAATTATTTTCAGTAAAATACATTCCTACAATGAAGAAGACTGCAAATTTGTCTACACTGTTCAGGACATTCACGAAAGCTCCATGAAACTTATCGAAGACCTGAAAAAATATGAAGCGCTTTCTATAACAGATTCACTCACCGGAATCTTCAACCACGGAAAAATCGAAGACGAACTTCATTCTATGATGAAACTCCAGAATACTGAAAAGAAACCGCTCTCTCTTATCATGTTTGATATAGACTACTTCAAGAAAATAAACGACCGTTTTGGTCACGCAATCGGCGACGCAGTTCTCAGAACACTCTCCGAAATCGCAAACAAACTACTCTCCGAATATAACATAACACTCGGAAGATGGGGTGGCGAAGAATTTATGGGACTGTGCTACGATACCGATCTTGAATCAGCTGTAAAAATCGCTGAAAACTTAAAAGACACTATAGCGTCATATGAATTTGATACTGTTGGTAATATCACCTGTAGTATAGGAGTTACAGAAGTTGTAAGTAAAAAAGAAACTCCGCGTGAAGCTTTTGACCGTGTTGATTCGGCACTATATAAAGCAAAAGCAAATGGACGTAATTGTGTGTACGGATTAATAAAAATTTTAAAGGACTGTGACTTTAAGGTCGCAGTCCTTTTTGGTTATCTACTTAATATATTAAAACTTTATACTCAAACCAATCACTTTTTATGATTTTATATCTTACACTCATTTAAAATCTGTTCAACAATCTCCCATATAGTGAGTGATGGATTATCAGGAAGATATTTAAATCCTTTATATTGCTTAACAATATTTCCATTTTTCTTATTATTATCCATTATTCTCTTTGAGCGTTCAACTGCCTTTTTTACGTCTGTTATATTTAATTTTGAAAGACATCGTTTAAAATTTTCTTCTTTTTTATAAGTTTTTAAATCAATAAAATTTTCGTCATATGCACTATTAATAGGATTTAAATATTTTGACCTATCTGTAAAAGAACCGCTACAATTCTGCTTATGCAGTATCATCCATAATTCAAATGTAAAATTACTATACCCTAATCGATATTCAATCCTTTTTTGCTCTTTTGCTTCTTTAAGTTCAGATAAAACCGTTTCAAATTTTTCAATATCCTCCCTGATATTCCCCTCAATATCACATATATGAACTACAAAAGGTGTAGACTTGGCATTAAGTTTTTTGGCATAAGATAGCGGATATTGTTGAATACTTAGATTTATTTTAACCTTATATTTTGCTGTATCAAAACTGTTTATTTCTTTTTGAAGCCATTCAAAATACCATTTTTCTGTATTTCCTTCAACTGTTAATGTATATTGTTTTGTTTCTTTTCTGTTAATCATTTTTATTTGCTCCGTTTTCTCTGATAACCTGCTCTATAACAGGCGAAAAATCAACTTCCTTTATTGCACCATATCTGTTTACAAAATAATTATTCATGTAATCTTCACCTTTACGCACACCATTTGCTGTCTTAAAATCAGAAAGTGCATAATGTATACTATGATTTGCATCATCTCTTTCAACAAATTTTATCTCATCTCTCCTAAAAAGTGAAGCGTCAAGAAATATTGGATTATGTGTATTAAAAATTAATTGTGCTTTATTTATATTAATTTCATCATTATGAAATATATTTATAATATTCATCAATGCCATAGGGTGAATAGAAGCATCAAATTCATCCATAACCAATGTTCCACCATTAGTCAAAGCATTCATAACTAATGGAAATTCATTAATAAACCGTACTGTACCATAAGACTCAAACTGTTCTGCAGGAATAATTGCTTTTTTATCATTAAAAATAGAACAAAGAACAGTCTCATCACCATCTGAAGTCAATTTATATCCTAAAGCATTTGAATTAATTCCAAATATCTTTGATGCATCTGTCAACGTTTTTTCTACATAAATCGTGTTTTCATTTTTATCAGAAAATTTCCTCATTATTTTTATTGAATCTGAACGCATTATAACTATAAACTTTTTATCAAACCAGTTCTGTATAAGCGATACAAGGTTTTTGGCAAAAATATTCTTAAACCCATTGTTGAGAAAAAGCTCATCATGATTCAAGCTACTTTCTGATATCTCAAGAAGTTGCTCGGTTACATTTTTTATACTTGAATTCATAAATTTTGTTATACAAGACGGAATATTTATTTCAAGCTTTTCTTTTCGCAAAAATACTGGTTTTTCATTTATATATAACTTTTCCTCAAGTATTCTTCTTGGAAAATCATTGCTTAAAAATTCTCCTAGTTCAATACTTAAAGAATAATCAACAAGAATATCATTTTCTATAAATCTGATTGAAAACTTTGTAGGAGAAGCCGGAATATCTTGATTTGGAATAAGTTCGAGCAAAGCAGACGCTACATTCATTGACGACGGAACATCAGTATTTTTTATATTACCTCTCATAACAATTGATTTCATCGTGTCCATTGCTCCGATAATATTTGTTTTTCCCGATGCATTTGGTCCATAAACAATTGCAGAACTTATAGCCTTATATGTCTTTACACCTATTTTTTTAGTCTGTATACTATAATCAAGTCCTTTTTGTTTTGGCGCCGGTGACATAGAAAAAATCATTTCATCTGCAAATGACTTATAATTTGCTGTTTTAAATTCTAAAAGCATACTTAGCCCTCCGTTTTGCAAATATTCTACAAAATCATATAATCTATATTTTTGTTTTACAAACAAAATCGTATAATTCTATAGCTTATTATAACATCTTTCCAACATTATATCAACGTAATTTTGAAAAAAATTCGCAAAACCAAAAATAAATATAAAAAAATCTGCCTGTCAAAAACGATAAGCAGATTTTTTACTTTATTATATACCCCACAAGAAACTCCGAATCACCGTCCCCCAGTATCTCATCAAAACTCCCGTACTCCACCGATGACCAATGATTGCTATAGCGGTTAAACGTCCTGAACTTTCCTTCTTTTTCGCAAACCACCACAAATGTATGTATTCCCTTTATGACCCCAGCGCCAAATTTTCTGCCTTTGATACTTACTCTGTCCCATTTCCACGCATAAGACACAAAAGCATATTTTGCTAAAACAAGAGCTTTTTTAAATTCTGAAAAGGCATTTTTATTTTCAAAGGAATCATACATATCATATGATACACCATACCTGTCAAAACAGGCTCTTACTGCATACGGATTACTTCCCCATGTGCCGTTTCGTGTAAAAAGCCTTATAACCGGCGGTTTCAAAACAGCATTGTATTCAAACTCCGATGCCAGCCTGAAAAAATCAACCTTTTTTCCCGATAGAACAAGAAAATTGTATGTGGCTATTATCTCACAACATACACCGCTCATCTTTACATCGCCAAAAAGTAATTTATCAAAATTACCGCCGTGCTGATAAACAATGAGTTCATCTCCATGATAAACTTCTGCATTTTCCTTACCAAGACCGATTTCACTGTTGTAAACAAAATTTTTTAAAAATTTTTTCCCACAAACCTCCTGATCTGTGGGAAAAATCTCATCAAATGTCTTCCAGTTATAAACGGCACGAGGTTTCAATATACCCCGTAGCATTAGAAAAACTCAACCTTATCGGTAATACCAAAATAGCATTTGCCACGGTTTACTGTTATGGGCTGACCCGATAAGTCTGTTATAACAAAGTTTTCGTTTTCGGCAGGCTTTGTCCAGTTTATCGGCATGGACTTTCCTCCTGAAATGTAGTAACCTGTACCACCTTCAAGTGCAACGTCCATAAGTTCGCCTACACCTCTCATTGATACAGAAGTTTCGAGAACAAAAACGTTTGTAAATGAAAGCTGTTCATCTGTAGCACTGTCCATATGCGGATCTCCCGAATGCTGTTTTTTGTAGGTCTTGTTTTCTTCATCATAAGTAAAAGTGCTGTAATATGACTCGGAGAAAATAACATCAAACATAGTGCATGGTGTACCCTCAAAAGTTGTGACTTCATCACCTTCCGCAAATACAAATGCATCTTTTGCACCGTTTCTCATATCAGTACGGTATCCTGCATATTCTATTGCCTCAGCTAGAACGCTTCCTTTAAGATAACCTGTATGTTCACTGCTGTATTCAAGAAGTCTCTGTTCATCATTAAGGAAAAGCCAGTCATAATATGTCGAACTTCCGCCGTCGAATCTGTCTATGTCAAGTCTGTCAAGTGTTTCCTGCGCTATAGTCTTGTCAGCGCCCCAGTGACAGTATATAGCGTCAAGACCATGAGCAATTATAGGATAATAGTAACGACAGCTTCTTATCGAACAAAGATCGGGAACAGATGTGTAGTCAGCAAACACAGCCATAAGTCTTGTGATTCCGCCTTCAACTACCACTTCATAAATATAGTCTGCCGAACCTATACCATACTGCGGAAGTGACAAATCTATATTGTTTATCATAACTGCAACAGGTCTTTTGCCTACAGCATTTTCATTGTAACCGTACTCTCCTGTAAGTGGATTGTATACTGTTGATATTTCTTCTGTAGTTACTGTTTCTTCTGTTGTAACAGCTTCTGTCACCGGCTCAGTCTGTTCAGGTTGAGTCTGTTCTTCTGTCTGAAGTTCTGTAGTATCTGCTACTGTTCCTGTATTGCTCATTCCTGTACTCATAGGTTCTGTTTCACTGCATCCTGCTGTCATAAGCATCAATGACGCCATAACACAAACAAGAATACCATTTCTAATACATTTTTTTCTCATTTTCAAAATCTTTTCCTCTCTTGGTTTAATGTTTTCCTTAAAATTTTTTTATATGTACCTTACCGTCTTATCAATATCTTTGCGTACATTGTGCATTTTTTCAAGCGGTACGGAATCTTCTGCAGGATAGCCTATAGGCATAAGAAGTACAACTTTTTCATTTTCGGGAAGTCCAAATTCCTTTTCAAGTAAAGAATTTGAAAAATAATTTACCCAGCAAGTACCTATCCCCAGTTCCCATGCCTGCATCATAATATGAGTTGCCACTATACTTACGTCCTGAACACCTGAACATACACCACTGTCAAGAGGATTTTTCCATGCCTCATCGGTATTGTATGTAAACATCAGAACATCTTTAGCCCCAAAAATACAACGGCATAACTCGTTAAGTTTTGCTATTTTTTCTTCACTTCTTACCACATATATTCTCTGAGGCTGATAGTTACAAGCTGTAGGCGCTGTATTTCCTGCTTTAAGAATTATTTCAAGGTCTTTTTCTTCAATGTTTTTATCTAAAAATTTTCTGACTGAATATCTTGTCTGTGCAAGTTCTGAAAAATTCATTTTTTATCAGCTCCTGTATTTCTCTTTAATTTTTTTAAGTATTCTTTGTGTTCATCGCTTACACGATAACTCTCTCTTGCTTTCTGAATAGTTTTGTTATGTATAAAAGTATCGAGCACATTATTTTCTATAAATTTTACAGCTTTGTCATATTGCTTGGCAAGCGCTGTCGCAAAATACCATGCTATCATCATGTCAATATAGTAATCATGAACCCTGATCTCCGAAATCAGTTTAAGATGATCTTCTTCAAAATTATCATCAAGATAGTGGCACATCATCATTCCGACACCAAATCTTATTGTGTATGTGTGAGATGAGGATATCCATTTTCTGATTTTGGTTATCAGTTTGTCCTTATGCTTTTTAAAGATCTTAGGTCGCAACTGATCGCAGGTTGCCCAGTTATCAACATATGGCAAAAATCTTTCAAGTTCACTTATTACCTTGTCATAATCTTTAAGTTCTGAAACAATAAACGCATGAAGCTGATTTTCTTCAAAATATTCATGCGGAAGAATACTTATAAACTCCGTAAAATCGTTATTTTTGACAAGTTCCAGAGCATATTTTTTAAGAATGGGCGTTCTTATTCCGATTATACTTTCCTTTTTAATATTCGGAATAAGTTTTGCCTGAAACTCTCTGTACTCTGTATCCTGCATGGAAAAAAGATTTTTGTTGTGATACATCATCTGAAATCATCGCCGTTTTCGGTAATGATATTTGTCCTGTTTATACGTGCAAATTCAGGTTCAGCCCCTGTATATGCATAAAACGCATCAAGTAAAAGAGACGGATTGTAATTTACCGCACTTCCTGAAGGCATTTTCAGCTTTATGCTAAGTCCCTGTGGTGTATCACTTACCGCAAGTACATCTGACACAGGCTTTATATCAACATCTTTAAAAGTCTTTTTCTTGGTTTTCTTCTTTATAATTATCTCGTCCTGAGAAATAAAGCTGTCAAACTTTTCTTTACAAAACTCCTTATTGTCTGATATAAGGAGTATATCATAAACTGAATACGCTATCTCGGTATGCTTCATTACAGGTTCATACAAATCTGTAAGCTTTATTCCATCAGGGAGTACCGAATTCATTTTTTCCACAATATACTGCGGACTAAGGTTGTCATCTGTTATGTTAAAATCCATTATCTCACAGTCACTTTCAAATCCAAGTGAAAGTGGGAGCGGAAACATAATATAAAGATGAGGATTGAAACCTTCTGTATACCACACCGATATACCTGCTCTTTTAAAAGTTCTCTGCATAAATCTGTACAGGTCAAGGTGAGAAATATACTTTGCTCTGTCTTTCTTTTCAAATCTTGCTCTTAACTTAACCAAAACAAGCACCTCCCACACAAACATTTACGCCACAACCTGAACACTTCTGACGGCAGTTAGGAGTTGTAAGGTTTTCTTTTGCCTTTTTATTTTCACTTACAAGAAACTCCTTTTTAACATAGTAGTCAAGGTGATCCCACGGAAATACTTCATCGTATTCTCTCTGACGGTTAGCATAGAAACCAATGTCTACTCCGCACTTTTCAAAAGCTGTCTGCCACTTTTCATAATCAAAAGTTTCACCCCAGCTGTCAAATTTACAACCGCTCTTCCAGGCTTCGTACATTACCTTTGCTATTTTTCTGTCACCCTTTGCAAGTACCTCTTCAAGAATACTTATGTCAGGGCTGTGCCAGCTTACCTTTATTTTTTTAGACTTTACACTGTCAACAAGAAGTCTCTGTCTGCGTTCGATTTCTTCACGGCTTATCTGCGCTTCAAATTCAAACGGTGTAAAAGGCTTAGGCACAAATGTTGCAACACTTATGGAAACAGATACCGAACCCTTTGGTCTGTCAGGGATAGAATAGAAAAGATCCACTACCTTCTGCGCTGTATCTGCTATACCTATTATATCTTCATCTGTTTCGGTAGGAAGTCCCATCATAAAATAAAGCTTTACCTTTGTATAGCCTCCTTCAAACGCTATACGACAAGTAGACATTATCTCTTCTTCAGAAACATTTTTATTTATAACATCACGCAAACGCTGAGTACCTGCTTCGGGAGCAAATGTAAGTCCGCTCTTTCTTACCTTCTTTATTTTTTCAAGAAGAGCATCTGAAAAATTATCAACTCGAAGCGAAGGAAGCGTAAGGTTTACGTGTTCGTTTTCTGTATATTTGATCAATTCTGTGAGCATCTCATCTATCTGTGAGTGGTCACTTGTACTGAGAGATGAAAGTGAAAGTTCCTCATATCCTGTATTTTCACAAAGATTTTTTACCTGACATGATATCTTCTCTGTTGATTTTTCTCTGAAAGGTCTGTAGATAAATCCTGCCTGACAGAAACGGCAACCTCTTATGCAACCTCTTAAAACCTCAACAGACGCTCTGTTATGTACTATTTCAGAAAAAGGAACGACAAAAGTTTCAGGATAGAAAACCTTATCAAAATCTTTTATTATTCTCTTTCTGATGATCTCAGGCGCACCGTCTTTCGGAACATATTTTTTTATTGTTCCGTCATCATTATACTCAACATCATATAATGACGGTATGTACAAGCCTTCTATTTTTGAGGCTTCTTTAAGAAATTCCTGCCTTGTCGCGCCCTGTTTCTTCATTTTCTCATAGAGTTCCATCATTTCAAGAGTTACTTCTTCGCCCTCGCCAAGTGAAATGATATCACAGAATTCGGCAAAAGGCTCTGGATTACAGACACATGGACCGCCTGCAACGACTATAGGTGCAAGTGATTCTCCTCTGTCACTTGCATATATCGGAACACCTGCAAGATCAAGCATATTGAGAAGATTTGTATATGAAAGTTCATACTGCATCGTAAACCCTATAAAATCAAAATCTTTTACAGGTTCAAGACTTTCAAGAGCGTAGAGAGGAATATCATTTTCTCTCATAAGTTCTTCAAAGTCAAGCCATGGTGCAAATACTCTCTCACACCAGTAATTTTCCCTGCTGTTTATAAGTGAATAAAGTATCTTCATTCCGAGATGTGACATACCTATATCATAACTATCGGGAAAACAAAAAGCAAATCTTACATCGACGTTCTCTTTATTTTTCATAACACTTCCGGGTTCTCCACCTATATAACGTGAAGGTTTCTGTACCTTGAGAAGCAATCTTTCTATCTTATCTTTAAGCATAAAAATCCTCCGGTTTTGTATTAACTAACTCTTTAATTGTACTACAAAATCGACAATTAATCAATGATTATTTTAAATTTCGCATAGTAATTATTTCCGTAAAAAAAAGATAAAAAATCATTATGACAAGAGAAAGATTTGACAGAATATATTTTAGATATAAAACAGAAAGTATCATAAGAAAAAATATATTTATAAAGCATACCAGTTTTGAAAAATACTTCCTTTTATCATCTTTCATACAGGATTCTGCAAGTAAAATCAATATACATCCTCCATCAAGCTTAGAAAAAGGTAACAGATTAAATATTCCCAGCACCAGATTTATAACAGAAAAAATATTAATACTGCCACCGGACAGATATATCGAAAAAAATGCGGTGACTATATTTGCAAAGGGTCCCGCAATCAAAATACATATATCACTAAAAAAAGAACTGATTTTTTTTGAATATGGAAATATGGTTATACCAAAAATATTAAAAGAAATAGCTTTTACCCCTTCTTTTGACAAAAGAATTCCGATAAGATGTCCTGTTTCGTGTATCATACACGAAATAAAAGTAAGTCCGTAATACTTTCCGCCTCCAAGCATAAGTATAACTATAACAGCCAAAAATCCGATATCCAGGCTTATTTTTATCCCCTTTATTTTTATCACTATCATATATTCAGCTACCGATTATCCTTTTTATCTCCAAAAATGTTTCTTTTATAATATTTTTGGTAATACTTATAGGTATATCTTCAAACATATCAGCAATCACCCCTCTGACAGCAGGATACACAATAAGTATACCACACATAGCAGCTGATAATATAAGACAGATCATACACTGTATACTTGTAAGTATATCAATTTTATAATTTCCTTTTCTTTCTTCATAATCATCAATAATAAGTTCTGTAAAATCTTCCGGAATATTTTCTTTTTCTGACTCCATCTATACACCCCATTTCCTTTAACATATATATTCTTCTGAAAATAAAAAAATACCGCTACAGATTTGTAAGTAGTCTGTAGCGGTTTATACTATTCATTATCTTCTTTTTGAATTTTAAAAATTACCCTCAAAACAGTTGAAAGAAATTTCGGACTCTTTATAACAACGACTTTCATAATGATATCACCCCGATAAATATAGATTATGTAGTTTTATTCTTCCGATAGTATATTATATTCGGATATGATATCGTGGTTAATGATTTTTTTATGAAACTTGTCCCTCAGAAGAACCGCTCTCGGATTGGTTTTCTGAAGAAACTTCGCTGCTTTGTGAAGCACTGTCGGAAACATCTGTTGAAGGAACAGACTCCGAGGACGGAGGAGCCTGAGTATCGGAAACCGGAGGTTCCGTTACTGTAGGCTCTGTAACCGGTGGAGCTGTCTGCGGTGGTTCTGTCTGCGGCGGCTCTGTCGGTACCGGTGTCTGTGTTACTGTAGTTTGAGGTTGTGTTACCGTTGTAGCTTCAGTTGTAGTCGTAGCCTCTGTTGTAGCCTCTGTCGTCGTTTCTTCAGGCTTTATAGCACCGATTGCTTCAAAAGCGGCTTTCACATCTTCACTGTCAACATCATATTTCTTGGCTTCAAAATCAAACTTATAAATTCCTATAGTAGCTGTTGTGTTGGTTATAGGATTTAATACTTCTATCTTTACAGTTTTCTTTTCAGAACCTGATATGTCAAACTTTATTGATTCAAGTTCTTCGACATTTACACCTTCCTGTTCAAGATAAACTTCATCATCAAGGTATACTGTAAACTTAAGAAGACCGTAAGCACGTTCCGGATACTTTATGGTTATCGGAATCTCTGATACAGGCGGTTTTCCTGTACTTATATAAAGAATAATCTTTTCACTCGGACTCGCAAGCGTTCCTTCAGGAATACTCTGACCAACAACCTGACCCTCAGGTGCCTTGTCATCCTTATCCTCCATTTTTACTGAAAAACCATAGCTTACAAGAAGTTTTTCAGCTTCTTCTTTTGTCTTTCCGACAACACTCGGAACTATACATGCATCTGTTTCAGAACCTTTACTTACGTAAATAGTCACGATATTTGAAACTTCCATCTCTGTTCCCGGTTCAGGCGAAACACGTATTACACGATTATAAACAACTTCTTCATTAAATTCCTGTTTCTGTTCAACACTGAAACCATTATCATTTATAAGAGCGATCGCTTCTTCTGAAGAAAGTCCGACAACTTCAGGTACTACAGAAATATTTTTTCCGTTGCTTACTTTTACATAAACAACTGTACCCAACGGTACTTCCACTCCGGCTTCAATACTCTGCGATACAATGGCGTTTTTAACATATGTCGAATAAACAGGATTTCCCTCAATTTTTATTTCAAACTTGCCGGCATACTTGGTAATCATCTTATCATAATCACACTGAACAAGTTTCGGCATCGTAAATACTTCTATTTCAGGTTTTGCAGTCAGCTTCTTTACTAACCATGAGCCACCAATAACAAGTGCTATCATAGCTACTACAGTAAGGAATGAAAAAAGCTTGACAAGTATTGCATTTTTCTTATCATTATCATCATCGTCATCAACATCCTTATCATCAGATTGATTTTCTTGATTGCTGTGACGCTCATGTTTTTTGCGACCTACATAATAATTTGCCTCTGCAATTTCCTCTTCTTCATCTTCCTCGATTACCTCGTTATAAGCTGACGTTTCATTGATCTGAGTCTGAGTTATCGGATCATAATGTCCGTATTCTATTGAAAGATCCTGATACTCAAATTCATCATTATTTACCTGATAAGCTATTTTTTCAGCTTCTTGTTCTTTCTCTTCTTTCTTTCTGGCATAACCAAAAATCATGTCAGGAGATGTCTTAAAAACCTCTATATCCTTTATCATTTCATTGGCATTGTGGTATCTGTCAGCCGGTTCCTTCTCTATCGCTTTTAAAACAATTTCTTCTATTCCTACAGGAATATCGGGATTGATACTTCTTGGCAATTCGGCCTGATTGTTCATCTGCATGAGTGCTACCGTAACCGGATTATCCGTATCAAACGGTTTTTTTCCGGTCAGCATCTCATACATAAGAATACCGGTCGAATAAATATCACTCTTGCCATCAGTTGTTTTTCCACTTGCCTGTTCAGGACTGATGTAATGAACAGAACCTATAGTCTGTGCTGTAGCAGTTATTCCAAGTTCATAAGTAAACTTAGCTATACCAAAATCCATCACTTTGATAGTTCCGTCTGAAAACATCATAATATTTTGCGGTTTTATATCACGATGAATTATTCCTCTGTCATGTGCATGCTGCAATGCACGAAGCACCTGTATAATAAGGTGTGATGTTTCTTTCCAGTCAAGTTTCTTCTCAGCTTCTATATAGTCCCTGAGAGTAATCCCATCAATATACTCCATTACGATATATCTTAGATCTTCGTTAAATCCAACATCCAATATCTTTACTATATTTGGATGCGAAAGCATAGAAACAGCTTTTGACTCATTTTTGAATCTCTGTAAAAATTCATCGTTGTTAATAAATTCATTTTTCAGAATTTTTACAGCTACTTCCCGGCTTTCCTCAATGTCAAAAGCTTTATAAACGTCAGCCATTCCTCCGACACCTATACGCTTCTGAACCTCATATCTTCCATCGAGTATTACTCCGATATTTTTATCCATACAGCTTTATTCTCCTTTTTGCAGACCAAGCATATTATCAGGAATTTTTGTACATTTTTCGTAAAATTCCAGAATTTTTTCTGTACTTTTATTGTATGCACAAGACATTCCCGATATTTATATTACCGGAGTTCCCAGTCCTTTATATTTCTGGCTTCTTCGTACATACGACAGTAACTATCATGTCTGCTCGCTGATATTTTACCTTCCCTCACCGCTTCAATAACGGCACAACCTTTTTCCTTTGTATGCGAGCAATCCTTAAACATACATTCCCCGGAAAAATCCGAAAACTCAACAAAACAATCGCTTAGTTTTTCTTTTTGTATTATATCATATTTATTAGTTTCAAATGTTGAAAAACCCGGAGTATCTGCAATATATCCACCATTGTCAAGCTTGTATAACTGAGCATGACGTGTTGTATGCCTTCCTCTTCCAAGTTTTTTACTTATTTCACCGGTAGGTATGCCAAATCTGTCATCTATTGCATTTAGAAGTGTTGACTTTCCGACACCTGTGTTTCCGGTAAAAGCACTTATTTTCCCCTTTAGTAAATCCTTTACTGACTGTATCGTTTTTATATCATCATAATCAACTACAAGAACTCTTATTCCAGCTTTCTTATATATTGAAAAAATATTTTCGAAACTATCAAGATCAACTTTTGTAAGAACCACTACCGGAGATATATTTTTATACTCGGCTATGGCGATAAATTTATCAAGCAATGTAAGGTTAGGCGACGGTTCACACATTGATACAACAAATATCAACTGATCCATATTCGCCAACGGAGGTCTTATGAGATAATTTTTTCGCTGATAAATCTCAGTTATAACTTTTTCATCATTAAAACTTACTCTGTCACCTACACAAAGCACTTTTTTATCTTTTCTGAAAATTCCCCTCGGAACACAATCGTATAAGATACCATCAGGAGACTC
This sequence comes from Oscillospiraceae bacterium, assembly GCA_017848115.1. Classification (GTDB taxonomy): domain Bacteria; phylum Bacillota; class Clostridia; order Oscillospirales; family Ruminococcaceae; genus HUN007. The sequence continues at coordinate 17,812 of JAGAKZ010000080.1, forward strand.
TACCGAATAGAGTCCCCCAATAGATTTTACAATAAGTCCGGAAGTAGCATTATTTTCAATGGCCATAATTACTCACCAGGATTTTCTGCAGGAGCTTCTGTAACAGTTGGTTCTACCGGTGGTGCAGGAGTTTCTTCGCTGCTTACTACAGGTGGCTCTGTCGGTGCAGGAGTTTCCGGAGGTGCTGTTTCAGACTGACTTGACTCAGATGATGATGCAGTAGTTGTTACTGCTCCTGATGCAGTTGTTACTGTTGTCACGTTTGCCTTTATACCATCAACACTCTTGAACGCTTCCGGAATACTCTCAGATATAATCTTTCTTGTTCTTGAAGAATCAAATGAAAACTGATATCTTCCAAGTTCCGCTTCAAGTCCGTTATTCTGATTTACAAGTATGATTGTTATATCCTTCTCTGTACCGGACGCTGTAATCGAAAGAGTTTTTCTTGTAGTATATGCAGGGTCTACATTTGGCTCTTCCTTGTAAAGTGTACCGTCAACGTAAACTTTAAATGTAAACAAACCGCTCGCATTTGCCGGGAATGCTACTTCTATATTCTGTGTTGCCGTTGGTGGAAGACCGTTACTTATGTATATTGTGATAACTTTTCCTGTTTTAACTTTTTCATTTGCTGAAAGACTCTGTCTTACAACTCTTCCCTCAGGCTGATCTGAGTTTGTCATTGCAATCTCAACTACAAGATCGAGGTCTTCAAGCATTTCTTTTGCTACAGCTTCTTCTTTACCCATAAGATCCGGAACACTTACTTCTGTAACGGAAGGTCCACGGCTTATTATAAGCATTACTGTTGAGCCTTCCTTCATTTCATAGTTAGCCGGAGGGAATGTTTCTATAACATAACCTTCCTTAACGTCGTCAGACCACGCAAACTTCTGCTGAACTTCAAAGCCATCTTCATTAAGACGTGCTATAGCATGTTCTGCCATAAATGCACTGTCTACAACAGTAACTTTCTTCATCTTAGGTCCTTTACTCACAACAACTTCAAGTTCTGAGTGAGGCTTTACTGTTTTTCCGGCAGGTATATTCTGAGACATTATGATACCTTCTTCAAAATCAGGACTGTAATCTGAATCAGCCAGAACAAAATTAATTTTGTTTCCGTGTTCAGCTACTACTTGCTCATAATTAAGTCCTACATAATCCTGAATATCGAATTCCTTATTATCGGAATTTCCTCCTCCGAAATAATTATAGAGCAGACCAAATACAAAACATACACCTATAATTACTGTAACTATAACAACACCCGCAAGAATAGGTACAAACATTGATCTTTTTTCTATATATTCCTCTTCATAATAAGGCTCATCATCATCGGGCTGTATCTGAGTCACCGTTGCTTTTTTCAGAGTTTCATTTTTCTTTTCCGGTCCTAACGCCTTAAAGAACTTTGTATTTGTTTCGTTATTGTTATTATCATAATCCATGAAACTGTCTTCCTCCTCATAATATCCAAAAGTTTCCCCCGGGAACTGCTTGAATCTCTCTATATCATCCATCATTGAAAGCGCACATGAATACCTGTTTTTAGGCTCTTTTTCAATAGCTTTAAGAATAATCTCCTCTAACCCTCTCGGTATATCAGGATTTATTTCACGAGGATTTTTAGCCTTTGTCTGCATATGCATCAGAGCAACTGAAACAGGGTTATTATTATCAAAAGGTTTTTCTCCTGTAAGCATTTCATAGAGCACAATGCCTACAGAATATATATCACTTTTTTCATCTGTCAGATCACTTCGTGCCTGTTCAGGACTTATGTAGTGAACCGAACCTATTGCCTGTGCTGTAGTTGTAAGCCCTTCTTCTCTCGCAAACTTAGCAATTCCGAAATCCATGACTTTAATCGTTCCATTTCTTAAAACCATTATGTTCTGCGGTTTTATATCTCTGTGAACTATACCCCTGTCATGTGCGTGTTGCAGGGCTTTCAGTATCTGTGATGTGAAGTAACACGCATTATCATAATCAAGCGTCTTTTCCTGTTCCATAAACTGTTTTAATGTTATACCGTCTATGTACTCCATCACTATAAACTGTATCTTGTTTGTAAATCCTACATCAATTATTCTTACTATATTAGGATGTGAAAGAAGTGCTATTGCCTTGGATTCGTTTCTGAATCTTCTCAGAAATTCTTCGTTCTCCGCAAATTCCCTTTTTAGTATCTTAACAGCAACTTCCGTCCCATCAACAACGTCATTAGCCCTATAAACATCAGCCATTCCGCCGGTGCCGATAGCTTCAAGTATTTCATACCTGCCATCAAGTTTTTTCCCAATATTTATATCCATCAGATCAACACTCCTGAATTTATATTAGTTTTCCTGCATATTCCATCAGCTGTTTTCAACAACTGCAAGCGTAATATTATCATATCCGCCCTTATCAAGTGCAAGTTCTTTTAATTCCTTTACAGCATCTTCTATTGAAGCCGAACTTATGACTTCAAATATTTCATCATTACTGCTGCACCCATGAAGTCCGTCTGTGCACATAAGAAGTCTTCCCCCTGAAAGCGTTACCTCAAAATAATCAACATCTATATCCTTCTCTACACCAACTGCCCTTATGAGCATATTTTTCTTAGGGTGTTCATTTTTTTCTTCTTCAGTAATTTTCCCTTGATCCATCAACATCTGAACAAATGAATGATCCACAGTGATTTGTTTTATAGAATCTTCACTGCAAATATATGCCCTGCTGTCACCAACATTTACTATATGTGCCATATCCGTCGCTGAATCAACAAACGCCGCCACGCAAGTAGAACCCATACCGTATTTGTCCGGTTCTGCATGAGCTGTATTGTAAACTATAGAATTTGCTACACTCAGTGATGAAATGAGAAGATTTCTTATACTGTTTGCTGAAAATGATTCATCATACCCTGCCATAAACTTGTTAAGAACAACTTCTGCCGTTATGCTGCTTGCGTCAAGTCCGGAATTCTCACCGCCCATACCATCACAAACAACTACAAATACAGAATCATTTATTTTTTCACTCATTACAACATCCTGATTTTCACTACGACATAAACCGATATCCGAATCACTGACTATCTTCAAACATCTCACCTCTTGTTTCTTCAAATTCTCTTCTGAGTTGTCCGCATGCGGCATCTATATCTGCACCTAATTTTCTTCGTATAGTTGCATTTACACCCAGACGCTCAAGTTCGTTTCTGAATTTTTCAACATGTTTTGCTGTTGATTTGTATTCTCTTTCTTTTACGTTGTTTACGCCAATAAGATTTACGTGGCATATCATTCCTCTTAACAATGACGCCAACTGAGTGGCTTCCTTCAAAGAAGAATTTTCATTTTCTATCACGGCATATTCAAAAGTTATACGTCTGCCTGTCCTGTTTACATATTCTCTGCAAGCAGGTATAAGTTCCGAAAGTCCGTATTTTCTGTTTACAGGCATTATCCTGCTTCTTCCTTCGTCTGACGGGCTATGAAGTGACACTGCAAGATTTATACTGAGGTTTTCTTCGCTTAGTTTATAAATCTTTGGTACTATTCCGCAAGTTGACAAAGTTATGTGCCTCTGACTGAGATTATCACCCTTTTCGTCTGTCACAAGCCTTATAAAACGCAGAACATTTTCATAGTTATCAAGAGGCTCGCCTATTCCCATAAGTACGATTCTTGATATTTTCCTGCCCAGATCTCTTTCGGCTTCATATTTCTGAAGCAAAATTTCCGAAGGTGTAAGATTTCTGACAAAGCCGGCTATAGTTGAAGCACAGAAGTCGCACCCCATTTTACAGCCAATCTGAGTTGATACACATATTGACAAACCAAAGCTGTATTCCATAACAACTGATTCAACAATGTTGCCATCATCAAGCCCATAAAGATATTTTACCGTATTATCTATAGCAGATTCAAGCTTTCGGAAGATATTTAGTCGTTTTATACAAAACCTATCATTCAATTTTGTTCTCAAATCGGCTGATAGATTAGTCATTTCTGAAAAATCTGCCACTTTCTTTACATGAAGCCAGTCATAAATCTGGCCTGCACGAAATTTCTTTTCAGACAACTCCGAAACCACCGCTTCCTCAAGCTCTTTTCTGTCAAGAGAAAGTATATCAATCTTATCTGTCATACTATTCTTTCCTTCTTATTTTAGAAATAAAGAAACCATCACTGTCAAATCTGTCTGAGCCCAATGTTACTTTATAACTGCCAAACGGCTCACCGTATTCCGTAAGAAACGGCACGCCTTCAAAATTTTTATTTTCACTCAAAAACTTATCAATGACATCATCATTTTCACGTCTGTTGAGTGTACATGTCGAATATACCAATTCGCCACCCACCTTCAGATAAGAAGCGGCATTTTTTAGTATGGTATACTGAAGTTCAGGAAGTTCATCAAAACTTTCCGGAGTCTTGTAACGTATCTCAGGTTTTTTACGTATAACACCCACACCTGAACACGGAACATCACAAAGTATCTTGTCCGCTCCTTCGTATCTGCTGTCGTGTGTACAAGCATCGCCGACTGTCGCCTTTATATTGTGAAGTCCCAGTCTGGATGCTCCATCTGAAATAAGCTTTACTCTATGCTCATGGATATCAAATGCATACACAGTACCCGTGTTTTCCATAAGCTGAGCTATGGTAAAAGCTTTACCTCCGGGGGCTGAACATAAATCAAGAACAATCTGATTTTTCAGAGGATCAAGCGCCATACAGGCAAACTGTGACGAAATATCCTGAACATGAAAATAACCTTTTTTAAACGCATCAGTATTTGTAAGATTTCCTGAAGCGGCTTCAAAACACATAGGTATATTTTCCTTTGGTATTATCTTTATTTTTCCCATGCTAGCAAAAAGTGATTTTTCATCACAAGCAAGGCTGTTGTGTCTTAAATACACAGGCGTTTTTTCAAGTGAACGCGAAAGAAAAGCGTGTGTAAATTCATCACCATATCCGTTACAAAGCATATCAACTATTTCCTTGTTGACAGAATATGACACAGACATATTTTCTTTTTTATCAGAAGGCAATGCAACACTGTTTCCATCTCTTATAAAACGTCTGAGCACAGCATTTACAAATCCTGATGCACTGGACAATCTGAAGTTTCTGACAAGTTTTACTGCCTCATTTACTGCAGCATTATCCGGAACTGAGTCCATATATTTTATCTGATATATACCTGTTCTCAAAATATTGAGTATCGTCATATCAAGTTTATTTATTCCTTTGGAACTATATGACGAAATAATATGATCAAGTGTTATTTTTCTTTCGACAACACCATAATAAAGCGTTGTTATAAATTTTTTATCACTTGATGACATCTCATTTTCTGAAAAAACATTATCAAGCAATATATTTGAGTATGCATCTTTTGTAAAAGTTCTGTTTAAAAGCTTTACAGTCTCTTTTCTGCAATTTATCATAAAAATCTGCTTTCCTGATTATTATTGTTCTGAACTGAGTACAGTTCCCTTTTCAATTTTGTTTCCTCTCAAAAAGTCCGCAACTTTAAGACGTTTTCCGCCCTCAGGCTGAACTTCTGTAAACTTTACGAGTTTTCCGTCACCGCATACAACCGTAAAATCAGATACACTTTCCACTGTGCCGGGTGTTTCTAAAGACGAACCTTCACCAAGCTCTGATCTGAAAACTTTCAGACGTTTACCATTCATAAAAGCATAACCTGTTATAGCTCGTATCTTATTATGTATCTTATATGCCGGCTCACTGAAATCTATAAGCGACATATTTTTGGTTATCATAGGTGAATACGTTGATTCTTCATCATTTTGCTTTTCACGTACAAGAGTACCATCACCGAGAGCTTTAATAGTTTCCAGAAGGACATCTGCACCTGCAGCTGAAAGACTATCATGAAGTTCGGAAAAAGTATCATTTTCACCGATAGCAACTTCTCGCTTTATGAGCATATCGCCTGTATCAAGCCCTTTGTCCATGAGCATGGTGGTTATGCCGGTTACTTTTTCACCGTTTAAAATACACCACTGCATAGGAGCTGCGCCTCTGTATTTCGGAAGAAGCGAACCATGAACATTTATACATCCGTGCTTTGGAATACTAAGTATTTCTTCGGGAAGTATCTGACCATATGCAACAACCACTATAACATCCGGTGATATTTTTTTTATAACTTCAAGAGCTTCCTGTGCATCTTCACCTTTTCTGAGTGAAGTCGGCTGATAAACATCTATTCCGCAGTTCTGAGCCGCAACTTTTACAGGAGTCGGGATCATCTTATACCCTCTTCCTTTTGGTTTATCAGGCTGAGTAAATACTGCTTTTACGTTTTCTCCCGATTTCACAAGAGCCTCAAGACAAGGTACCGCAAAATCAGGTGTTCCCATAAAAATAATGTTCAAAATATTATTCCTCCGGTCTTACATATTCATCAACTATATCAATAAATAACTTTCCATCAAGATGATCTGTTTCGTGACAAGCACATCTGCAGAAAATGCCTTCAAGTTTTTTTTCATAATAATTTCCGTTTCTGTCCTGTGCCTTAAGAGTACAACTGTAAGGACGTTTTACATATCCCCAGACATCAGGGCATGAAAGACAACCTTCAACATCTCTCTGTTCTCCCTCAGGATCACAAATTTCAGGATTTATAAGTTCTATATATCCCTCTCCTACATCAATTACAGCAATTCTTTTAAGTATCCCTACCTGTGGTGCTGCAAGTCCGTAGCCCTGTGCTTTATAAAGAGTTTCTTTCATATCATCGAGCAGTGTCCAGAGCTTTTCATCAAACTTTTCAACTGTTCTGCACTTTTTTCTGAGAACATCCTGTTCTTTGGTGACTATATTTCTAATTGCCATTTTTTACACCTCTATACTATTTCACCGTTTATGTCAGCATAAATACTGACATTTGAAAACTCACGGTATTCTGCGGTTTTTAAAAGAACTTTCCTTATAAAATCACGCAGTTCCTTATTATTTTTACATTTTATTATAAGTCGGTATCTGTACTTGTTATTTACCTTCGCAAGATGTGACTGTGCAGGCCCTAAAACCCTGAGCGGAAAATTTACTTTCAGCTCTTTTACAAGATCCCGTACTATATGAAGTAAAGTATCTGCTGCAACTGCCGCCATCTTATCAGAAGTTGACGAAATTCCGATAGTACATATATCGCATATAGGAGGAAATATCATCGTCTTTCTCATAGACATTTCCTCTTCATAAAATCCCTCATAATTCTGTGCTGCAGCAAGACCAAGTACATAGTGGTCAGGCATAAACGTCTGCAAATACGCCCTTCCTTTTTTTCCACCACGCCCACTTCTGCCCGCAACCTGCGTTATGAGTGAAAATGTCCTCTCGTAGCTTCTGAAATCTCCTGAAAACAAAGATTTGTCAACCGACAGTATTCCCACAAGAGTTACATTCGGAAAGTCAAGACCCTTTCCTATCATCTGAGTACCGACCATAATATCATATTTTCCGGCTGAAAAATCACTGAAATTTTTTTCATACGAATATCTTGAAAACGTTGTGTCAGCATCCATTCTCAAAATTTTAGCTTGAGGAAACAACTGTGAGAGCTGTTCTTCCATCTTCTGTGTACCAAACCCCATCTGCTTAAAGATGCGACTTCCGCACGAAGAACATTCATCGGGTTTACTTGTCGTACTTCCGCAATAATGACATATCAAAGAACCATTGACCTTGTGATATGTATAAGGAATACTGCAATTTTCACAATAAAGCGGTTTATTACACTCAGCACATGTTATAAATGTATGGTATCCTCTGCGATTGAGAAGAAGTATGGTCTGTTCCCCTGCTTTGAGATTATATTCTATCTCGTGTACAAGTACCTCGCTGAACTCACTCAGATTTCCATTGCTGCGCTCAATATTCATATCAACTATCTCAACATGAGGCAAAGCTGAACGATTAAATCTCTCTTTAAGTTCAAGGAGTTCATATACACCCTTTTTTGCATAATAATAACTTTCGAGAGAAGGCGTCGCAGAACCGAGAAGCAGAACACTTCCATGATGACTGCATCTTTTTTTTGCAACAGATATGGCATTATAGCGTGGCGCACTGTCTGATTTGTACGAACGCTCACCTTCTTCATCAATAATTATTATTCCTATATTTTCAAGTGGTGCAAAAACTGCACTTCTTGTTCCTATAACTATACGTGACATTCCTCGACTTATACGCTTATATTCGTCAAGTCTTTGCGAAAGTGAAAGATCACTGTGTATAACAGAAACTGTGCTGCCAAAAAGTCTGCGGAACCTCGAAACTATCTGAGGAGTCAGAGAAATTTCAGGGATCAACAGCATTGCTTGCTTACCGAGAAGCAGCGTTTTTTCTATAAGCTTTACAAAAACAGCTGTTTTTCCGCTTCCTGTAACACCATGAAGAAGAAAACATTTAGGAATGCTGTCATAAAGAGATTCTTCCACCTTGCTGTAGACAGTATTCTGTGCATCACTGAGTATCATTTTGCCCAGTTCATCCGGATCATAATCATCTGCCTCAGATGCGCTTAGATCTTCTACCTGAAATTCTTCAGCTATATTTGATTTGAGAAGATTTTTCACCACTGCGGTAGTAACATTACATATGTAACATACTTCTTTAACAGCCGCTGAACCGTTTTCTTCAAGTAACTTTACAACTTGCTGCTGCTTTGGAGTTACCTTAAAATAGGTTTTATTTTTCACAAAATGATCAGTAAGCTTTATCATTTTTATAAACTTGTCAGCAATTTTTCTGTTGGTATGACTTACTTTTTTTATCACACCTTTTTGAAGAAGTGACTCTATTACCTTATTTTTTTCAGGACTAAGAGAACCGCTTATAACTTCATCAAACTCTCGTCTGCTCTTTGCATTTTTCAAAAAACAAACTATATTAAGCTCCTCATCGGTAAGTGAACTATACATCGCACCGTCTGCAAGCTCATATTTTTCATTTACTGTTATATTCATTCCAGACGGAAGTATGGTCTTTATCGCATCGTAGTACGTACAAAAAGTATTTTCTTTGAGCCAGTAAACCATATCCATCATTTCATCATTTATGACCGGTTCATGATCAACAACCGAAATAACCGGTTTGAGCCTCATATCAGGAACACACTCATCAACACTGAGTATAAGTCCGGCTCTTTTTCTCCCGCCACGTCCGAATGGTACTACAACACGCACTCCAGGAACAGCCGTTTCATAAAATTCTGAAGGAATCACATATGAAAACGGCTTGTCAAAAGAATACGCAACATTGTACACAGCTACCGTGGCAGTCCTGACCCTGCCATAGTTCTGCATCAGATAATTTCTTCTTGTTCTTTATCTTCGGAATATTCAACCAGTCTGTACTTTCCGCCTGCAAATTCTTCAACCGCAGTCTTTACCGGTTTTTCCTTTAAGATTTCATTTTTGTCATAGAGTTCATCAGCAATCTCTCTTGCTCTTTTTGCAACTCCGATAACAAGTGAATAATAACTTTCGTTTTTTGTGATAATCTGAGTAATAGCCGGTCTAAGCATTTTCTAACACCTCATCAATTAATTTGTTCTGATTTTCAGCTTTGAGTTTGTGAGCACGAATGACAGTTTTAAAATCATCTATTGCGTCTTCGAGTGCGCCGTTTACTACGATATAATCGTATTGCTTTGCAAATCCGATCTCATATGCGGCTTCGGAAACACGTTTTTCGATAACTTCTTCTGTTTCAGTGCCTCTTTTGAGAAGACGTCTTCTCAATTCTCCCACAGACGGAGGAGCGATAAAAATGAAAACTGCTTCAGGACATTTTTCCTTTATCTGCATAGCACCCTGTACTTCAATTTCCAGAATAACATTTTTACCTTCTTCTATTTTTTCAAAAACCTTGTCTTTGGGAGTTCCGTAATAATTTCCGCAATATTCGGCATATTCAAGCATTCCGTCATTTTTTATAAGTTCCTCAAACTGTTCTCTTCCAAGAAAATGATAGTTCACACCATCTTCCTCACCGGGTCTTGGTGATCTTGTAGTAGCAGATACAGAATAATAATATCCCTCATCTTTGAGAATCTCTGCAAGTATCGTTCCTTTTCCACAACCCGAAGGCGCAGAAACAACAATAAGAATGCCTTTATTCATATGTTTCAATTCCTCTCTCATAATCACATCTCTGTGCAATAGTTTCAGGTTGCACAGCCGAAAGGACAACATGATCGCTGTCCATTATAAGTACTGCTCTGGTTCTTCTTCCGCAGGTAGCATCTATAAGCATACCCTTGTCTCTTGAATCCTGAACAATTCTTTTGACAGGAGCTGATTCCGGACTGACAATAGATATAAGTCTTGAAGCCGAAACCATATTTCCATATCCGATATTAATAAGTTTCAATTTGTGAAAACCTCGCTCGTTTATTCAATATTCTGAACTTGTTCACGTATTTTTTCAATCTCTGATTTTATATCAATAACAACTTTTGTTATATCAAGACTCTGAACTTTTGAACCTATGGTATTTGCTTCTCTGTTCATTTCCTGTATGATAAAATCAAGTTTTCTTCCCACTATATTCTCTGTTTCCAGCAAAGAACGGAACTGTGAGATATGACTTGAAAGTCTTACAGTTTCTTCATCAACAGCTGTCTTTTCAGAGAAAATCGCTGCTTCTGTAAGTATTCTCTGCTGATCGACTGACTGATCTGCAAGGAGCTCTGAAAGTCTAGAATAAAGCTTATCCATGTAAAGCTTTGTCATCTCAGGGGCAGCTTTTTCTATGTCGTATACCATCTTTTCAACAACATCAAGTCGTCCTGATATGTCATCTCTGAGTTTCTCGCCTTCAGCTTCTCTCATACTCAAAAATCCGGCAACAGCTTTCTGTGCAACAACTTTGACGTCATTCCACACTGCATCAGTATCATCAACTGCTTTGGTAACTGTAAATATGTCCTGAAAACGCATTATTCTTGAAAGTGACAAGTCATCCATAAGTCCGAGTTCCATATTTGCTTTACGCATGGCGTTGATATACTCACTTGCAAGGGCAGTATCGACCTCTATTTTGGTATCGCTTGCGGAAACATTTATTATAGTTACTGATATTTCCACTTTACCTCTTGATATGTTTTCCTGCACCAGTTTCTTGAGTGGTTCTTCCAGATACGAATAAGCTCTGGGAACTTTTACATAATATTCGTTATAACGATGATTTACCGACTTTATTTCTACAAGGATATCCCTGCCGTTTACAAGTTCCCTCTCACGTCCGTAGCCGGTCATACTTCTAATCATTGAAATAAATTCCCCCCTGTCAACGAAAATACAATTACAATTTGCTCATTATATTATTATAACACTCACACACTAATAAATCAAGCTTTTTATAAGTTAATTGATTGACATTTTTTTATTGACATATTATAATTAAATTGTGTATCGCAAATATATCAGAAATGTATTTTTTGATGCACAGCGAAAGGATGAATATATTATGAAAAAAATCACTGTAAAAACATCAGAACCGTACAATGTCCTCATTGAACAGGGGATATTGAATCAATGCGGAAAATTTATATCAGAAGTTGTAAATACCAAATATGCTGCACTTATAACCGATGACATAGTTGACAGTCTTTATTCGGAAACTGTTATAAAATCACTCAACGAATATGGATTTACTGTTAAAAAGTATGTCTTCGAAAATGGAGAAAAATCAAAATGCACGCAAAATCTTAACAATATATATAATTTTCTTGCAGATAACAATATAACACGAACAGACTGTGTAATAGCACTTGGCGGTGGTGTGGTAGGAGATATAACAGGATATGCTGCTGCGACATTTCTGCGTGGATTACCGTATATACAGATTCCAACAACACTCCTTGCACAGATAGACAGTTCGGTAGGTGGAAAAACAGCAATAAATCTTCCATGCGGAAAAAATCTTGTTGGTGCATTCAAGCAGCCAAAACTCGTGCTGTGCGATCCATGTACTTTAAAAACCCTCTCGGACAAAATCGTATCTGACGGTATGGCTGAAGCGATAAAATACGGCATGATACGCAGTCGTGAACTTTTTGATATCATAGCTTCGCACAATCTTTCAAACTATTTTGAACAGATCGATGATATCATCTACCGCTGTGTTTCAATAAAAAGCAATATAGTTGAAAATGACGAATTTGACAAAGGCGAACGTATGCTTCTTAACTTCGGGCATACGCTTGGACACGCAGTGGAAAGCTACTATAACTACTCAACCTATACACACGGCAGTGCTGTCGCTATAGGAATGAACATAATAACTTCGCAGGCAGTAAAACATGATATGTGTGATGAACTGATTTCCGATGTTCTGAAAAAAGTACTGACTGCATATAACCTTCCGCTTACATCGGATGCTGACATAAAAGATCTTATAGCACTGTGCAGTAACGATAAAAAATGCGAATCAAAATCAATTAATGTAATTATCTGCAGTGATATCGGCATTTCTTACATAAATAAAATATCATTTGAAGAATTTTCAGCATTTATAAATGCATAAAATAAGACAAGGAAGATTTTTATGGACCTGACTATTACACCAAAAAAACTTTCGGGAAATGTAAATATTCCCGCTTCAAAAAGCATTTCACACCGTGCTCTCATATGTGCAGCTCTTGCAGACGGAATTTCTGAGATAAAAAATGTTACCATGTCAGAAGATATACACGCTACAATGGATGTTCTCACCAAACTTGGTGCATCTTTTACCGTAAACGGAAACTGCATAACTGTAGCCGGCATGCACACACCCTCGGATAATGCTGTTCTTAACTGTAACGAAAGTGGTTCAACACTTCGTTTTATAATCCCTGTAGCTTGCGCTCTCGGAACAACATCAGAATTTCACGGAAAAGGAAGACTTCCACAACGTCCGATAAGTATTTATACACGTGAACTCTCCGATAAAGGCATCACTTTTGATTACAACAACACTATGCCTTTTTCTGTAAGCGGAAAACTAACAGGCGGCGAATATCACATTGAAGGTGATATATCCTCACAGTTCATAACAGGTCTTCTGCTCGCCCTGCCTCTTTGTGAAAAAGATTCTGTAATAAAACTTACATCAACACTTCAGTCACGACCTTATGTTGATATAACTACCGATTGTCTGAGACATTTCGGAATACAGATTACCGAAACTGAAAATGAATATATCATAAAAGGAAATCAGAAATATCGTTCATGTAATTTTGATGTTGAAGCTGATTTTTCACAGGCAGCATTTTTTATAACCGCAAATGCAATCGGAAACAATATAAATATCGACAATCTTCCTGACCCTGCGCTCTCCGCACAAGGCGATAAGAAAATCATTGAAATAGCGGAAAGTATATGCTATAATAAAAAGGCAGGCGTTTTTGAGGATATTACTATTGACGCTTCCGATATCCCCGATCTTGTACCGACTGTTTCTGTTCTTTGCTCACTTTCAGGTTGTCGCACTTTTATAACAAATGCGCAGCGACTCAGAATAAAAGAAAGTGACAGACTGGAAACAACTGCACAGATGATAAATAATCTCGGCGGAAACGTTACTGTTACAGAAGACGGTCTTGTCATCATGCCTGTTGACAAATTTACAGGAGGGACTGTTGACAGTTTCAACGACCACAGGATCGCTATGGCGGCAGCAATAGCTGCAAGCGTCGCAACAGGAAGAGTTTTTATTAAAAATTTTGATTCGATAAAAAAATCATATCCCGATTTTCTTACCGATTATAAAAAATTAGGAGGAACTGTGCAAAATGGCATCATTCTGGAATAATCGTATATCAATATCCATATTCGGAGAATCACACGGAGCAGCTATAGGCGTTGTTATTGACAATCTGCCTGCAGGCGAATATATCAGACTTGACGAAGTAAAAGAATTTCTCTCAAGACGTGCTCCGAAAAAAAATAAAACCTCAACACCACGTTCCGAAAAAGATATGCCACAGATAATGTCCGGTCTTTATAACAACAGAACTACCGGAACTCCACTGTGTGCTTTTATTCAAAATACAGATCAGCATTCAAACGACTACAACAACGTTCAGACACTTGCAAGACCAGGACATGCGGACTATACAGGTGCAAAACGCTATCAGGGATTTAACGATGTAAGAGGCGGCGGTCATTTTTCGGGAAGACTCACAGCACCTCTTGTATTTGCAGGAGCGATCTGTGCTCAGATTCTCGAAAGAAGAGGAATATATACCGGTGCTCATATTGCTTCGATTCACGGAATAAAAGACAAAGAATTCAATCATACATTTGTTTCACGTGATGATATTCTTAAAATAAGAAAAAAAGAGTTCCCCGTAATAGACGACAAAGCCGGCGAAAAAATGATAAGCGATGTTGAAAAAGCTCACAATGCTCTTGATTCACTCGGCGGAATCATTGAATGTGCTTGTGTAAACATCCCTGCCGGAATAGGCTCGCCTATGTTTGAGGGACTTGAAAACACTATATCTCAACTTGTTTTCGGAATCCCCGCTGTCAAAGGAATCGAGTTCGGTGCAGGTTTCAAGGTTGCCGATATGCTCGGAAGTCAGAACAATGATGAGTTTTATGTAGACGACCATGGTCACGTTCTCACCAGAACAAATAATCATGGTGGTATTCTCGGCGGTATCTCATCAGGAATGCCGCTTGTTTTCAGAGTAGCGATAAAACCTACACCTTCCATATCACAGCCACAAAAAACAATTGACTATTCACAGCTTAAAAATGATACTATCATCATCAAAGGAAGACACGATCCATGCATAGTTCCACGTGCTGTTCCATGTGTGGAAGCTGCAACAAATATAGCTGTATTAAATCATATGCTTGATTATCCTAATTTCTGATTTTTCATGCAGCATCTCATTTTTGAAAGGAGGTTTTTTCGTGAACTATCAGCCCAGTGATACTAACTCCGTAAAACTGCTTATCTGCTATCTGCTGTACAATCTGAAAATGCAGATAACTCCGGAAGAACTTTATGATATTGCAGTTGACTCCGGAACAATAAACTATTTTCACTACAATGAAGCAGTCGATGAACTTCTTGTAAATGACACTATACTCTCAGATATAGACACAAACGGAAAAGTCGTATTTTCTCTTTCACAAAAAGGAATAACTTATGTAAAGAACTTTTCTACATACGTACAACGTTCTTTCAGAGACAGACTTATGCACTCGGCAATACAGTACAAAGCCAGAAAAATGAAAAATGCAAGTTTATCTACTGATTATGAAGAACTTGAAAACGGATGTAATCTTATCTGCAAAATATCAGACGACAAAAAAGTACTTGTTGATATGAAACTGTTTACTGATTCACGAATACAAGCAGAACTGATTTCTGATAAAATAAGTACAAATCCTGCTGACTTCTATTCGGAATTTATAAATTTTATTCTCTCAGAAAAACCTTCTTTTGATGAAGAAGATGATGATAACTGATAATATCAAAAAATTCACTCTGTAAAATCAATACAGAGTGAATTTTTTTTAGTGTTATTTTATTATAATAAAATCAATAAAAGACGGAACAGCTTAAACGCCGTTCCGTCTTTTTGTTATCTGGTACTCAACTTCCCATAAAACTTATTTTAAAAATTAGTCTTCAAGAAGGAGCTGTACAAGTCTTACCATATCAACTGCGTTGATCTTGCCATCCTTGTTAAGGTCACCGTTTGGAACTTCTTCCTTGCCAACAATAAGGAGTAAGTACTGCTTGAGTTTCATAAGATCCATAGCATTTACTACGCCATTGTTATCAACGTCACCGTAAACAGATTCAGGAGGTGTTACCGGCTTATCTGTTGTTGTAACTGTTGTCACTGTTGTTACAGGTGCCTGTGTTGTTGTTGTTACATCTGTTACAGATGGCTGTCCTGTTGTTGTAACTGTTGTTACTGTTGTTACAGGTGCCTGTGTTGTTGTTGTAACTGTTGTTTCCGGTGGATCAACAGGTGTTGTAGTAGTTGTTTCACCGTCTACTACTGTGATAGTAGCAGCTACACCTTCGAACTTATCAGCAGGAAGTACAATCTGTCCGTCGCCTGTGTAGTAAGATACTTCAATATCTTCGAGCACGATCTTGTATGTGCCGGCAGGTGTGTTTTCCGGAACTATAATGTCAATAATTGCAAATTCGCCATCCTTAGCTTCGATGTTATGTCCATCTACTGACAAGAACTGGATGAAGTTTGTGCTTTCAGAAATTGTCCATGAACCATCGAAGTCCGCTGAATACGCCTTTTCACCATATCCGATTCCACCTTCGATAGAAAGTGAACCCTGGAATGCACTAAGACCAATATTGTTCTTAATACTCAATATAGCTTCAACTGTCTCACCTGGCTTAGCAGTAATGTTATTAAATACAAACTGCATTGCATCTGTTTCAGGATCGCTTGGTGTTGTTGCTGATGTTGTGCTTGACTGTGTCGGCTGTGGTGTTGTTACAGGAGCCTGTGTTGTTGTAGGTTCTGTATCTGATGGAGTTGTTACAACTGTAGTAGTTGTTGTTTCATCTGTCTTAGGATTTCCTACTGTGATAGTACCCTTAACTCCTGCAAGCTTGCTTGAATCATATAC
>JAGAKZ010000081.1 GCA_017848115.1 Oscillospiraceae bacterium
TTATGCTCAGTATGTGATTATTTTGTATCTATAAAGCGGTTGTATATTATGTTATAAAGAGAAAGTGAAATAGGAGATTCAGTCATGGAATTTCATGAAAAACTACAAGAACTACGAAAAGGCAGGGGGCTGACACAGGAAGAATTAGCAGATGCGTTATATGTATCCAGAACGGCTATTTCAAAATGGGAGTCAGGCAGAGGATACCCAAGTATTGATTCATTAAAGGAAATATCGAATTACTTTTCTGTGACAATTGATGATTTATTATCGAGTGAAAAATTACTCTCTATTGCAGAAAAGGAAAATAAAGCAAATCTACGAAGCGTGTGTGATTTATTATTTGGATTATTGGATATATGTTCCTTTATTTTAATCATCTTACCGCTTTATCCGAATAAGGTAAACGGATTTGTTGAGACAGTAAATTTATTTGCATATACACAGATGGCATCCCTGAATCGCTTACTATATTGGGTTATGTTTATTTCTCTTGTTGTAGCAGGACTCATTAAATTGCTATTGACAAAGTTTAAAATCGAAAGGTGTAGCAATACTGTCACGGGTGCATCAATGATACTTAGTATTTTGACTGTATTATTTATGGCAATGACAAGAGAAGCATACGCAGTAGTGGTTGTATTCATACTGTTAGTAATGAAAGGATTATTGCTTCTGAAGTGTACCAAGATATAAGGAAAAAAGATGTCTATTAACTTAGAAATTCAAATTTAACTCTCTACTTTGCGTAGGTAGTAAAAATCTCCTTGTATATTTATGATATTAGTATAGGAGGTATAAACAAATGAACCAATATGTAACAGGAGCAGTTATCAAAGAATTGCGAGAAAAACATCAATTTACGCAGGCTGAACTCGCTAAAAAACTAAATATTTCAGATAAAACAGTTTCTAAGTGGGAGACGGCAAAAGGATATCCAGACATTTCTTTGCTTGAACCAATCGCAAAGCTTTTTGGAATATCAGTTACAGAATTGATTTCGGGAAATGCTGTCAATAATGTGAACGTTTCGGCAAATGTGATGCGTTCAAAATTTTATGTATGTCCGGTTTGTGGAAATAGTATTCATGGCATGGGTGAAGCAGTCATACAATGCCATGGTATAATTCTTGCGCCATGTCAGGAGGAAGAAACAGATGAGAATCATAAAATCCTTATTGAAAGAGTGGAAGATGAATATTATGTTCGTATTGAACATGATATGACGAAACGGCATTATATTTCTTTTATAGCGGCATTGTCATCTGATAAACTTCAAATGGTGAAACTATATCCAGAAGGAAATCCGGAAGCAAGGGTAAAGATGAATGGAGTAAAAAAGATTCTTTTCTATTGTAATAGAGATGGATTGTTTTCTATTAGTGTTGTTAAAGGTATTGATGATAAGCAGAATGCTTATGATGATATCAAAGAGCGTAAAGATTTAGAGGAAACAGCGAAGTTACTGTTCGGATAATTATCAAATGATGTGGAAAAAGATATAAAAAACTATTGAAATCAATTTTTAATTCGCTTAGGCTTATTATAGGACGTCCAAATAATATGATTTTTACTGCTTTACAGGAGGAAGTTTTGATGAAGAAAGTTTTAGATACTTATTCAAGTAAAAACGATATAAATATAAAACAGATTGTAGCCTATAAAGATAACATACTTGAAATTGAAGAGTATAGAGATGGTTTTTTAAAAGAAGATACAATGAATGTTATGAGTGTAACAAAATCTGTAACATCATTGCTGATAGGTATTGCCATTGACCAAGGTTTGATAAAAAGTGTAGACGACTTTGTGATGGACTATTACAAGGAAACTTACACTCCTAAAAGAGGAGAGCAAACGATATTTGAAGTTACAATTAAACATTTGCTTACAATGACAGCACCTTATAAGGGAAAGAGCGAACCTTGGACAAAGATTTGTACATCGGAAGATTGGACATTGACAACATTGGATGTTTTGGGTGGTCGTAAAGGTATCACTAATGAATTCAGATATCATACTCTCGGTGTTCAAATCCTTTTGGGAATTATCAGAATTACAAGTGGTATGAATGTGCTTGATTTTGCTAACGAATATCTTTTTAAACCTTTAGGAATTGTACCAAGAAGCAATGCAGGTTGTGAGAGCAAAGAAGACCAGTTTGAGTATTTGATGAACAGAAATGACTACGGAAAGGTTTGGTTTTTGGACCCGACAGGTATGCCAACTGCAGGTTGGGGATTATCTCTTTCTGCTTGTGAAATGGCACAGATAGGTTTGATGGTGCTTAATAACGGAGTTTATAATGATACCCGTATTATAAGTGAGAATTGGATTGAAATGATGACAAAATCTTATATATCTACCGATGAGAAATTTGGAAATCAGGATTATGGTTTTTTGTGGTGGCTTCCTCACAGAACAAGTGAGGTAATTGCCGCTATTGGTGATGGTGGTAATATTATATATGTTGATAGAAAAAATCAAATTGTAGTAGCCATAACTGCACATTTTAAGCCTATGGTTTTTGACAGAGTAGAATATATTGAAAAAAA
>JAGAKZ010000082.1 GCA_017848115.1 Oscillospiraceae bacterium
TATCTTCTCATTTTGTGTACAATTCATATATAGACCTCCGGTTTAATAGTTGTGTCGTAAGCGGTCAACTTACACTTCTATTATATCGGAAGGTCTTGTTTTTTTCAAACCTCATATTTGTTCATTACAGGAATGCTTTCTTAAAAGAAAAAATACTGTTTTTATTCATTAATAAGTGAATCTATGTCAATTTTTTTGGATTTTATTGCTTTTATAACGGCTGAAATATCTATACCGTCTATTTTCAGACCGTCTATTATACTTTCAGTTATTTCAACATTTGACAGGTCACATTCGGTAAATGCCGAATCATTGAGCATGATTTTGTTGAATGAAGCATTGTGCATATCAGAAAAATTTAACTTTGTATCATCTAATGACACTTCATCAAATGTAGCTTCTTTAAAGTTCATACCTTTGAAAGAGGCACGACTGATATTGAGATCTATAAACTTTGCCCGTTCCATATTAACGTTTTCGATTACCGCATTTTTAAAGCTGGCATCATTTATGGTACTGTTATCGAGATATGCGTTGTCAAATGCGCAACAGTTGAGGTCAACGTCATTAAATACCGCACATTCCATATTTGCCTTCTTGAAAACTACTGTCGAAAGATTTACCTGCTTGAACTCTGCTCTCTCAAGGTTTACAGTATTGAACTCCGAATCCGGAATGCTGTCTTCTTTTACTGTTATACCTTCACCTACAACATGTTCATATGTCTTGATTTCATTCACAAAAAACCCTCCCTGATAAAAAACTGAAAATAAAAGAAAGAGCGGACGAATTGCCCGCCCCTGTGTTATCTTAACAAATTACTTGTTGCCTCTCTTGGCATCAAGCTGTGCCTTAACCTTTATCGGAAGTCCGAAGAGGTTGATAAATCCTGCACTGTCCTTCTGGTCGTATACATTATCTTCGTCAAATGTTGCAACTTCTTCATCATAAAGTGTGTATGGAGATGTTACACCTGCATTGATGATGTTACCCTTGTAGAGTTTAAGCTTAACTTCACCTGTAACTGTCTTCTGTGTTTCTGTTACAAATGCTGAAAGTGCTTCTCTGAGAGGTGTGAACCACTGGCCGTTGTATACGATGTCGGCAAATTTGATACCGATGTACTGTTTCATTCTTGAAGTTTCCTTATCAAGACAGATTGTTTCGAGAACTTCGTGTGCATGATAGAGAATAGCTCCGCCAGGTGTTTCATAAACGCCTCTTGATTTCATACCAACAAGTCTGTTTTCTACGAGGTCTGCAAGACCGATACCGTTTGCACCGCCGAGTTCGTTGAGTTTCTTAACGATGTCAACGCCACCCATTTTTACGCCGTCGATCGCTACCGGTACACCCTTTTCAAAGGAGATAGTAACGTATGTAGGCTTGTCAGGAGCCATTTCAGGTGAAACGCCCATTTCGAGGAAGCCTTCTTTATTGTACTGTGGTTCGTTTGCAGGATCTTCGAGATCAAGACCTTCGTGTGAAAGGTGCCAGAGGTTCTTGTCCTTTGAGTAATTTGTTTCACGATTGATTTTAAGCGGAATATTGTGAGCTTCTGCATAGTCGATTTCTTCGTCTCTTGACTTGATATCCCAGATTCTCCAAGGAGCGATGATCTTCATTTCAGGAGCGAAAGCCTTGATAGCAAGTTCAAAACGAACCTGGTCATTACCCTTACCTGTACAACCATGACAGATAGCGTCAGCGCCTTCTTTTATAGCTATTTCAGCAATTCTCTTAGCTATGATAGGTCTTGCAAATGATGTACCGAGCATATATCTGTTTTCGTATATTGCACCTGCCTGAACTGTAGGGAATACGTAATCATTGATAAACTCGTCGTTAAGGTCTTCGATGTAGAGTTTTGAAGCACCTGTCTTGAGTGCCTTTTCTTCAAGACCATCAAGTTCTGTACCCTGTCCAACGTCACCTGAAACTGCAATAACTTCACAGTTGTCGTAGTTTTCCTTGAGCCACGGAATGATGATAGATGTGTCAAGACCGCCTGAATAAGCGAGTACTACCTTTTTAATATCATTTGCCATAATGTAAACCTCCATAATTTAAGAAAATTCTTGTTTGAATTTATTTTTAATATGATATATTCTAATTATACATTATAAATTTTAAAAGTCAAGCATAGATGTATATTTATTCATTTTTATTTAAATATTCATTGATTTTATGAATATATGAATTTGTCTATACATTATACGCATATATTTTAAATTTGCAAATTCATTTTTGCAACAAAAAACATACGCTTTTACTATAAACTTCAACCATGTGAACCTCATAAAAAGCGTATGTCTTATCTCTTATTTCTGATATATTTATAAAACTGAAAGTTTTACTGCTATAACTCAAAAATCACTGATTCAATGTTTCTTTGGCGAGTTTGTTTATTTCTTCAAGTGAAAGACTGCATATTGATGATATTTCTTCAAATGAAAGTTTTTCAAGAATCAATAATTTTTTAGCTACCTCAATATTTGCATCATGTGTACCTTCAAGTTTTGCATCTTCTCTGATATCATATATTGCTTTACACATATCAACGCTCTCCTCTCTGCTTTTATTATAACATATTCATCTGTAAAAAATCAATATGTCATATTTTATGTTATTTCCAACAAAAACATACGATTTCACCATAAAATTCAATCTTATTGATTCTAAAAAAATCTGCCAGATTTGTACCGACAGATTTTTTGGTTATTCACTATATGCATCACTGACATATTGTTTAGTCATTAACAAATCTACAATATTTACATTTTCATCTCCGTTTACATCCATATCAAGTCCGCCTGCACATCTTCTGTTTACAAAATATTTTTGTATACCTATAATATCGTGAATTTCGACACGCCCATTCATATTTACATCACCGGGTTCGCTTTTTTCTCTTTCACTTAACGGTACAAATGTATAATGTTCTATGTTACCCATAGCGTACTGATAGTTTTCATAATTGCTGTCAGGGACATATATTGTCATGTCATAAACATTGCTTTTGTGTTGATATAATTCATCTCCGAATATCACTCCGTATCCATAACAGTCAGGAAAAATAATAGTTGACGCACTAAGGCTCTCCTTATAATAATTATCATTAAACTTATCTGTTCTCAAAAACACAGCTTTTTCAAGAGAATCACAGTTATCAAAAGTAGCGTAAGATCCATTCAAAAGATTTTCGTGTATGACAACTTCTTTAAGCTTTTTATTTTCCGCAAACGAACATGAATCCAAAGACGTTACATTTGTTGGAAATTCAAGATATTCAAAATTATTATTTACAACAGCACGACCGTTTACACGCTTTAAACTGTCTGGAAAAACTATATCTTCTAAATATTTGCACGAATCAATAGCTACTATATTATTATATTCATCACTACTTCCGATTTCCTCTACACCTTCAGGTATTATGTATACTTTATCAGGTTTACCGGACGGATAATAAAACAACGTTTTTCCTGATTTATCATATACAACCCCATCATCTGAAGAAAAAATTTCATTTTCCTTATCCACATTACATTCTGCAAGATTTGGACAATATGAAATATCTATTTCTTTTACAGTAGAAGAAATATTAAGTTCCACCAGTTCATTACAGTCACTTATATCCACATCTTCAATGCCAGTAGAAATATTCAAGACCTTAACATGTTGGGCACCTCCATATGTATGGAATGACCTGACAGGATAATCGTCCATACTACCTCTGACAGTTATTTCTGTTAGCTTTTCATTTTTTAGTTTTGCTGTTACGTACCCCTGAGTCTCATTCAGCTTATAATATACATCATCAATAACCGCTTCGTAGCAAGTTCCGTTATATACAAGGTCGCTTTGAGCAAAAGAGTTCATATTTATAGACGATGTCATTATCAATGCACCGCTCAAAGCAATCAGAATACTTCTTTTCATGATAACTTTTTTCATAATCTGACCTCCAAAATTATTGTTTAAGTATACCATCTGTTTTATTATTTAACACTTCTTTAATAAGACACAAAGCATTTGTTCTGTAGGTAGGAGCTATGTTATTAAAAATATTAAACTTAATAAAAATAATATAAAATTTTATTAAAACATATTTTATTTATTGTTCAACCCAGGACTAACCCAAGTTTACTACAATCGGGTGTAACACACACCCTATATCCCATTTTATTGGGAATACTTTCTTTAATATCTGATATGCACCGTTTAAGTCTGCATTTATCAGCTTATTTTCGTTTGATCTGAATAAACCCCTGTGTACTCTTCTGGATTTATTGTAATTCTCTTTTACCGGTTCTTCATTATCCTGAATTATTCATAGTGGCATAAGATTTTTCTCCTGAGCCACATATTTACGTGCTTTAAAAATTTTCTCTGTTTTCACCTAAAAAGTGAAACAAAAGTATAGAAAAAGAGCTTCAAATTTGTTATAATTGAAATCGCAAAACAACAACCAAACAAAGGAGAAGCTCTTATGATTAATAGTATAAACGATTTTTCATTCAAAATCAATAGGTCTTTAAAAATAAATTTTGATGGTGGAGATTTAACATCTGATGCCGGAGGTATTCTGATAGAAGAATTTATGCGCAGATTCGGCATAACAGATCTTTTTAAGATGTTTAAAACTAAGGATTCAGCTGTTAGAATTCACACTGACGCTGATAATCTCCATCAAGTTTTGTCTCAGATTCTTCTGGCATACTACAACGATAACGATGCTGACGCACTTGCTCATGAACATGTTCTTACAACTGATCTTAACAAGAATCGTCTTGCTTCACAGCCATCAATATCGAGATTTTTCAGCCGTATGGATGAAACAACAATTAATCAGCTCAACTGCATAATGACTGAATTAAGAAGAAAGGCTTACACCATTAACAGACCTGAATTCATAGTCTTTGATATTGACTCCACATTGCTTGATACTTATGGAAATCAAGAAGGCAAAGCGTTCAATTTCCATTATCAGAATGTCGGATATCATCCGCTGTTGTGTTATGATGCAATCACCAAAGATCTCATTGGCGTTGCTCTTAGGGAAGGCTCAAAATATTGTAGTAAAGATGCAGCTGACTTTCTCAGACCATTATTCAAAGAATATACCGAATTATATCCTGATATCAAATGTATGCTTAGAGGCGACAGCGGTTTTGCATCCCCTGATATATATGATCTTTGTGAAGAATATTTTTGAAATTAAGAATTATTTACAATAGATTAATCGCTCTGTGAATAATTCGGGTTTATCGTTTCCTCTTTATCTGAAACTTTTTCTTTTTCAGAATCTGTTTGTGAGAACATTGAAAGTTGTTTGCCATCGTTCATTAAAATACAGGATTTTTCACTTTTCCTTCCGAAAATCTGTTTTTTCATCCAGTTCATTTGCTGTTGTAATTCTGCCAATGCATCTTTAAGCACAGCATTTTCGTTACGAAGTGCTGTTAATTCATTATTCTGTTTTTCGATAATCATATCTTTATCATTTAATTGCATAACAACTAACCTCCGTATTTTGATATATTAATTATATCATAAATTCAGAGGTTAGTTGTGTATTTTATTTGAACAAATTATGTATTTTTAGTACATGGCTCCCGGCGCTGTTTCTTTGATTGCTCTGGGTTGTTCTATTTTCAAACCTTCAAGAAGCCAACGGGTTTGTTGTGCTGTTAATTGCAATGCTTCTGTTTCGTTTCGTGGCCATTGAAATTTTGAGTTTTCAACTCTTTTGTACAGCATCAAAAAACCATCACCTTCCCATAGAAGACCTTTAATTCTGTCGCAACGTTTACCACAAAACAAGAACAATGATTTGTTAAACGGATTAAGTGATGGTTACTTTGTATTATCATAGCCAGACCATCTATCGATTTCCTCATGTCTGTATATCCTGTTATCAGATATACAGGGAGATTTTCTGCAATTTCACTTAGCATGCACTTAATTCCTTGGCTAATCTTATCAAAAAGTTCGGATCTATACTGCTCGGTAAACTTACACTTACATTGTGATTTTTTATCAAAATATTTTGTTCTTGATTTTGTTCTTTCATATCCGTTGTTCTGATTGGTACTACAGTCTGCTTATACGGTTCTGCTTTGCATATACTTTCCCGTACTTTTCTTAGGTGATAATAATAAGTCTTAATATTTACTCCGTTTAACGTACACCATTCTTTTACCTTCATTCCACTTTCAGTGCATAAACGAATTTCTTCGCTCCACTTTTGTAGCTGTACTTCGTTTTTTATTGTGGCTATTACTTTTGTTGTATCTTCCATACGTCAACTCCTTTTTCTAATCATGTCTATTTTGTATTTGGACTTCATTTGAGCTAATTAGCCACTATGATCTCCCTGGTTGATTATTGTTGGAGTTGCTCGGACCTCGTCAGACTCTGTTTGCCTTTTATAGTTATATTATAGACTTTTTATGAGCAATTTTGTAGACGTAGGTTTATTGGACGGTTACGAAACTCTACTCCTGAGATGATAGAGTTTCAAGGCTTTTAAGAGATAATTTTTTGATTCCTGTATCGGTTATTGGTAAGTATGTCAGGTAACCGAGGTGTATAAAAGTTTTGCCTATTTCTTCTTTACTCTGCAGACTTTTTCAGAACAGAAGGCTATGCCGTATTTTATTATATTATGATAACTCTGCTCTTTTAATTCCGCTTCATATTTTTTATCCTCGATTTGTTTTAATGCTTCTTCACATTTTTTATCGAGGTCTGCATATTTTTCTGCTATTTTTATTTCTATTATTACGGCAATTTTTCTTTTTTGAAATTCACAGATAGTTATATCACTTCTGCCTTTTCCGCTTTCACGGTTTGATTTTACGGAATATCCCCTTCTGCCGGTGATAAGTCCTGTAAGGAAACCATGATAATAATTTTCAAAAATCATTTTGATTTACAATTTTCCCCTAACCTTTTCTTTATTCTAAACTTTTTCTTAACATTCCGCTTATCCTTATACATAATCCACGCACTCAGTGTAAAGCTGTCTGTGATATCCCCATTTTTAATCATAGCATCCATTTGTTCTGCTGTACGCTCAACCACTTCTAAGATTCCCTCATGTCCAATCTGTGCCGAATAATCACCGAATTCAATAGCAAATACATGTGCTTGTGTACTTGTAAGACCGCTATCAGAAGCAACCTTGCCTAGTTTTTCCAGTTTCCCTATATTACGAGCATATAACTCCTCTTTTAGCTCACGAATAGCATTTTCTTCCGGATCTACACCATTCTCAGCATACCCGCGTGGGAAACTATACTGTTCTTCTCTTATAGCATGCCTGAACTGCTTTATTAGAATGTACTTTCCTTTATACTTCGGAATTATAACAACTCCATCTTTTCCGGATGTGGGTATAACACGCTCATAGGGAAAGTACGTTTTTAATTGGCGTGCATCTGATAACGGACATTTAATCGGATCAACAACCATCGAATTGTACTTACTCTTGTAAACAACTCCAAATTTGTATCCAAAAAGCTCCTCAAGCCGAAGCAAATGTTTAATAAGCACATTCTGTTCATCTTTATCACTATCAGATGGAAGCACATTCTGTCCATCTTTATCACTATCAGATGGAAACACAGCAAGTGGATATAAATCATTTTCGGGATTACGGAACAACCCCTGTTGTTTTTTACATAAATGCAAATACTGCTTTAATGAGCTTGTGGTAACAAAATCAATTCGTTTGCCCACCTTAAATGGCTCAGTATTATCATTACGTATTGTATCTGAACCGGAATATGTATTATATCCACGCTTGAACATACGAATTATAGAGTGTCTATCCCCGACCAAGCTATGCATTTCTTGTAGTGCATCTGATAATGATAAAAAGCCGGGAAATCGCTTCGATATCCTTGTTGTCAAATTCTCTGTAATTCCCAAAATAACAAGGATTTCTAAAGCTGTACACAACAACGTCCACACGATAGGGTTAATATTAATCCAGCTAACCTTATTCAGTCCATCATCTATCAGGTTTTGTAGACAGTCGAATGAAACCTCAAATGCCAATGCAATCAAAAAGCACAATATTGATAACAATATCTTCTTCCGAATAGAGACCAATAGTGACTTTCTTCTTTTTGATTTTTGTTCTGAATAACGATACTCGTATCTATGAACTTCACCATTAGTTTGCGTATCGTCCTCGTTGATATAATCGACCATACGAACAGACTTGCTAAAATCAGGAAATTCAGTGGAAGGATGATACTCATCAAAGATATTTGATTCTTCAAGAAGATAACACGAATCTGGGTTCCCGGTATTCCATGTCTGCCGTAACCTTGAAAAGAAATCCGCAGAAAATGTAATCCAATCTGTAGGATTATCCGACTTAAACTCACTAATGTTATAGTGTTTTGATGAATTACAAATGCTGTATTCAAGCTGATAGTTATAACAAAGATCAACAACAGCTTCTGCGTATTGATAAACAGAAGGATTTATGTCACCACCTTTAATAACTTCCTTGTATACATCTCTAATTGCATGATGATAATCAGAACGATCATTAGAACCTGAACCATTTACTATTTCCAGAGATTTTAGCAAAGATACCGTTTCATCCCAAAGTATATCATTACCGGGTGGATGAAGTTCCAAAGCACGCTGTAAGTATTTTGGAAGAGACATTGCGTATTCGTCATCAGGTTTAGGGCTAATATAGATAGTATGAATTGAACTGAGGCGAAGTACCATTTTTATAAGGTGGAACAACTTCTCGATGATATCCTTGCACTGGGAGGCATTAAGCGTCGTGTCATGTGTTTTCAAATCACCATCAACTTCGATGAAAAGATCAAGCAATTCTTCGTCAGAGCGTATTCCTTCCTTATAATCATTGATTTCGCTTAAATCTGAATACATCAAGCACCGTTTTATAAGTGCAAGAAGTCTCTTTTGTTTGGATTTCAGTGGCCACCCTGAATATATGAAACTTCGTTCGGATGAACATGCATTAATAAGATACTGAGAAATAGTACGAATATCTCCAAACTGTGATACACGGATAGCTCCAGCCTCAAAAAGTTTAACGAGGCTGTCATAATACTCATTAATATCAAGCAAACTGAAAAAACCTCTTGAATCGATAAGCTGATTATAGGTAAGAACAACGATATTTCCGTTACCGACAATCTCGTTATAAAGTGCTTGCTGTCCTATGAGTATTTCTTTGTCGGATTTGCGAACTGAATCCAACTCAAATAGATAAACTAACTTCTGCAATTTTAATCCTCCATTTCATTCTGATTTATGATTGATCTTAAGAATTCTTTCATACTGTTGAAGCAACCTTTTTCTCTATCAATGTATATAAATATTTTGGCAAAACCTTCATTGATGGATCGAAGTATATTCTCATTGTATGTCCTCCACTTTTTAAACATAAATTTTATAGCATGCTTTCCGGTGTACTTTAATTCCAATTTTTTAGTTACAACCATCACTTTCTTACTATTTTGCATCTTTTCTTATAACACGCTATGCCATATTTTAAAATAGTTGTCATGCCATCATCTTCAAGAATTTCAGCGTAATTTTTATTTTCAATCTGCTCAAGTGCTTTTTGACATCCGCTCTCCATGTCAGAATTTTCGCCAAATTTCACCTCTATAATAATGCCTATCTCATCTTCCGGAATTTCTATAATAATATCACTGTAACCGTCACCACTCTCCACATTTGAACGCACGATCCATTCTTCCATATGACTGAAAAGGCCAAGCAATATACCATGATAAAAATTTTCTTTTTTGGCTATTGGCACATTATTATCTCTGATACTTATGACGCGTTGTGACATCCTCCCCCACCTATAGAGGTGGGGGCTTCCCATCTCTATAGATAAGTTTCGGTTCTCGTTCGATAGTACTAACGTACTAAGCATAAGCGAGCTAACCCCGTATGTCCTACGGTTTTTATTTTTATCATGCAAAA
>JAGAKZ010000083.1 GCA_017848115.1 Oscillospiraceae bacterium
AAATCTCGAAAGAACACAGTATACTGTAAAAGTTACAAGTGCTGCAACACAGCCTCCTGCATATCTTGACGGATTTACTGCAAGATATTACTTCAATATAAGCGAACTTCTTGCAAAGGGACAGTCGATAGATGATATAACCATCGAGATTTATTACGATCAGGTTGAATCAGATACAAAGGGCGCAGCTCATGTTACTGTTTCTGAACCTATAAAGGTTGACGAAGAAAATTATTATGTTGAGATGGACTGGGGTGACTTTAAGTTCTACGGAACAAGAGAACTTCAGCTTGGTATCATTGCTGCTCAGGACAGTGAGTACAACTGTAACTGGGATCCTACAAACGACTATAGCCGTCAGGGTCTTGAAAAGGGCGATGTATACAGCGATACACTCAATATTCCTCTTTACAGAAATGGTGAACTTGTATACGGTGTGCCTTACGGTGAAGCAGAACAGCCACCTGCAAGCGGTGATGATGATGACAATAACAACAAGGTTATCTATGGTGATCTCAATGCTGATAAAACAGTTGACCTCACTGACCTTACACTTCTTTCACTTCACCTCCTCGGTGATTCAACACTTAAGAGTGATGCTCTTGAAGCTGCTGACGTATCATATGACGGTGAAGTAAATCTTGCCGATCTTGCACATTTCAAGCAGTATATTTCAAAAGATGATGTTGTGCTTGGTAAATAAAAGAGAATAAGTTTCGTGAAAAAATGCCGGTTGCGATATACCGGCATTTTTTATGATTTGTGTGATGCAGTAAATGGCTCTCTGATTAAATCTGCTCCCTGATTTTTAGAAAAATAAAAGAGTTTTAAACGGATGTTCATTTTTGTTTATTTGTATATGTTAATGCGTAAATTGAAATTTATATTGTTGTATAAGACGAAAAATTTGTATATTTTCGATTTTTGTTGACAAAAAATTATATTTGAGATATAATAGATAACGTAATCTAATATAATTTGAGGTTATAAAAAATTTTTAAAATTTTGGAGGTATTTATGAAAAAAATGTCAAAAAATTTTGCTCGCGTTTTGCTGTAATGGCTATGATGGCAACTTCTGTTTTTACTTTCACATCATGTGATGCTAAAAAACCTGAGGGTACATTCTATATTGGCTATCCTACATCAGGTAAAATGGTACTTCCCGGTCCTGATGGCTGGCATGCCGAGGGTGATGTATGGCTTGGAAATCAAGGGACACTACAGGCAAGAATAAATGCTTATAATGTAGAGGAAACTTCTGGTTCCTGGGCATATGAAGCCCAGCTAGATGTTATCACCTATAGCGAAGTATATGAGGATTGGTGTGTTGATTGGTATTATGGTGATGGAACACCATATGAAGGTGCTAGTAAAAAGAACGGAAAAAAGATTAGAGTATGTGGTTTCACTTATTCAAAATAAGTAAAGTGTCAATGTAAATTAAAGCAATAGTTTATATTAAAAAGATTTCCTCCACTGGAATGGTGTGAGGAAACTTTTTAGTATATTACGTTAGAAAGTATGATTTAATAAAATATAAGGAGTTTTATGATATGAAAAAAGCTGTGTTTTGTTTTTTGTCATTTATATATATTTTGTTGTTTACCAGTTGTGAAAATAATAAAAATAATGATAATCTTGGAGAAGTATCGCTTAAACAGACACTACTTGAATCGGGAAAATATTATCTGAATAACGAAATCAGTGATGATGTTGCTCAGATTTGTGTAGATGAAAAGAATATGTTGACATTTTTAAATATGGATTATGAATTGATTGTTAATTCTTTTAAAACTGAGTTTCCGGAAATAGCTTTTCAGGATGATGTTACCGAAAGAATGACTAAACCATACAGTTACACTCAAACCAGTAGAGAGGGAGAAGTAGATGTTCGTTTGTTTGAAAATTGTCCGTTTGCTGTTGTGTTGAGTTATAACGATGAGGATAAGATAATTACTTTTCTTGGTGAAGATTATTATCGGGAGAATTATGAAAATGATTGAATTAAAGAATATTTGTAAGTCATTTGATGATGCAATGGTAATAAAGGATTTATCATTAGTGATAGAAAAAGAAAATTTTGTGAGTATAGTTGGAAAATCAGGGAGTGGAAAAACTACTTTGCTTAATATGATAGGAACTTTAGACTTTCCTGATTCAGGAATTATATCCGTTGATAATATAAATATAAGTAAGTTTTCACAACGTGAGATTGCAGAATACAGGAACAGAAAGATTGGATTTGTATTTCAATCTTTTTTTCTTGAACCGTCATTTGATGTTTTTCACAATGTTGCAGTACCTTTGTATATTTCAGGCGAAAAAGATATTCAAAAGCGTGTGGAAGAAGTGTTGAAGTTAGTAGGTATGAATGATTATATTAAAAAGAAAGTTTCAAAACTTTCTGGTGGCGAACAACAAAGGGTATGCATTGCAAGAGCAATTGTGAATAATCCTGAAATAATTCTTGCCGATGAGCCATGTGGAAATCTTGATAGTACCAATAGTGCGATAATTATTGATTTATTAAAAACACTAGCTGAAAATGGCAAGAAAGTTGTTTTAGTAACACATGATATGGATGATGCAAGAAAATCTGAAAGAATAGTAACGCTTGGTGATGGAATGATAATGAGTGATGAATTATTATGATGAAATTAGTATTGAATGAAATTAAAGTTACAAAAGGAATATTAATTTTATTTACTTGTATTTTAGTGTTAATTATACCGATATCATTAGTTTTCAGCACAGTTGCTTTTAATTGTCTGCAGGC
The DNA here is from genome assembly GCA_017848115.1 of Oscillospiraceae bacterium. Taxonomy (GTDB): domain Bacteria; phylum Bacillota; class Clostridia; order Oscillospirales; family Ruminococcaceae; genus HUN007. The sequence goes on from JAGAKZ010000083.1 coordinate 2,779, forward strand.
TACAGATGATATTGTAAAAGAGGAAACACTGCAGAATGAATTAGCATTTGATATATCAAATGCAGGTAGTAAAACAATAGCATTTTTGGATACTTTAGATTGTGAGTCTGTCAGTTATACTTTTGATTTCAAGAAAAAATTTGATCGGGAAGTGAGTTGTTTCGTTGGTGATACTGCAATAAATGATGTATTGGCTATAGTAAATTTAAATGATAAAATCTCCAAAGAGTTAAAAGATGAGAGACTTCTTAAAGGTTATTCATTTTTTAATTTTGATAATTCAGCTGATGATTATATTTCTGTTTGGATAAATAAAAAAACATCGATAAAGTATGGTATTGATATTGCAGATGTCATTAATATTAAAAATGATGAAAAAAATCTGAGTTTACAAGTCAAAGGTATATATTCCGATGTTTCAGGTATACCGTCTATGTTTGTTAGTTTTGACTCGGCAAATAGTATATTTAAACATTTCGGAGTTTCTATAAAAAAATCAGTAACTATAACAGAAAAAACATATACAGATGCTAGAAGATTATCATCTGAATTAAAAAAACAAGGTATAAATTATTCGAGTACTGTGTTTGAGATGGTGGATGATTATTTTCAGTATTATTATATGTTTTTTTCAGTGTTATTAACGTTGAGTTTTATGATAATGAGTATATCGCTTATAATGTTTTTTACATATAGCCGGTTAATTCAATTTAAAAGAAAATATTATATAAATATGTTGTTGGTTTTAGGCATGTCACGAATTCGCATAGCTGTGATATATTTTATAATACTAGAAATATTGATAATAGTTACATCTATTGTTTCAACAGGTGTTATTGGCATTTTTTACGGATATATTTCAGAAATGGTATCAGGGATTTTTGAGTTGGAAATATATAATTTTAGTTTTGCTTACGAAACAATAATATATACAATATTTGTAATGAGCTTTTTTGTCTTTTTGGGTATATTGAATTTATATATTAAACTGAAGAAAATTAATGAAATAGAAACATTAAGAGGCAATTGATCATGAGAAAGAAAAATAATATTTTTGCATTAGGGATATATAGTATACTAAAGAAAACAGAAAATGTTTTTCACCTTATGATTATCCTGGCAATATCGTTTACACTTTTGTCTATCGGAGTTATTTATACAAGATACATTGATTTTGCATATAATAATACATTAAAAGAATATGAAGAAGATGTTATGTTATTCGCTGATGTTCCGGATAATTATGATTCAGGAGAAATTCAAAAGATAAAAAATTATTTAAAAGATAAAAAAAGTATATCTGATATAAGGATATATAGTGTGGTTGATGTTTTTAGTTTTATTGGAAAGGATAAATTAAGTAGTATTAAAGATGGGAAAATAAAATTGTCGATCGATAATCAGATATATAAAAGTAATAGTTATGACAGATTGTTTTCAGTGAATATTGGTTATGATAATACAAAGCTTATACCTGACTACTATAACGAAATTTGTCGGGAGATGTGTGGCGAAGATCTTTTGAGATATGGTAAATACCCAGAAAATTCTGATGAGATTCTGATTAATGAAAAATTATTATTTTCATTTGGCATAAATGAAAGTGAGGTTTCGGATATATGTGGGAAAAAAATAAATATAATGTTTGATGATGTAGATGTCATAACTGAAAAAATAATAGCTGGTGTTGTCAGAGAGGAATATACTGAAATTTCCGGAGTGAATTATAGTGATGTATTATACAGTGAATCCTTGGACGATGATTTTTTACCGTATACATTATTTGAGATACAAACTAATTATTATGACCGTTATGAGCTTGATACAGTAAAAAATGAAGTGTACAATAATTTTTATTTGAATTTTGAAGGAAATCATATGTGCAGTGTGCTTGATTTTTTATTTGATCAGAATAAAATTACAAATAAAATTATATATGTTATTATGTTTGTAATATTGATTTGTTCCTTGCTTAATATCATCATCTTTTTAAGCACTTTGTTGTTTCAAAATCGTAGACAAATAGCATTGTTTATGTCACAGGGATTTACGGTACAGGAGATAATAAAATTAAAGTTAATAGAAACGATAGGGAGTACGCTTGGTGCAGTATTACTCAGTACTTTGTTTATAACGATATCAGTTAATATATTTAATTCATATATTTGTGATTTTTTTATTATTGAAAGAGAAATACCATTTTATATAGCTGTAGGTTCGGTTGTAGGAGTTGTGTTGACTGTTTGTGTCGTGATTATTTTGCTGTATATATGTACAATAAATGTTTTTGTTTCTAAAAATAGTGTGAATGAGATGCTTAAATATTAAAGGCAAATGAAGCAGAACTTTAAGAAAATGTAGGGAGGAATCAGATTATTATGTGTATCCCGAAAAATAAGTTTATGTTAATATTTATAATGACTGTTTTATTGTTTTTTACTTCTTGTACAGAGAAAGAAGATTTGAATAATAAAATAGAAAACTATTATGTTATTAATCAGAATTATTCTAATGATTTTTCCGAATTTTCATATGTATCACGTATGATAAAAACATCTGAAAATGTTTATATTTCAGGAACATCGGATGGTACATATAATCATCAGGAGTATTTTTATATTGTTGATACCATGTCAGGTGATATGAAAATTTTAAATTCTGGAGACTTATTTAAAAATGAGTATGTTGATGTTATCTCAATGTTTGTTTTAGATAATTATATTTTCCTAAGGTATAATGATATATCCGGAGCAAACAAAATAGGTATATGGAATGCCGGTACATATGAGTTTATCAACGGTACCACACTGAGTAGAGAAGAAGGTTTGGTTGATTGTTTTATTAATAGCGATGGTAATCTAGAATTGATTATTAATGTAATGAATCAATATGGTTCAGCAGTTAAATCTAAAATATTCAATACTGATACTCATAAATTTGATGAGGGAAGAGAATACGGTTTTCAACGTTCACTGATGTTTAAAATATTTCCATGCAGAGATTCTGCGGAAACAATATTAGCAAACATTAATCCTGATGAATCAGGAGAAAGTGTATCGTTGACTATTAATAAGTACAGTATAACTACGGATATAGTGTACTCAACTAAGGAGTATGTATACAGTAATGATCATTTCCGGGGAATATTTATGAATTTAACCGGAAATATCTGCGTTGCATATAAAAATAATAATGATATTTTAAATATTGATGAGTACGATGAAGCTACTGGAGAGTTGATTGCATCATATGAACTTGATGTTATGACAGATTGTTCCGTTGTACAAGGTGTTTCGGAAAAATATGATATCATTATACATGATTCAGAAGGTATATATGGCTATAATATTTTAAATGGTGATAAAGAAAAAATATTTTCTTTTGAATATGCCGAGACTGACAATTTAATTTATACATTCGGAAACAGGGTGTCTGTATGTTCAACAATTGATGAATACAGGAATGAAAATATTGTATTAAAAATGACTTCTGAGGGTGATGTTATCGATAAGATTACATTGAGTTCTTTAACCGATAATATTATTCAGAGAATAGATGCGATTGGTTCAGACATATTATGCCTTGAAAAAGATAATATTGAAGATATATATTATATAAATAAATATGACAGCTGGAATACATCTTTTTCAGTACTGGATATAGCAGCAGATGGAAAAGACATTGATTTTTGTCTGGATGCTGATGGGAATATGTATGTGTTCAGTATTGATTCTGATAGTTCGGTGCTTGAGATTATAGTTTATTCTTTTGAAGGTGAAAAATTGTTTCAATATAAATCAGATGATTGTTTTTGGTTTGATGAAGCTGTTAAATGTTCAGATGATGGGATAATTTTTTCATATTACAATTCTGAAAAAAAAGTTATTATCTCAAAATTAACTTTTAGCAGTCAGCAGGTGACTAATATTTTTGAATACAATGTTGATGATTCAAATGATTTCAGGATTTATCAGGGTGATAATATGATGGATTTTTATTATCAGACCTATGAAGGTGTATTTGGATATGATATTTCAGGTAATATTCATGAAATAATTAACTGGATTGATTCTGATCTTTATTTTGAAAATCCGTATATATGTGTGTTATCTAACGATAGTATTATTGTATATGCGCATAATATTGATACACAAGTAACAGATATTTATAATTTGATAAAAGCGGATGAGAGAATTATAAATGAAATAAAAAACAGAGAAGAAATTATAATCGGTGGGTATGACATATTTTCTACAGATTTGTATGAGGCTATCAAGGCTTATAATAAATCTAATTCAAAATATCATTTGAAAGTGATGGATTACTCCTTGAATGATGCAATGATAGATTTGAATAGTAGTGTATCTGTTGTGCAGAATATTCCGGATATCTTGATTGGCAATGCAGAACATGAATTCTTTTTATATGATTATTGTATTGATTTGAGTTCTTTTGTAAAAGAAGATTTAGTAAGCGGAAAATATATCGATAATATAATCAATATATATCGTAATGAAAACGGTACATTTAAGATACCGATTTCATTTGATGTTGTAAGTTTTGAGTGTTCTGATGAAAATGCAATCTATAATGATATAGAAAGCTTTATTGAATATAGTGGTTTGTCTGGAAATACAATCAGATATAGTAACAGCGCAGAATTGTCTGATAAAATAATAATGAATAATATTTGTTCATTTATAGATTATGATAATTTTAAGTGTAATTTTGATAATAAAGAGTTTTGTATTCTTTTAAATTATTTAAAAGAATTAAAAAATAATGAGTATGTTAATTTTATTCCGTATTCTGATGTGTTTTCGATCTGTGATTTTAAAAGTATAGTTGAATTGGAAAATGAACTTTGCCATAAACCAGCGTTTAATGGCATACCTGGATATTCAACTTGTGAAAATATAATGATTCCGGGGATAACAGTAAGTATTTCAGAAAAATGTAAAAATAAATCTGAAGCGTGGAATTTTATAAAATCTCTTTATAGTAAACAATTCCAAGATAATTTGAATGAAAAGTATCCAGTATTAAAAGAATCGTTTATGAGTAAAATAAAGGATAGTCAATCAGATTTATTTAGTTTGTATGGTGGAGTTTCTAAAAATTCATTGGGTGATATTTATGAATTTGAGACAATGAAGAATGAATATATTCAAGAGGTACTTTTGCCTAAAATTCAATCTGTATCGAAGTATAGATTAAACGATAAATATGTAGAGAAAATTATAATTGATGAGATAGGTAGCTTTTTTGAGGAATCATATAAAGAGGCTGAAGAAGTATCTGTGAGTATTCAGAACAAGATTAGTTTGTATCTGAATGAGGTAGAATAATACTTTTTAATCAACGATGGTGTGATGTTGGGTAAATAAAAAAGAATAAGTTTCGTGAAAAAATGCCGGTTGCGATATACCGGCATTTTTTATTTAAAAAATAAATATGTTAATTATAGTTGATTCGTATATTTCGTTATATATATATAATGCGCTGAAGAATTTTGCATATTATCTCGATTTATTGACAGATTATAATATAAATGATATAATAGAATACAGAATTTATATTTATCATAATTTTAGATTATAATGAATTTTGGAGGTGTTTATGAATGAAAAGTTTTACACTTGATTGTCGGCAATAGCTATTATGCTGGATTTGTTGCTACATCAAAGATTAGTGTTGAGTGTTTTGGTGCAACTATTACGCTCAAAGTACACATTTATAGTAAAGAATAATAACAGTTTAGAGAGGAAATTTATTTATGAAACAGTTTTTAACCATTTCAAAAAAGACGATGGTGTCTGTATGTACGATTTTTATGTTTTTTGTTGCATTATTACCCATGTTCTCGGAAGTTGCTCATGCATCTAGTTCAAAGGATTTCGGTTAAGGTTATACTGCGTATCTACATTCTCCTAATACCGGAAAACCATACTATCACATTCATTTTTATCACAAGGGAAAAGAAGTGTACTGTTTACGTTTAGATACACTCCAACCTTGCGATGGTTTTGATGATAATCCGTTACCGACATGGGTTATGAAGGAAGCTAAAAAATGGCAATCAAATCGTTGGGGATATGAGATAGATTCTAGTACTATTTCATGGGGCAAAGGGCTTGCAATCGTAGGACTTGGAATCTTGGCAATTATATTGACTATTTGCCCGTTTGATGGACCTGCTGGCGATGCAGTTGCTTGGGGACTTCTTTTAGGTACGATATGAGTGCGATTTTTTTAAAATCTATCAACAAGGGAACAATGTCTTTTGCAAATGAAGAATTGTTCTTTGCAAATAATAGTAATGTTGCTATTGTTGGTGAAAATGGTCAAGGGAAAACGACATTACTTCGCATAGTTTCTGGAATTGTTGCACCTGACAGTGGTATTTATAAATTTGATTCAAAAGAGTTTAAATTTCCATTAAGAAAAAAAAATACGCAAGAATGGCAGAGAGTTTGTCGAGAGAACATTTTTTATACGGAAGGAAATCAGTTTTTATATCCAAATCTTTCAGTGAAAGATAATATAGAATATTATACTGCTGTTGGAAATTATAAACCTGAAGAAGTTTATGAAAATCTTAAAAAAATTGGATTTAGAGAGGATGAAAGTAAGAACTGCGAGTCGCTTTCTTTGGGTACAACTCAAAAAATTGTTGCTTCAATGAGTCTTGCATCAAATAAAAATATAATAATTTGTGATGAACCTACTCTTGGAATGGACACAAAATCAAAAGAAATTTTTTTTGAAATAGCATCAGAAAAAGAAAAAACATTTATTATATCCACAAATGATACAACGATATTGGATAAATTTGATTTATTCATAATTTGTGAAAAGGAAAGGATTAGTTTAACAAATGATAGTTCAGTCGCTCAAAGCAGAATGTAAGTACTATGTAGCCGAATTGAAATCAACAAGTAAGGGTCAAAAGTACATCTTTCTTATGTATGTAGGTTTGCTTATTTATTGCTATACACAAAGAAGACCTTTGTCTGAAAGTTCTGTTGCAGAAGGTTTGCTTTTATCCAGTCTATCATCAACATATCTTGTTATTCGTATGATGATTACAGGTTTTACACTTCCTTTTAATGTGATAAATAATGAAATTGAACATAGAGGGCTGATACAAAAGCGAAATATGTATAGTTATCCTATAATGATTTCTCTTACATCAAGAATACTTATAAAGTTTGCTGTTTCTGTTCTGATAAACGCACTTTCTTTCACATTATTATTGTTTTCTTTGAACTATGTAGTGAATATCGAAAATCATCTAGTTGTCTTTCTGCTTTTAATTGTTGGTACAATGTTTATGCTTTCTTTAGGATTTATTATTTCTTTAATCATGAATAGACTTGATTTAAAACGCGAATTTATAGTGTTTTTTGAGGTTGTTTTTCTTTTGATACATTTTGGTTATAAAGGATATAATCTTTTTTTACCAATATCCGTCATCAGTTCGCATGTTGAAAGTATTATATCAACAGATATTCTTTATACAAAATTTTTATGTTCTGAAGAAGTGGCGTTAATCCCGTATTTCCTTGTAATAATTGCTATATCTGTTTTGCTTATCGTTGGAGTATCTGTATGTTATGAGTATTATTTTCCAATTTTATTATATAAAAAGGAGAATGTTGTAGTTGAAAAAAATAATGTGAAATCATATGTATATTTTACATTTTTAGTGGTTGCAATAATATTTTTTTATCTGAATTATAGTGCTAAAAGCTATCATATAATAATTGAAACTAGTGAAGTGCAGAAGTTGTCAAATTCGCGTAATCCAGCACAGGTTTTAGTTGATCTTCGCGATCAGAAGGATTATGAAGAAGGTCATATTCCGGGTTTTATTAATATTCCTTCAAAAGAAGGCAAGGAACTTTTGGAATATCTTCAGTCGCACAAATTAAAGAAAAAATATATCTATCTTATGTGTTATTCAGGAAATCGTTCTGCTAATGCTTTTAATGTATTGTATGAAAATGGTTATCCCCACGTTACTTATGTTAAATTTGGGTATGATGATTTTGTAGAAGAACAAGAAGAATTTACACCACAGATTGGTAAATGTCCGTGTTTAGCTGAAGATTAAAAGGAGTTGGTGCTATGAACAGTTCTTTTATGAGAAGAGCTTATAAAGATAATAATTATGAAATTTGGACATATATTTTTAATTATAATACTTTTACATGTTTTGATACGGTCTTAATTAATTTTGAGGAAACAGAAGTTGGGATAATGGTTTTTTCAAATTCTCAAAAACGAGTTAATTCTCCTTCGTATTTTGATAGTATTTATAATATTTTTGAAGATGTTACATACGATAGAAAGTATGAAATAATAGTTAACTTTATTATTAATCCAATTGATTATTATCCGCAGGAATTTATTAAATTATATAAAATAGCCAAGGAGGGACTGGAAATTAACAGTAAAAATATTATTGATAATTTTAAGGGATTTAAAAGATTATATAGAACAACAGAATTTGAATGTTGGTCTTCAGTTTTTAATGATGAGAATGGATGCTCAAATGAGGATCGTTTTGTAGCTATATTTGATCACGATACGGTTAATATTGTAATATTTTCAAAATATGAAAATCATTTTCATGATATAGAATATCTTGATAAGATTATTTCTAATTTTAGTTATACGCAAAATTATACATTGTGCTTTAGAGATGATATAGATCCTTTTGATTACCGAGTAGAAGATTTAATTGATTTAGCTCAAGGGAAAACTTTAAGTGAAGAAGACTAAGTTGATATTTGAATTGATAAATCCACTTATTATATTTTTTTTGTTGTTTTTGTTTTTGCTGAATTTTAAAATAGTTATTGTTGATGGAAAATCAATGGAACCAATTTACGAAAACGGGGAATTATTGATAATGAGTAGGAGATTTGATAGCATTTCTTTAGATGATGTTATCTTATTTGAATATGATAATATTAATTATATCAAAAGAGTTGTGGCTGTTGAAGGCGATAATATTAAAATAAATAATGGCCAGTTATTTATTAATGAAAAATTGATAAATAATTATAGTATCCCAAACAATATAAGTAAAGAATTTACTTTAAATAAAAATGAATTTTATGTCTTAGGTGATAATTATCAAAATAGCATTGATAGTAGAGATTTTGGTGTAATAAATTATTCTTGGATTTCTGCTAAAATGGATTGATTCTAGAAAGGGACGAACTGTACAACTTTGTGAATAGAGAACGATAGGTTGGTTATTCCGATACAGCCGCATCACACCCTCATCATCGTGCATCACACGGTTCAACTACACTCAGTATGGATGACCCTGTAGACCAGGTTCATGTACTCTGGGGTGCGCTTGTAGGTGGTCCGGATATAGATGACTATCACAGAGATATTACAAAGGACTACATCTACAATGAAGTTGCTGTTGACTATAATGCAGCATTTGTAGGTGCATGTGCAGGGCTTTATTATTACTACGGTACTGAAGATATGAAGCCTGTTGAAAATTTCCCGCCTCCGGAAGAGCCTGTAGAAGCATTCACGATAGAAGCACTTGTAAATCAGGAAAATCTCGAAAGAACACAGTATACTGTAAAAGTTACAAGTGCTGCAACACAGCCTCCTGCATATCTTGACGGATTTACTGCAAGATATTACTTCAATATAAGCGAACTTCTTGCAAAGGGACAGTCG
>JAGAKZ010000084.1 GCA_017848115.1 Oscillospiraceae bacterium
TTTGGCATGATAAAAATAAAAACCGTAGGACATACGGGGTTAGCTCGCTTATGCTTAGTACGTTAGTACTATCGAACGAGAACCGAAACTTATCTATAGAGATGGGAAGCCCCCACCTCTACAGGTGGGGGAGGATGTCACATGGCGATATGAGCCGGGAAGTTCAGTGGAAGTGTAATTATGAAAATTCATTAATTCAACCGGTTCGTGAAGTTATTGATATTTATATGAATGAATATGCATCAGGTGAAAGATAAATAATAATTTGAACATAGTTCATAAAAGTTTTTATAAAACACAATTTTTTTGTAGCTTTTCTATAACATAAAAAGTATTATTAGTGTAAGCGCAATTTTTACGTCTTGAAACGGAGGATTTATTATGAACTTGAAAAAGAAAATTTCATTGTTTTCTGCACTGCTCCTTGCGGTAGCTCCTGTAGGAAATTATGGACAGGTAAATGCATGGTACGACGATATAACTGAGTCAAATGATGACTATACTGCAGTTGTTGAATTTAACGGAGATTATATCGTTGAAGGGGATAACTACCAGCCGGTTTATTCGTTGTCAGATTATTATCGGAAAAATGAAGCTAAAAATGTCATTCTTCCAAGTAAAGTGAAGGATACAGTCATCAATCAGGTATCATGTTGCGACTGCAATGGAATAGAAAACATCGTTATTCCCGATACTGTTTCAAGTGTATGTGGTTATTTTGACAGCACAGAAGAACTCAAAAGTATTTCTTTTTCGGAAAATATAAGAGATATCAGACTGGATATCATAGACGCACCTTCTTTGATTGTAAGAGGATATTATGGAACATATGCTGAAAAATTTGCAAGCGATAATAAGTATGATTTTTGTGCTATCGGCGATGTTGATTCAGATGATAATGTAAATGTTTCGGATTTACTCAAAATGTTAAAACATCTTTACGGTATAGAAGAAATGACCGAACGTGAACTTATGGGCGCTGACTGTAATCTTGATTTTTCAGTTAATATCGCAGATATGGTAATGCTCAAGAACAATATTCTTGATCCTAAGCTTACATCAAGAGGAGCGTCAATGGCAGGCGCTGTTGCTGCACCAAAACTTGAAGACGAACCAAATATTTCGGCTGAAAAATCAGATGCATATAACGGTTTTGTCTCTGAATTTACATCTGAAGTTATGTCTTATGATGATGGAGTAAGTGAAAACGTAAATCCTGTATATTCTCCTATGAGTGTTTATATGGCACTTTCTATGGTAGCTGAATGTGCAGACGATACAACACAGAAAGAACTTCTTGATTTGCTTAATGTTGCAGATACAGATGAACTTGCCGATATAAACAATAAATTTTTCAGATCTACAAATTTTGATAACTTTGATGAGTACTGCAAGATATCAAATTCTGTATGGCTAAACAACAGATTTATTTTTGAAGTACCGTTACTTGAAAGACTCGCTGAAAAATATTATGCAGTGTCATTTGAAAAAGATTTTAAAGATGAAACTGTTCCGGCTCAGATCTCTGACTGGATATATAAAAATACATCAGGAAAACTTAACCCTGTTGTAAAGGTAACAGATGAAGATATAGCTCATCTTATAAACACTATTACATATAAAAATCAGTGGATGGATGAATTTGATGACCCTACACCCGATATTTTCTATACTGCTGACGGTGAACAAGTAGAACATGATTTTCTGCACTACAAATCATTCTATAGTGTAGATATCGGTTTCGGAGATAATTATATGACATATGCAAGAAGAATGTATAATGGTTACAATATGAACTTTGTACTCCCCGATGAAGGTGTTACAGTTGAAGAACTTCTTGAAGATGACAATCTCAGTGCTATAGTAAATGATAAGGCTGAACATGCCCAAAGAAAGATAATCTTCTCATCACCTGTTTTTGAAGTAAATTCAAAATATGAACTTTCAGATATCGTAAAAAGTATGGGCGTAACAGAAGCTTTCCAGAATAACGGAAACTTTGAAAATCTTATCAACAACGAGAAAAATGGTATTCCTGGTGCAAAGATTTCAAATATTACACATGAAACTAAACTCCTGATGAATGAAGAAGGTTGTGAAGCTGCTGCTTATACCATAGTGTCTATAGGTGCCGGTAGTGCACCTCCGCCTGAATGTGAAACAGTAGAGTTTAATCTTAACAGACCATTTATTTACTATATCTCAGACAGTGCCGGAACTCCGTTGTTCTTAGGTGTTATCAACAATCCTGCAAAGTAAAAAGAAAATTTTATAACACTAAAACCGTTCATTATACAGCATTTTTTTATGAACGGTTTTATTTTTTGGATTATTGGAATATTGACATATTTGTTATTTGAGTATATAATTAATATATTGTTATGTTAAAAGTAATTGTTAAAAAATAATAAATTGTAATTAATAAATGGGGGATGTTTGCAATGGCAAATAATACAAAACTTGAAATCTTACAATGTGCGACTGAACTTTTTTTGGAAAAAGGATATACTTCAGCATATGTTACAGCAATAGCAAATAAACTGGATATAAGTACAGGTAATCTTACATTTCATTATCCTACAAAAGAGCATCTTCTTGCAGGACTTGTAAGAGAACTCTGTAAGTTTCAGTGTCAGGTTGAAGAAAATGAAACAAACAATGATGATGAAACTCCGATAATTGCGTATCTTCTCGAACTTACTATGTTTGCGTCGGTATGTATGAAAAATCCTAATATATCGGATCTGATGATTTCAGCATATACACATTCTATGTCAATAGAAATTATTCGTAAAAATGACACACGCAGAGCTATGAAGGTATTCGGAAAGTATTGTCCGCAGTGGACTGAAGTCGATTTTATAATGGCTGAAAATATTGCGTTCGGAATAGAGTATTCAATGTTTTTAACAGAAAATACAGAAATAGTTACATTTGAACAGAGAGTATCAAGCTGTATTGACGCGATTATGAAAATATATGAAGTCCCGAAGGATGTGCGTGAAAAAATCATAAATCATATACTTTCCACTGACTATAAAAATGAAGGGGATATGGTTTTTGACAGATTTTGTGGATATCTGAAAAATGCTTTTGTAAAATAAATAATGACGCTTTTAAGTTACGGTATGTCACCGGTTCTTGAAAGCGTTTTTTATTTATGTTAAAAAAATTTAAAAAACATATGATAAGTATAACTCAATGTGCATAAGCCCTGTAATTACTTATGATAAATTTTTTTAATACTATTGACAATGAAAAAAAGAAAGATTATAATAAATAGTATATGATAGGAATACTACTAAAAAAAATCAGAAAAAGGGGTTTGAGTATGAAATTAAAAAAACTGGCTACAGCTTTATTTTCAACGCTGTTTACGCTTTCTTCGGTTACTGTTGTTTCAGCACAGGAAACAGTCGGAGATGCGTCCGAAAATGATGGTAAGGGTATCGTGATTCTGCATACAAATGATGCACATTGTGGTATTGACGCAGATGAAGATACATTTGGCTATGCTGACCTTGCGGCATACCGGGCAAAACTTGAGAGTGAAGGATATAAAACTCTTTTAGTTGATGCAGGTGACTACACTCAGGGTGATGTTATTGGTACGGTAAGCAGTGGTGAATATCTTATCGATATAATGAATGAACTTGACTATGATGTTGCAGTTCCCGGAAACCATGAGTATGATTACGGTATGGATCGTTTCTTTGAACTTGCAGAGCTTTCGGAGTTTGAAGTTATTTCTTCAAATTTTGTTTCTCTTCCTTCAAAGGAACCTGTCCTTTCAGAATCAGTTATCAGAGAAGTGGACGGAGTAAAAATTGCTTTTGTTGGAATTACAACTCCTGCAACTATTACAAGTTCAACACCAAAATATTTTCAGAATGATAAGGGCGAGTATATATATGGATTTTGTCCTGGAGATAATGGCCAGGAGCTGTATGACACCGTTCAGAAAACTGTTGATAAGGTAAAAAGTGAAGGTGCTGATTATGTTATTGCTCTCGGTCATCTTGGTATAGGCGAGGGTAACGCTTGGACATCAGATCTGGTTATAGCAAATACAACAGGTATAGATATGTTTATTGACGGACATTCTCATAGTGTTATCGAAGGTGAGAAATATTCTGATAAAAACAATGAATCGGTTCTTCTGTCATCAACAGGAACAAAATTAAGTAATTTTGGTGCTGTAACAATTGATGATAATGGAATTTCTGCAGAACTTATTTCTAAGGATGAATATGTATATACCGAAAATTCAAATCCTTCAGAAACAGCAAGTTACAATAGAGTAGCTGATATGATAGCTGAAGTTAAGAAAGAATATGATGAATCTGTAAATAAGGTTGTCGGAAAGACAGAGGTTGACCTTATAGCTGTTGATCCGGAAAATCCGGGAGTAAGACTTGTGCGCATGCAGGAAACAAATCTCGGTGACTATTGTGCAGATGCCTACAGAGCTATCACCGGTGCTGATATAGGTATTACAAATGGCGGTGGTGTGAGAGCAAATATAAACAAGGGCGATATCACATATGGTATGTTTATCACTGTTCACCCGTACTGTAACGAAATATGTATGACCGAAGCAACAGGACAGGATATCCTTAATGCTCTGGAATTTGGTGCAATGGAACACCCTGATGCATCGGGCGGTTTCCTCCAGGTATCAGGACTTACATATGAAATTCACAGCTATCTTCCGTCTACTGTAAAAATAAATGAAAACGAAGAATTTATAAGTGTTGACGGTGAGTATCGTGTAAAGAATGTTATGGTAAACGGCGTTCCGCTTGACCTGAATAAAACCTATACTCTTGCAACCAATAACTATATCATCAAAAATGGCGGAGACGGTTATAATATGTTCCTCGACAACAAGCTTCTTCTTGACAGTATAAGCCTTGATAATGCTGCACTCATCACATATCTGAATGATAATCTCGGTGGCGTTATCGGTCAGGAATATGCAGAAAGTCAGGGCAGAATAAAAATATACACACAGAAACCTGCTGAGGAAAATGAAGTTACTACAACTACTGCGACAACAACCACAGAAACGACAACTAAAGCTACGACAACAACAAAAGCAGCAACAACTACTAAAGTACAAAGCTCTCCGGCAACAGGTGACACCGGATTAACAGGTATCGTTGTTTGTGTTATGGCTGTAACAGGAATAGCAATGGTGTGTTCACGCAAAAGAAAGTAATATATAAGTTTATTTTTAAAAAGGATATGGCATTTTTCAATTAGAAGTATTTGACTTGTGATTGAGAGATGCTGTATTTTTTATCTTGAAAGTTTGTAAAAGAGGTTACTTGTAATTTTATTTGATTATTTATTGATTTTTAACAGCTTTTATGGTACAATTGTATAATAGATGTTATGAAATAATAGGATTATAAAGTTTTGGGGTGAAAAAAATGAAAAAGTACAGAAAAATCGTGTCTTTATGTCTTTTGATTCCGTTGGTTTTAAGTAGTTGCAATAATAAAGATAAAAATGACAGTAAAAATGATAATAAAAATGAACCTGTCACAGTGACACTGTGGCATTATTATAATGGTGTTCAGCTTACTACTTTTGACCGATATGTAAAAGAATTTAATGAAACTGTTGGATTACAGGAAGGAATAGTTGTTGAAGCTTTTTCAAAAAATACTGTTTCAAATCTTGCAGAGAGTGTAATTATGGCGGTAAACGATGAGCCTGGTGCAGATAATCCGCCGGATATATTTGCAACATATTCAGAAACGGCGTATATTTTGGATCAAAAAGGAGTTCTGGCTGATCTTGGTCAATATTTTACAGAGGCTGAACTTGATGAATATGTTGATGGGTATATTAGTGAGGGAATGTTCGGAGATGATGGGGAACTAAAGATATTTCCAACTGCTAAGAGCACAGAACTTATGATGTTAAATGCTACGGAATGGGAAAAATTTTCAAGAAGTTGCAATCTGACGGTTGATGACATGAAAACATGGGAGGGACTTTGTGAAGTTGCCCGGATTTATTATGATTATACGGATGCTCTGACTCCTGAGGTAAAAAATGATGGTAAAGCCTTCTTTGGCAGAGACTCTGTTGCAAATTATATGGTAGTAGGAGCAGCACAGCTTGGAAATGAGTTTATAACTGTTGATTCTGAGGGAACTACTCTTAAGATAGACAAAGGAACGATAAGAAGATTATGGGATTGTTATTATGTTCCATATGTAAGCGGATATTTTACTGCACAGGGACGTTACAGAAGTGATGATATAAAGACAGGAGAAATAGTGGCAATGGTTTGTTCAACGACAGGAGCTGCATATTTCCCAAGTGAAGTTACTATAAACGATGATTATACATATCCTGTAGAAAATCTTATACTTCCTGTACCAAATTTTATGGGAACAAGTTCATATCTGGTTCAGCAGGGTGCAGGTATGTCTGTTATCAAGTCTGATGAGAGGACTCAGCAAGCAAGTGCGATATTTTTAAAATGGTTTACTGAAGAAGAGCGAAATATAGAGTTTTCTCTCGATTCCGGGTATATGCCGGTCAAAAAGTCCGCAAACGATTTTGAAAAGATACTGAGTAAATGTTCAGAAGACGAACAGAGTACACTTATGCGTTCAGTAAGAACAGCTGTAGAAGGAATTAATTCAGCTGTATTGTATTCAGCTGAACCATTTGATAACTCAGCGACTCTGAGAAGTTGTCTTGAAAGTTATATTCAGGAAACTGCCGAGGAAACATTTGAAATTGTAAAAAATGAAACAGAGTCAGGTGCTTCGAGAGAAGAGGTGCTTGCTGTTTATACCGGCGATGAGGCTTTTGATGAGTGGTTTGAAATTTTTAAAGAAAAGATTGAAAAAGCTGTATATGGTAAATAAGAAAAATAAAAATATTTCGGGGAGAAAAAGTTTATGAGCAGGAAAGGTGTTTCGGATGAAAATAATCGGAAGCAAAGAAAGAGCAAACCGTTTTCATCAATACTTTTCATTCCTATGTTGATACTTACTTTGTTTCAGATAATAATATTTTTTCTGGTTTTGCTTTTTGGTGATGAATTTTCATCCATAAAGAGATACTCGTATGATATTTTAAATGAAAAGACAACCAATAAAAAAAATCTTGTTGAAAACTTATTGAATGAAAAGAAAACAAGAGTACATGAAACAGGAAGTGAAATTAATAAAATAGTTGAAGATATTCTTGAAGAAAATAATAAAAATATAGAAGATATAAAAAATGACAAATCGTTGGTTTCGGATATTTTATCTAAGTCAGCTGAGAGCATGGTTTATCTTCTTAGAACTAATCAGGTAAATGATGCATTTATTATTCTTGATACTGCAGAGCTGTACAATACCGACAACTCTTCAGAAGTTGGCGGTTTCTATATCCGTGATGCTGATATATCAGCTGATGGTGTCAAGAATAATGACGACTTATTTTTAGAGTGTGGAAATTCGTCTATAGCGAGGAAACTTGACATATCACTTGATTTTGAATGGTCGGCGCATGTAAATGTCGGAGAAAATGACAACAGTGATTTTGGTTTTTATCACAATACACTTAAAATTGCACGTGAAAATCCTCAGTTGTCATTCAGATATTTCGGAAACTGGAGTGGTTTTTCAAATATCTCACCATTGGCGCTTCCAAGTATGAAGTATACTATACCACTTATTTCAGATGATGGTGTAGTTTATGGTGTAATGGGAATAGGACTTCTGGAAAAAAGTATTTTAAATGAAATACAAAACGGAGATCCCGGTTACAATAAAAGTTGTTATATGCTTGCAGTCAATTATGGCGAAAATGATAACAGTTATTCTGTTCTTACACATACAGGAGTTTTTTTTGATTCGCTAAATGAAGATGTTTTCAGTTTTAATTCAGCAAGTAAGCTTTATAGTGGAGTGTACAGGTTTAAAGAAAAAAAGGATGTAATGTACAGTCTTCAGAAAATGAAACTTTATTCGCCGACAGAAATGTTTTCAAATCAGAAATGGGCTGTAATTTCTGCTGTCAGTGCTACTGAAGTTATGAGTGTACACGACAGACTTATACTTATGTTTTTCCTTTCATCAGTTATATCAATGGTTATATGTATCATAGTGGCGTTGATCCTGAACAAACGTATTTCTATGCCTGTTCATAAGATGACAGGTACACTCGGAAAATATAATGCAGATGATGAAACTCTTGCGTTTGAATCATCAAACATAAAAGAATTTGACGAACTCGCCGAATCAATTGTAGATCTTCAGGTAAAAGTTCGAAATAACTCTTCAAGAGTTTCAAAAATAATAAATATGGCTGATGTGGGAATAGGCGTTTTTATGTATGACATGTCCGATCAGGATGTATTTGTAGGTGAAAGTCTTACTAAGATATTTCGTTTTAAAAATGAATTTGACAACGATATTCTTATACCGATGGATTTGTTTATGAAGTATCTTAATAAATATGATGCAGATAATAAATTGCTTTCAAGTCCTGTATTTGATCCGGATATAAAAGAAAGCGTATCTGATAATGTCGAGATAGTATTTCATGATGATCATACCAAAAGTACAAGATGGCTCAAGTTCAGTCTTACGAGAGATAATAACAATGTTGTAGGTCTTGTACAGGATACAACAAATCTTGTTGTTGAAAAGAAAAAGATAGAGTATGAGCGTGACTATGATGTTACCACAGGCCTTTTTAACAGAAGGGCGTTTTATGACAGAATAGAGGAACTTTTCTCAGAACCAGGTAAACTTGGCGTAGCAGCTTTTGTAATGTGGGACCTTGATAATCTGAAATATGTAAATGATACATATGGTCATGATTTTGGTGACGACTATATAAAAACGGCGGCAAATGTTTTTAAGATGTTCAGAGATTATAATGGTGTAACAGCACGTCTTTCGGGTGATGAATTTATAATTTTTATTTATGGATTTGAGAGTAAAGACGAAATTCGTGAAATAATAAGTAATGTAGAAAAGAAATTGAATGCAAGTAGTTGTCTGCTTGCAGACGGCACAAAATATCGAATAAGGGCAAGCGGCGGTATTTCATGGTATCCGGATGATTCACCACTTTATGAAATGCTTATAAAATATGCCGACTTTGCTATGTATGAGATAAAACACTCAACAAAGGGAAGAGTATCGGAGTTTGATATAAACACTTACAGTAAAGACTCTATACTTGTTACAGGTGTTGAGGAGATGAACAGAATAATTGATGAAAAGAAGATACGTTACGCTTTTCAGTCAATTATCAGCGTAAGTACCGGAAAAGTTTATGGTTATGAAGCACTTATGCGTCCACAGTCTGATATGTTCAGATCGCCGCTCGAATTTATACGTATTGCCAGAACCGGTGCAAAGCTTTATGACATAGAAAGACTCACATGGATACTTGCTTTAAAGCAGTTTGGTGAGCTTATGGAAAAAGAAATTATAACCGGAAAAGAAAAAATATTCATAAATTCACTTCTTAACTGTCAGATAAAAGATGATGATATTGAGATTATCGAATCTGAAAATAAAGGCTATCTTTCAAATATTGTTCTTGAGTTTCTTGAAAGTGAACGCTCAAATGATGAGTTTACAAACGGAAAGCAGGAATTAATAAGAAAATGGCACGCTATGACGGCAGTTGATGATTTCGGTAGTGGATATAACAGTGAATATGCACTTATAACTTACAATCCTGATATAGTAAAGATTGACAGGGCGATAGTGTGTTGCTGTGACAGTGATGTGAGTAGAAAAAATATAATTTCAAATCTGGTTATGCTTGCAAAGGATAAAAATGTTTTGGTTCTTGCAGAAGGTGTTGAAACATATAATGAAATGAAAACCGTTATAGAATGCGGTGTTGATTTGATTCAAGGATTTTATATCGACAGGCCTATGTTTGAACCGTTGCCGATAAACAGTATTTTATCAGAAGAAATAACTAATATTTATAAATCTGTTAATAAATAAAAAATGATATAGAGGGGTTTAGTTTATGAAAAATCTTATTGCAAAAATCAAAGAGCCATTAGTTCCTATTGATGAAATATCAGGGTTTAAGGTAAGACCCGGTTTTTATCTTATAAATGGAGCAACAGCAATTAAGAACGGAGTAAATTTTACTATTCACTCCTACAATGCTACTTCGTGTGAGCTTGTGCTTTTTCACAGAAAGAAGCCTGAGCCGTTTGCAGTAATAAAATTTCCTGAATCATATCGAATAGGAAACACTTTTTCAATGATAGTTTTTGACCTTGATATAAGTGACATCGAGTATGCATATCGAATGGACGGACCGTATGATAAAAAGAGCGGACTTATTTTTAACAAAGACGCTTATCTTCTCGATCCGTATGCAAGAGCTGTTGCCGATCAGAGTAAATGGGGAAGCAAAGATGTTCAGAAGAAGAATATGTACAGGGCACGTGTTGTTGATGATACTTTTGTATGGGGAAAGTATCAGAGAAATAAAGTTCCTTTTCAGGATCTTATCATTTATGAACTTCACGTAAGAGGATTTACCAAAGATGAATCATCAATGGTAAAAAATAAGCGCAAAGGCACATTTGCAGGCGTAATGGATATGATACCATATCTTAAAGAACTTGGTGTAAATGCAGTGGAACTGATGCCTATTTTTGAGTTTGATGAAATGGAAGATATACGTGTTGTTGACGGAACAACGCTTTATAATTACTGGGGTTACAATACAGTTTGTTTCTTTGCACCAAACACATCATATTCATCTATCCAGGAACACAACAATGAAGGTAATGAGCTTAAAACTCTTATAAAAACTCTTAACGAAAACGGTATAGAAGTAATTCTTGACGTTGTATTCAATCATACTGCCGAAGGTGATGAAAAAGGACCGTTTTTCTCGTTCAAGGGTATAGACAACAATATTTATTATCTTCTTACTCCAGATGGCAGATATTATAATTTCAGCGGATGTGGAAATTCACTTAACTGTAATCACCCGATAGTTCATCAGTTTATACTCGACTGTCTCAGACACTGGGTAATAGATTATCGTGTAGGCGGATTCAGATTTGACCTTGCAACTATTATGGGAAGAAATGAAGACGGCTCACCTATGAGTAATCCTCCTATACTCGAAAGTCTTGCTTTTGACCCTATTTTAGGAAAAGTAAAACTCATAGCAGAAGCATGGGACGCAGGCGGTCTTTATCAGGTAGGAAGTTTTCCGTCATGGAGAAGATGGGCAGAGTGGAACGGAAAATATCGTGATGACCTTCGTTGTTTCCTTAAAGGAGATGGCGGAATGGCACAAAGTGCGGTAAACCGAATCACAGGATCGCACGACCTCTACAATCCTGAAAAGAGAGGCGAAAATGCATCAGTAAACTTTATAAACTGTCATGATGGATTTACTCTTTATGACCTTTATGCATACAACTACAAGCACAATGAAAAGAACGGCTGGAACAACACTGACGGTGACAATGGAAATAACAGTTGGAACTGCGGACATGAAGGTGAAACAGACGATCCGGAAGTATTAAAACTTAGAAATCGTCTGAGAAAAAATGCATTTGCAGTCCTTATGTGCAGCAGAGGCGCTGCAATGTTCCCGGCAGGTGATGAATTCTGCAATACTCAGTTCGGAAATAACAATGCATACTGTCAGGACAATATAACATCGTGGCTTGACTGGAACAGACTCAAAAAGTACAAAGAAATGTTTGAGTTCTGCAAGTTCATGATTGCATTCAGAAAAAAGCATGATGTTATAAGAAGAAAAACAGATATATGCACCTGTGGCTTTCCGGATATAAGTATTCATAACGGAACACCTTGGAATACAGAGTTCAGATATGATACAAGACTTACAGGAGTAATGTTTGCAGGAAGAACAGCCGATGATAAAAATGATGATATAGTTTTCATTGCAATAAATACATTCTGGGAAAATCAGAATATGCAACTTCCCGAATTACCTCATTATCTTATGTGGAACGTAGAAATGAACACTTACGAATCCCATAGTAAAGGTACGGATTACAATAAATTAACAGAAAGATACGGAAATACTATTGTTATGAAACCACGAAGTGTTGTTGTTCTTTCTGCGGTAAAAAGCGATACTGCAGGTAAGTAGTATTTGCATAAAAACAAACGGTTCACATGAAACGAAAGGTGAACCGTTTGTTTTTTTATATTAAATTAAGAAAATATTTGATTTTGTTAAACTAAAATACAGCTGCTGAAAAAAATTTTTGGTTAAATCATTTCGTTACCAAAAAATAATATTTTATTTTTATAATTTTTTCCCTTGACAAAACATAACTCTCTTTGATATACTTATATAGGTCGCTGCTTTAATAGTTTAAAGCGACAACAATTTAAATTAATACAATGGAGGCCGGTTATGGTTATAAAGCTAATACTTGTGTTGTATATTCTTATGATGCTGGGCATAGGCGTATCAACATACAAAAATGGCTCATCGGTTGATGGCTTTGTTCTTGGCGGAAGAAATGTAGGTTCATGGCTTACAGCATTTGCATTTGGCACATCTTATTTTTCTGCGGTTGTATTTGTAGGCTATGCAGGACAGTTTGGTTGGAATTATGGTTTTTCTGCCACATGGATAGGTATAGGAAATGCGGTTTTAGGTAGTGCATTGGCGTGGATGGTTCTTGGTAAAAGGACAAGAACTATGACAACACATCTAAATGCTTCGACCATGCCGGAGTTTTTTGAAAAACGTTACAATTCAAAGAAACTAAAAACAATATCAGCAGTAATTATTTTTATATTCCTTATTCCGTATACAGCATCTGTATACAACGGTTTATCAAGACTTTTTGCTATGGCATTTGATATAGACTATGCAGTCTGTATTATAGCTATGGCAGTTCTTACAGCTGTATATGTAATTATCGGCGGTTATGCAGCAACTGCAATAAATGACTTTGTACAAGGTATAATAATGCTTGGCGGTATAGCAGCTGTAGTTATTTTTGCACTTAATGAAAAAGGTGGTTTTTCTTCAGCTCTCAAACAGCTTGGAGAAATAGAAGCAACAGGCGTTCCTGCAAATTCATTAAACAGCATTTTCGGACCTGACCCGATAAATCTTGCAGGTGTTGTTATTCTTACATCTCTTGGTACATGGGGACTTCCTCAGATGGTACATAAATTTTATGCGATAAAGAGTGAAGACGCAATCAAAAAAGGTACAATTATTTCAACACTCTTTGCTGTAGTTGTTGCAGGTGGTTCATATTTCCTTGGCGGTCTCGGAAGAATATATTGTACAGCAGACAGCAGTGACGGTTCAGGCAGAGTATTTATAGAAAAGCTTGCAAACGGAAAACTTGATTTTGATGCTATTATGCCAAATCTTCTTGATACATGTTTGCCTGATATTATGATCGGTCTTGTTGTTGTTCTGGTTCTTTCAGCATCAATGTCAACACTTTCATCACTTGTACTTACATCAAGTTCAACAGTAACAATAGATATCGTAAGACCTCTTACAAAAGGAAAGATGAGCGAAAAGAAAGAAGTACTTGTTATGAGAATTTTTATAGCTGTATTCCTTATCATTTCAGTTGTATTGGCACTTAATAAAAACGCATACATTTCAACACTCATGTCTATTTCATGGGGCGCTCTTGCGGGTTCATTCCTTGCTCCTTTTATGTATGGTCTTTTCAGCAAGAAAGTTACAAAACAGGCTGTTATGGCAAGCTTTATTTCAGGTGTCGGAATAACAGTTGTACATATGATTATTTTCAGTCTCGGATTTTTCCCTGAAGCAACAAAGGCTGCCGCTTCACTTAAACTTAATATGGCTTCTCCTATAAATGCAGGTGCGATTACTATGTTGTTTGACCTTATAATCGTTCCGGTTGTAAGTGCAGTTACAAAGAATAAAGATCAGGCAGAGCTTGAAAAAGCATTTGACTGTTATAAAAAATAAATTAAAAAATTTTTGTAACGAGTGGCGTTGTTGAAAAAATAAATACCTGATAAAATTAGTGACATAAAAGAGATTAAATAAATTTATGGCTATTATCAGGAGGATATTTATTATGAAAACATTAATGCATGAAAAAATGGGAGATGTATCGTATAGTCTTTTTTCCGAAGAAAATAAATATGGAGACAGGACAATAACTACATATGGTATATCTGTCAAATCGTCGGAGTATTCCGAAGAGGTAAGGGACATAACAACAGTAGGTGAAAAAGCTGAAGAAATTTATGAAACACTTATCAGAAATGCAGTAATGCCGGTACATACCACTTGTGTGATAACAGATCTTATATTATGTTGATAAAAATATTGAAAAAATTCACGTTTGTTTTTACAAGCGTGAATTTTTTTTGAACATATCAAAGATGTCGGTCAGTGTGCAGTATTTATCAACCAGCATAGTTACAATTCCTTCAGGTGATTGTGGAAGGCTTATCGTTGCAGGCCACATATGATGCAGTATTATATCTTGTTCAGTCTGATTTATTTCAAACATTGATACAGCGTTTTGCAGTGCTGTTTTCGGATGTTGTCTGAAATGATTTTTTCCGTATAGTTTTTTGTTGTATGTTTTGGTTTCATAAAAAAATAAATCATGAAGAAGTCCTGCTCTTGCAGCTGAACGAGCGTCTAGTTTAAGAAATGTGCATATGCGGTAGTTGAGGTATGAAACTTTAAGAGAGTGTCTTAGTCGTGTTGTTTTTTTATGATGTGAAAAATTTTCAAGACTGAGTATTTTGTCGTTTATGAGTTCATATATACATTCAATGTATTTTCTGTCATTAAGTATTTTATCTATTTTCAAATTATTCACCACTTTCTAAGATAATATTTATTATACAATATTTTTGTGTTTTACGTCAAAAGTAAATGTTTTTAATTTTATTTACATTATAAGGAATATCAGGTTGATTTAAATTTGTCTGTATGTTATAATCAAAAAAGTGCAAAAAAATAAACATCGAAAGGAATTTTCAGATGAGGAGTTTTAACTTTAAAATTAAAAAATTCAGATTCGCACTGGTACTACTTATGATGTCAATCGTTGCTGTTGCATCTGTATCATGCGATATGAAAAAATCGGAAACAGGATTGTCTAAGATCCATACTATTGATGATCTTGAAGGTGCAACGATTGGTGTGCAGTTGGGAACGACCGGAGATATTTTCGTTTCGGATTATGAAGAAAAAGGTTCGGTTGTTGAACGTTTTACAAAGGCGGCCGATGCGGTACAAGCTCTTAAGCTTGGCAAAATAGACTGTATAGTTATTGACCGGGCCCCTGCAAATGCTTTTGTCGGAAACAATCCGGAACTTTCAATACTTGAAGAAGATTTTGCGGTTGAGGAATATGCAATATGTATTTCCAAAGAAAAAACAGAACTCAAAAATCAAATCAATGAAAGTATATCTGTTTTAAAAGAAAATGGTACACTTGAAAGTATAATCAGCAACTATATCGGTGATGATACCAAAGGTAAATTTCCATATGTTTCGCCCGAAAATGTTGACAGAAGCAATGGTACTCTCAGAGTAGCCACAAACGCTACTTTTGAACCATATGAATATATGGAAGGCGGAGAAATAGTAGGTATAGATATTGATATAGCACGTGCAATATGTGATATACTTGGTATGAATCTGAAAATCGAAGATATCGAATTTGACAGTATAATAAGTGCGGTTCAGTCCGGAAAATCGGATATAGGTTTGTCAGGAATGACAGTTACCCAAGATAGACTTAAAAGTATTGATTTTACACAGTCATATACGACTGCTACTCAGGTAGTTATTGTGAACACCGGAAGCAGCAATGAAAAACTCAGTTTTAAAGATAAGTTCCATAATAATTTTATTGTTGACAGCAGATGGAAAAATATAACCAATGGTTTGCTTGTAACGTTACAGATAAGTTTTTTTGCTGTGCTTATCGGAGTTGTGCTTGGATTTGTAATAGCAATAATGAGAAGTACCTGCGATAAAACAGGAAAATATAAAATTTTAAATCTCATATTAAAAGCATACCTTACTATAATTCGTGGTACGCCTACGATGGTCCAGTTGCTTATTATTTATTATGTAATATTTGCATCTACTGATATAAATAAAGTTCTTGTTGCAGTTATTGCATTTGGACTTAATTCATCTGCTTATATTGCAGAAATAGTCAGAGGCGGTATAATGGCTGTTGATGAAGGTCAGTTTGAGGCAGGAAGAAGTCTTGGTTTTAATTACAATCAGACTATGTGGTATTTTATTTTGCCACAGGCATTCAGGACGGTTCTTCCTTCACTTTGTAACGAATTTATAGTTCTTATAAAAGAAACATCAATATCCGGATATATCGGAATAATGGATCTTACAAGAGGCGGCGACTATATACGCAGTCGTACATATGAAGCGTTTATGCCACTCGTTGCAGTTGCGCTTGTGTATCTTATACTTGTTGTTGTTCTGACATGGCTTGTATCAAAACTTGAAAAGAGGCTGAAAAATGATGGAAAATAAAGACGTTATAATTCAGGTAAAAGGGCTAAAGAAAACATTTGGAGATCTGGAAGTATTAAAAAATATTACCACAGATATAAAACGTGGTGAAGTTGTAGTAATCCTGGGACCTTCGGGATGCGGAAAGTCTACTTTTTTACGTTGTCTTAATCTCCTTGAAACTCCGACAGAAGGTAGTATAGTTTTTGATGACGTTGACCTGACCGATCCGACAACCAATATAAATGAACAAAGAGAGAAAATGATGATGGTATTTCAGCATTTCAATCTCTTTCCTCATCTTACTATTCTTGAAAATCTTACTATTGCACCAAGAAAATTAAAAAAAGTTTCAAATGAACAGGCGGATAAAAAAGCTCTTGAACTTCTTTCAAGAGTCGGACTTCAGGATAAAGCTAAATGTTATCCAAATCAACTTTCCGGTGGTCAGAAACAGCGTGTTGCAATATGCAGAGCTTTGGCAATGGAACCGGAAGTAATTCTTTTTGATGAACCAACATCGGCACTTGATCCGGAAATGGTAGGAGAGGTACTGGAAGTTATGAAACAGCTTGCAGGAAGCGGAATAACTATGATATGTGTTACTCATGAAATGGGATTTGCAAGAGAAGTTGCGTCCAGAGTAATGTTTTTTGATAACGGAGTGATTGCTGAAGACGATACACCTGAAGAGGTATTTTCAAATCCTAAACATCAAAGATTAAAAGAATTTTTGTCCAAAATAGTGTAGTGTTGAAAATATAAAAATATTGACATAAAATAAATTTTATAGTAGAATGTAATTATAATTTTTTTATGATGAGTGTTGATATTTTGGAAAACAAGAAAAGAAAACTCAGTCGACAATACCGGAATATCAGCAGGCGGCGATATGATAAAACTTGATTTTTCTGTTGTGAATGATGGTACATCCGCACTTGAAGTTGACGTAAATGAATTTTCAAATGTTTTGATGTCAGGTGAAGTTGAAAAGATTTCCACCAAAACTGTTGGTGGTTCAGTAACGGTAAGTCGATCTCAAAAGGCAGAAATATCTATAACAGATGCCATTACAAATGTTTCTCAGAAGACAGATGTATTTATAAGTATACCGGTAGGAACAGGCGTAACCAATGGTGTGATGACTGTCGAATATGATACAAAACTTGCAAAATTTGATTCATCTGAAGCTTGTGATGCTTTTGAAAACACATTAGTACAGGTATATGAGGCTGAGCCGGGAAAAATAAAGATCGCATTTATAAATTCACAAGGTATTATGGCAGGCGGAAACGCCCTGAAACTTAGCTTTACAGGCGTTGCTTCAGGAGAAACAACACTTACGCTTTCTGTAAGCGAATTTTCAAATATTTCTTTATCAGGTGATGTTACAAAGATTCCTGTAAAAATAACAAACGGAAAATTTGTTGTAAAAGCTGAAGAAGTCGATTATGACGTTGACGGAAACGGCGTTGTAAACGCACTTGATCTTGTGTATGCAAAGAGAAGTATTTTACACAGTGAATCTGTAACACAGGATGTTTACAGACGTACTGATATAAATAAAGACGGAAAAGTAAATGTCTTTGATCTCATAAGATTAAAGCAGATTATGATTGAAGAATGATAAAAGTAATATCGTAAATAAAAAATCCACGGGTTTTCGGACTTTGTGGATTTTTTTTATGCATAAAAATATTTAATTATCAAGTAAAAATAAATTTTTATTGTTTTTCGATAAAAAAGTATTGACTTTTAATAATTGATTTGCTATAATAAAATCACAGGATAAATAATTTTTTTAACAGAAAGGACGTAATATTTATGTGGAGTAAGCAAAGTTCTGTTTTATTATCAAAAGGGTTAATAATTCTGGGGTTCATAATGACAGCGATAATTATTCCTTTTGTACCATCATGTGCGAAGTTTTTTGATACAATATCAGACGAAAAACCAGTGTGGATGTTTTTGACGGTTATTATATATATCACACTTGTTTTTGTAGTGATTCTTCTTACCATGCTTTTTAAACTTCTGCATAACATATCAAAAGAAATTGTATTTGTTGATAAAAATACAAATCTTTTAAGAGGAATTTCGTGGTGCTGTTTTCTTATCGCTTTTATCTATCTTGTATTTGGTATAGCTATTCAGGCATCATTCCTTGTTGCATTCATTGCAGGATTTATGGGGTTGATACTCAGAATTCTCAAAAACGTATTTGCCGAGGCGGTGAGTATAAGGGAAGAAAATGACTATACTATATAGAGAACAGAAGGAGTGATTATATATGCCTATTGTTGTAAATCTTGATGTAATGATGGCAAAAAGAAAAATTTCGTCAGGTGAGCTGGCAGAGAAGATAGATATAACGCCGGCTAATCTTTCAATACTCAAAACAGGCAAAGCGAAAGCAATAAGGTTTTCGACGCTCGAAAAAATATGCGAAATACTTGAATGTCAGCCGGGCGATATACTTGAATATACAGAGGAGTGATGTGTAGTGGAGATTACAGATGGTATTTATACGGGTTATGAACCGGATGAAAACAAAGTTTATACAACACGTGAGAAAATAACAGCATTTGCAAGTCTTGGGGCAGGAGCTTTTTTTACAGAAGTTATAGTGAGGTCTTCAAGTGGTGCGGTTGGTTATTCAATATGGTTTTTACTTTTGATGGCTCTTTACCTTTTTTTCAGAAGAAAAGAAATAAAATTAAAAAATAAGTTTTCTGTATTGCAACTTGCGCTTATTATTGTATTTACAGTCAATCTTAATTTTATATCATCAGAAATAGCTTATCTTGTTGACCTTGCATTTTTACATACTATGATATCATATTTTATTTACAATACATCTCAGGGAAATACAACTATAAGTGATTATTGTTTTCTGGATATATTGTTTTCGGTATTCAAAGCGCCGTTCAAAAATTTTTCAAGATGTATTAAAACGATGGTAGCGGCTTCATTTTCAGTTAAAAAAACAGGAAATATAAAATATATATTTCTGGGACTTATTATGGCTGTACCAAGTGTTGTAATAGTTTTGCCGCTCCTTTTGAACAGCGACAATAACATGAAAATATTCTTTGAAGATTTTTTTAATAAAATGTATTCTGATATAGATATGCGAGCTTTTATTTCAAGATTTTTATTTTCAATGATTATAGGTAGTTTTGTTTTCAGTGTTTTTTATACAAATAAATATGAAGATGCACCAAACAGAGATGAGCAGAAATATCAGATAGACCGTATGGAAAAATTTGAACCGCTTGTTATGTGTGTGATGGTGATACCGATATGTATTTTGTATGCTATATTTTTTGTGTCACAATTAAGTTATTTTATATCTGCATTTTTTGGAACACTCCCTGAACAGTTCAGTTATTCAGAGTATGCAAGACAAGGTTTTTTTGAACTGTGTGAAATAGCTGTTATAAATCTTCTTGTTATTGTCTTTATAAACTTTTTTGTAAAAAAACCTGAAGACACTATTCCTCTTAAGCTGAAAATATGTATAATTGTTTTATCCGGTTTTACTGAAATACTTATAGCAACAGCGGTGAGCAAGATGGTAATGTATATAAGTGAATACGGATTTACACGTATGAGAGTATGTACGACATGGTTTATGATGCTTCTTGCAGGTTGTTTTGCACTTATTATAACCAAACAGATTCATCCAAAACTAAGTCTTGTAAAATCTATAGTAATTCTTTCAGTTGCGTCTGTAAGTATTCTTTCTTTTGGCAGACCTGATGCACATATAGCAAAATGGAATATACAGCTTTATGAAATTGGAGTGACTGAGGAACTTGATATAGATACACTGTCACGTTTATCCTATGAAGCTGTTCCGTATATAGACAAGTTTGCACAGAGCGGTGACAGATTAAGTGACCAAGCAAGTGAAATGCTTATGCGTAAAGCAAAAAATCTGAAAATTAGTCAGCATAACTGGACTAAATACACATATCCCGTTGCAAAAGCCGAAAAAATATTTGAAAAATATCTTCCTGATTAAAAATTAAATGGAAATCGAAATAAATACTCGATTTCCGTTTTTTTTGCTTTAAAGTAATAATTGCTATTTTGTGCTCCGAATAAAAAATATTAAAAAAGATGACAAACCCAAAAATATATGATATAATAAAAAAGTGTTTGCACAGATACTAATCTTAAGAGAGGAAGCGAATTTGATTTTGAGTACAAAGGGAATAGTTCATTCACTCGAAAGTTTCGGAGCCGCTGATGGACCGGGAGTAAGATTTGTAGTTTTTTTAAAAGGCTGCAATCTAAGATGCAAGTATTGTCACAATCCTGATTCATGGGGTGAGACAGGAGGAGAAGAAACTGATGCCGGTCAGCTTATAAAAAAGATACTCAGATACAAAAGTTATTGGGGTGAAGAGGGCGGTATCACAGTGAGTGGCGGAGAACCGCTTATTCAGATAGATTTTGTAACCGAACTTTTTAAACTTGCAAAGGCTGAAGGAATACATACAGCTATAGATACATCAGGGGAGCCGTTTACTGTTGAAGAACCATTTATTTCGAAATTTAATGAGCTTATGAAATATACAGACCTTGTTTTACTTGATATAAAAGAAATAAATGATGAACGTCATAAAGAACTTACAGGTAAGACAAATAAAAATATACTTTCACTTGCACAGTATCTTTCACAAATAAAAAAGCCTGTATGGATAAGACACGTTCTTGTGCCTGAAAATACAGATTATGATGAAGATCTTGATGCTCTTGGTGAATTTATATCAACTCTCTCAAATGTAAAAAAAGTAGAAGTGCTTCCGTATCATACGCTTGGAGTTTTTAAATGGGAAAAACTTGGCATAAAATATAGACTTGAAGGAATTTCTTCACCGTCTTCCGAACGTATGACAAATGCACAGAAACGTCTTGGGTGTAATAAATATTCCTGATTTTTTAAGGAGGAAATAAAAAATGAATGCAAAGCCTGATTTTATAGATTTTACTGAAGAAATGCGTAAAGAGTATAAAATACTTATCCCAAACGCACTTCCTATTCATTTTGAACTGATGCGTGAAGTGTTTGTAATGTATGGATATAATATGGAGTTGCTTAATTATGAAGGTCATGATGTAATAGAAACAGGACTTAAGTATGTTCATAATGATACATGCTATCCGGGAATAGTTGTTATAGGACAGCTAATGTATGCGCTTCTTTCAGGTGATTATGACATACATAAAACTGCTCTTATGCTTTATCAGACAGGTGGAGGATGTCGTGCGTCAAATTACGTTCATCTTCTCAGAAGAGCGTTAAAACAGGCAGGACTCGGATTTGTTCCTGTTATTTCAATAAATTTCGGCGGAATAGAAAAATACAGCGGCTTTAAAGTTACCGCTCCAATGTTTGTAAAGGGGCTTATGTCATGGCTCTATGGCGATTTTCTTATGCTTCTTTACAATCAGACAAAGCCGTATGAGAAAAAAGAAAATTGCACAGACAAACTTCTTGCAAAATGGAACTCGGAAATAATCCGTCAGTTTAAAGCAAACAAGGGACTTACAAATCCGGCTATAAAGAAAAATTTTCGTGCTATTGCGAGTGATTTCAGTAAAATTCCTGTACATAAAAAGAATAAAGTAAGAGTAGGAATAGTAGGAGAGTTGTATGTAAAATATGCACGTTTCGGAAATAATCATCTGCAGGAATTTTTGTGGGCACACGGTTGTGAAGTATTTATTCCCGGAATACTGGGTTTTGCAATGTACAGTCTTAGCATAGGTATGGAAGACAAGAAACTTTACGGTGAAAAAGCAGGAGCTGTAATGTTTAGTAAAATATCTGTAAAATATATAGAGTCACTTGAAAAAATAATGCTTGATGTTCTTAAAGATTACAAATGCTTTAAAGCGCCAATGCCTTTTGGTGAAATCAAAAAATTAGGCAAGAAAGTTATAAGTACAGGAGTAAAAATGGGTGAAGGCTGGCTGTTACCTGCTGAAATGATGGAACTTGTCAGCAGTGGTGTAAATAATGTTATCTGTTGTCAGCCATTTGGCTGTATGCCAAATCATATAGTCGGAAAAGGCGTTATAAGAAGTGTAAGAGAAAATTATCCTGATGCAAATATATGCACTATAGATTATGACGCAGGCGCAACAAAAGTAAATCAGGAAAACAGAATAAAGCTTATGCTCTCAGTAGCAAATGAAAAACAGTAATGATTTTCAAATAATACTTTTTCTTTTTATGAATGGACTGATGTATTATGATATGCAGTTTGAATGAAATAAAAAAGAAGGAAGTTATAGATGTTGATACAGGAGAAAAGTTGGGTTTTATCGACGATATAGAAGTTGATACCGTTACATCATCTGTACGTACTCTTACTATATACGGAAGGAAAAGTATATTCAGTCTGTATCCGAAAGAACCTGATATAATCATAAAATGCAACGAAATAAAATTGATAGGAACCGATACTATACTGGTGTCATTTCCGAAAAACAGTCATAAAAGCAATGATGAAGATGTAGTAAAAAGCAAGAAAATAGTGTATAAAAATTTATTTTCTTAAATATTACTTCGGAATATTTGCTTTTGTATATTAAGGAGGTTTAAAATTATGTATTGCAGAAATTGTGGAACACCATATTCCGGAGGTGTTGTATGTGAAAGATGCGGAACAAGATATACCGATGAAGAGCTTAATGAATATGCGTCTATGGCAGGCAAAGCCAAATCATCAAAAAGTCCTGTAGTAATCATTTTGATTATTGTAGCTGTAATGGGAATAATTGGCATTCTTGGAGTATTGGCAGCCATATTTGTTCCTGCATTTATCGGATATCAGGTTAGAAGCAGAGAGGCTCAGGAGATGGTAGCATCAAGACAGGAAGCCAATAGTGCATATTATGAAGAAAACGCATCATATGATGAAGAAAGAGCTTCTTACAGTGAAGGATATGCTTGCGAAGATGATGCAGAAGAATCGGTTCGTGGCGTTGACAAAAATGAGTATATGAAAGAAAATGGTGTATATCAGAGCGGTACATATGAATGTGGCGTTGATATCCCCGAAGGCGAATACATAGTTGTTTCATCAGGTGGCGGTTACGGAGATTTTTATTTTGGAGTATATACTCAGAGTGATTGTTCAGATGAGTCAGAACTTTATGGTAACTGGTATCAGGGAAATATGTATGTTAAATTAAGTGAAGGACAGTTTGTTCATTTTGCTCATGCAACAATGTACGATCCGGAAGTTAATGATGTTAAAGTAGGCGAAACATCATATGGTGCTATGTATAAAGTCGGAAAAGATATAGAACCGGGAAGATATCTTATAAAATCTACAGAAGAAGGATATGGCTGTGAGTATACTATCTATTCATCACTTGACGCTGTAATCCCTGTAGTGAGAGACAGTAATTACTGTGATTTTTATGATTCGGATAGTGTTTTAGTAGAACTTTCTGAAGGTGAATATATCAGTCTTTCATTTGGTAAACTGGAAAAAGAATAAGTTTATATAAAAAAATAGTGTTTGAAATTAAAAATTTTCAGGCACTATTTTTTTATTGTAACTGTTAAAAAAACAATAGTTAAAATATAGAGAAAATAACTAAAAAAACATTCTTGTGTTTATAAAAATTTGTTTTATAAATTTTTCTTTAGTTTATTGAAAAAGTAATCAGAATATGATATAATATTAAGGCAATTCGCACGTTGGTGATTTTGCAGATTGGTGCCTTTCTTGTTTCGGGAAGGTTATCTGCAAGCTAAGACCAGCGGAGGGAATAATAAAAAACCAATTTATAGGAGGAACTACAAATGTCAGTAGTATCAATGAAACAGCTTCTTGAAGCTGGCGTACATTTCGGTCACCAGACAAGAAGATGGAACCCAAAAATGGCACCTTATATCTTTACAGAAAGAAACGGTATCTATATTATCGATCTTCAGAAGACTGTAAAGAAGCTCGAAGAAGCTTATATGTTTATCCGTGATATATCAGCTCAGGGCGAATCAGTATTATTCGTAGGTACAAAGAAGCAGGCTGGCGATTCTGTTAAGGAAGAAGCTATCCGTGCAGGCGCTCACTACGTAAATGCTCGTTGGCTCGGCGGTATGATGACAAACTTCGAAACAATCAAGAACAGAATCAAGCGTCTTGAACAGTTGAGAAAGATGGAAGAAGACGGCACATTCGCACTTCTCCCTAAGAAGGAAGTAAGCAAGCTTACACTCGAAATCGAAAAGCTTGAAAAATTCCTTGGCGGTATCAAGACAATGAAGAAGCTCCCAGGCGCTTTGTTCATCGTTGACCCAAGAAAAGAAAAGATTGCAGTTGCAGAAGCTAAGAAACTCAATATTCCGATTGTTGCTATCGTAGATACAAACTGTGATCCGGACGAAGTAGACTATGTTATCCCTGGTAACGATGACGCTATCAGAGCTGTTAAGCTTATCGCTGGCGCAATGGCTAATGCTATCATCGAAGGCAGACAGGGCGAACAGGAAAATGCTGAAGAAGCTGCTGTTGAAGAACAGGAAGAAGCAGCAGAATAATCTCATAAAACAAAAACCCGAATTGCATAGTATCTTTCTATTAAGATTACCTAAAATTCGGGTTTCTTAATATTAATTGTTGATATAATTACAGGAGGTAATAACGATGGGTAAAGCATCAGTTTCAGAAATTAAAGATCTCATGAAAGCAACAGGCGTTGGCATGATGGATTGTAAAAAGGCTCTTGAAGAAAACGATGGCGATATGGATAAGGCTATTGAATTCCTCAGAGAAAAAGGTCTTGCTACACAGGCTAAGAAGAGCAGCAGAGCAGCAGCTGAAGGTGTCGTAACAGCAGTTGTTGAAGGTAACGTAGGTGTTCTTCTTGAAGTAAATACAGAAACAGATTTTGCTGCTAACACAGATGACGTAAGAAACTTCGTTGATGCTGTAGCAAAGACAATCGTTGAAAAGAATCCTGCTGACGTTGAAGCTCTTACAAATACAGCTATCAGCGGTGGTACAGGCACAGTAGGCGAAGCTCTTACAGAACTCGCTGGTATGAAGATCAGAGAAAACATCGTTATCAGACGTTTCCTCAGATTTGAAGGTGCTATGGCTTCATACATCCACAACGGCGGAAGTATCGGCGTTATGGTTAAGATGGATACAGATCTTTCAAACGATCAGGTTGCTGCAATTGGTAAGGACGTAGCAATGCAGTCAGCAGCTCTCAGCGCATCATACCTCTGCCGTGAACAGGTTCCAGCAGAAGTAGTTGCTAAGGAAAGAGAAATCATGATGGCTCAGATGTCAGAAGATCCTAAGATGGCTAACAAGCCTGATCAGGTTAAGTCCAAGATCGTTGACGGTAAGGTTGAAAAGTTCTACAAAGAAAACTGTCTCCTCGAACAGGCTTTTGTTAAGGATGATAAGCTTTCAGTTCAGGAATACGTTGACGCAGAAGCTAAGAAGCTCGGCGGTTCTATCAAGGTTGTAGAAGTTGTACGTTACGAACGTGGTGAAGGTATCGAAAAGAAGGAAGATGACTTCGCTGCTGAAGTAGCAAGCATGATGAAATAATCTTTGTAAATAAATATATTAAAAGCTGTGCGTTTTGCAAACTAAAACGCGCAGCTTTTAACTTTTTATTCGCCTTTTATCTGGGATAAAGCACCTTTTTCAAGTCTTGAAACCTGTGCCTGTGATATACCGATCTCATTTGCTACTTCTACCTGTGTTTTTCCCTGAAAAAATCTCATATACAGGATTTTCTTTTCACGTTCGTTAAGAGATTTTATTGCTTCCCGAAGATAGATCTCATCAAGCCAGTTTTCCACACTGTTTTTATCGCTTATCTGATCAAGTACATAGAGAGTATCTCCTGAATCAGAATAAACAGGTTCATAGATAGAAACAGGATCGCTTATGCTTTCGAGTGCCATTACTACCTCGCTTCTTGGTGCATCAATATATTTTGCGATTTCTTCTACAGTTGGTTCACGCTGGTTTTGTACAGTAAGAAATTCTTTTGCCTGAATTGATTTGTAGGCAAGGTCTTTTAAAGAACGGCTTACCTTTACTGCACTGTAGTCACGCAGAAAACGTCTCAGTTCTCCGGAAATCATAGGTACACAGTAAGTTGAAAATTTTACTTCTTTAGTAAGATCAAAGTTGTTAATGGCTTTTATCAGTCCTACAACACCTATCTGGAAAAGGTCATCTATATCTTCGCCTCTGTTGGCAAATTTCTGTATTACACTAAGCACAAGACGCAGATTTCCGTTTATCAGCTTATCTCTTGCTTCTTTACTGCCTGTTTCCTTTATCTCTTTAAGAAGAGCCATTTTTTCACTTTCTTTTAATACTGTCAGTTTTGATGTGTTTATACCTGATATAATAACTTTATTGTATGCCATACTCTCATCCTTTCATTAAAAAAGAATTTTTATGTAATAAGTATTGGCAGATAAGTAACGTAAAATTCATAAAAAATAAAGAAAAGATTACCACTTTGTTTTATTTTCAAAGTAGTAATCTTTTTTATTATTTATTCGGTTCTTTTATCCAGTTTACAGCTTTGATAAACCATTCGGAACATTTTTCATTATGTTCTTGTAAAGTATATGAAGTTGTTTCATCGCATAGCGATAATCCATGACCTCCGAAAGGATAAATGTGAGCTTCAAAGTTGATTTTATTTTTGCTGAGTGCTTTTGCAAAAAACAATGTGTTCTCCACAGGAACTACGTCGTCATCAGCGCAGTGCCATATAAATGTTCTTGGCGTATCTTTGCTGACGTGATTTTCAAGAGAAAACATATCTGAAAAACAGCCTTCATCATCGGAAATATTTATAATTGAACCTTCATGGGTATATTCGCCGGATGTGATAACAGGATAACAGAGTATCATAGAATTTGGTTTATGCTCATCTGTGAGACTGAGAGTGTTTTTAACCAGGTCACTGTTCCAGTGTACTCCAAGGCTTGCTGTAAGGTGTCCTCCCGCTGAAAATCCGCATATAGAAATGTTTTCAGGGTCTATATCCCACTCGAAAGCGTTTTCCCTTACAAAAGCAACAGCTTTTGAAAGCTCAAGAAGTGCAATAGGAAACGGCACTTTACCCACACTGTAGTCAAGAACAAATGCTTGTATTCCATGTGCGGCAAAACGTACTGCAACGGGTTCTGCTTCTTTTTCTGCAACTTTGTAATATCCTCCGCCGGGAGATATAATGACAGCCGGACTTTTTCTTCTTCCTGTTTCATTGAATATATCAAGTGTGTAAGAAGTCAGTGTTGCTGTGTACACAGTTTCTGTATTGTTTTTAGTGTATGGAACTTTTATTTGATATTTTACTATTTTCATTTTTATTATCCTTTTGTATTTGAATAGGTAAATTAAGATTTTCGTATTTTTCATCAATGAGTTCTTTTTCAGATCGGTAAGATATAGTCTTTTTGATTTTTTCAAATGTACTATAGTATTTTGAAGGTTTCATGGTGGGAAATGCTTTTACAATACGTGAATTTCTGATCTGTTCAGAAAGACGCTCATATTTTGAATTGAGTGAAAGTACTTCATCGGAAATATTTTCGCCAAGAGCGATTGATTTGTCATGAAGTATTTTTCCGATAGTATCGACTTGTTTTAGGCGGCGATTGAAGTTCCTTACATCTGCAAGTGTAGCGCCAAGGTCAATAAGTATGAAGAATACGATAAATGCCGCTATAACATTTCCGGCAGTGTGTGGTATGTAGTGGATAGCTTTTAGTATAACCGGGTGAACGACACGTATTACAAGTACTGAACCTACTCCCCACAGCAGTGCTATTCGCAGGCATATGAATCCTTTGTAGTTAAATTTTTCGTGAGAATAATCCCACCATTTTGTATGAAATATCTTTTGCATCAAAATTCCTACAAGGAGTTCAAAACTTGTGCATATAAGGGAAGAGGAAATATATAAGATAAAGAAGTTATCCTGTATAGGTTCTAGTATATGTGTTATTATAGTAACGCCAAATCCGTATATAGGGCAAAAAGGACCGTTTAAAAATCCTCTGTTTTCAAATCCTCCTGTTTCAAGAGTTCTTACAACAACTTCAAGAAACCAGCCGAAAACTGACCACCAGCAAAAGTAGTAGAACAGTTCAAACAGTGTGTCATTTAAAATATTGATATATATATTTTGCATAAAACCCCCCCATTTTGTTTTTTTGTAATTAGTCATTTGCGTGAAAGCATAAAAATGGCTATATGAAATATTATACTCAAAAAAATTTTTTATGTCAATATTATTGCATAAATCCGAAATAAAAGATATAATATATATGATAATAATTGAATGAAAGGCTTGATAATATTTGAGAATCAGAAGAAAACCATGGGCCAGACCTGAACTTGAGGCATGTGATTTTTGTGTAAAAGACCTTGAAGCTATAAGAGGTAAGTGGAATGACAGTTTTGTTAATAAAAATCCGCTTCATCTTGAACTTGGCTGCGGAAAAGGTGGGTTTATAGCCCAGATTTCAGCTTTGAATCAGAATATAAATTATGTTGCTATTGATATAAAAAGTGAAATGTCGGCATATGCAAGAAGAAAAATAGTTGCTTCTTTTGAAGAAAAAGGTATCGAAAAAATCGAAAATGTAAAATTGCTCGTTCACAATATAGAAAATATACACGAGGTTTTCAGTGAAGAAGACCGTGTAGAAAGAATATATATCAACTTCTGCAATCCATGGCCTCGTGGTAAACATAAAAAAAGAAGACTTACATACCCTAAAAAGCTTGCAGAATACAGAAAGTTTCTTTGTGACACAGGTGAAATATGGTTTAAGACAGATGATGACGAGTTATTTGAAGAATCAATAGAGTATTTCAATGAGTCAGGTTACAGCATAGAATATATAACAAGAGATCTTCACAACAGCGGTTTTGAGTATAATATCGAAACAGAGCATGAGAAGATGTTTTCTGATATGGGTATAAAGATCAAGTTTCTTATTGCAAAAAAATAGGTAAAATAAAATTCACCCTCACAATCAATGAGGGTGAATATTATTTGTTCTTAAAGAAACAGAAATTAGACAGCACGTGTCACCTTGTTTGAACGAAGACATCTTGAGCATACGTGTATATGACAAGGAGTACCGTTTACGATAGCCTTAACACGTTTTACGTTTGGCTTCCAAGTTCTGTTTGTACGTCTGTGTGAGTGAGAAACTTTGATACCAAAAGTTACGCCCTTACCGCAGATTTCACATTTTGCCATTTCGCGCACCTCCTTTTTTAAAAATAAGATAATGCATAAACAAGCATCAGCGTTGCTGAAAACCCAATACATTCAGACATTCCGGATAAACGTATAGAGTTTTCAGGAACGCTTTAAATATTTTATCATATTTCAGCGGAAAAAGCAAGTGTTTTGAGAACTTTTTTATTTTAATTTTTCATTTTTGAAAAATGTTCTAAAACTACTTGCATTTTTTATGAAATTACAGTAAAATAATAAGTGATATGCAAAAATAAAAAGAACGGAGATTTTTATTATGTTCGAAAATATTAAGACGGATTTGTTTCTTCTTGTTGCAAAGGCTTTTGTAATTTTTACAGCACTTCCTGTTCATGGATTTGCAAGTGCGTGGGTAGCATGCAAATGCGGTGATGATACACCAAAGCAATATGGGAAACTTACACTTAATCCTTTTGTACATCTTGACTTGATGGGATGTATCTGTATGGTTCTTGTGGGATTTGGATGGGGAAAGCCTGTTGAAGTAAATTCGAGAAATTTTAAAAATCCAAAGCTTGGAAAGATACTGTTTTCTTTGGCAAGTCCGGTTTCAAGTTTATTATTGGCACTTATATGGATCATAATAGGAAGAATATTATTGATCTTTACCCAATCGTTAGCTGTGCATTTTATAGTTGATTACAGTGCGCTTCTTAACATTGGTCTGGCAGTATTTATGCTGACTTTTATGATATTGTCAAAGCTGGTAGTTATGATTG
Organism: Oscillospiraceae bacterium; assembly: GCA_017848115.1. Classification (GTDB taxonomy): domain Bacteria; phylum Bacillota; class Clostridia; order Oscillospirales; family Ruminococcaceae; genus HUN007. The sequence continues at coordinate 30,549 of JAGAKZ010000084.1, forward strand.
TAAAAAATCTTTCGCCTCAGACGCAGTATAAGTTTTTTTCAAATCCCTATATGTTTTATATGATACTTCTTCTGATTGTATGGGTAACTCCTTTTTCAGGCGTAATTTCAGCTGTTGCTTCAGGTGTTTACAGTTTCTTTCATAGTATAGTGTATTTTATCGGTTAGTCTTATGGGTGTTGAAAAAAAAGAGCGCATATCATTTAAACTTGAAGTTTTTGAAGGTCCTCTGGATCTTCTTCTTCATCTTATATCCAAACACAAACTTGATATAAACGACATCGAGATCTCAAAAGTGCTTGAACAGTATCTTGATTATCTTGATACATGTGCCGAGCATGATCTTGAACTTGCAGGCGAGTTTCTTGAAATGGCAGCAAGACTTATATATATAAAGACGCTTTCTCTTCTCCCGGCACCGGAAGAAGCCCTGGAAGAGAAAAAAGAACTTCAGGGAGCACTTATAGAATATTCTCTTTGTAAAAAAGCAGCGAAAAAACTTGGAAATTTATTTTGTGGAAATGATATATTTGTAAGAAAACAGGCGAAAATAAAATCAGAGGCTGTTTATAACCGTACCCATGAAGCTGGTGTATTGCTTGAGGCACTTGATAAAATGAATCTCAAACGTATGCAGAGCATACAGGCAGAGCCTGATTCAAGATTTCAGGTAATAATAAAACATAAGATGTATTCGGTTACCACAAAGGTTATATATATACTAAAACAACTATATAAAACAGGTACTGCGGATATGGACGGGCTGTATGAAAATGTTACGGACCGCTCCGAAAGAGTTGCCACGTTTCTTGCTGTTCTTGAACTTACAAAGTCAGGAAGGATATATATAAGTGATGATAATAAGACCATATCATTTATAGGCAAACGCAGAGAAAGGACACTCAGTTAAAATGGGTTTTTCAGAAAATATTTCGGCAGTCGAAGCGATAATGTTTGCTTATGGTGAGCCGATACCGATTGATTTGCTTTCTTTATCAAGTGGTATAGAAAAAGAAGCAATACCTAAAATAATACAGCTTTTAAACGACAGGTATGATGAGTGTAAATCCTCGTTGTATGTTCTTAAACTTGATGATTCATATCAGATCACTACACGCAAAGAATATTCTTCATATATCAAAAAAGCTTTTGAAACAGGCAGAAACAGCACATTATCCGCTGCTGCAATGGAAACACTTGCGATAGTGGCATATAATCAGCCTGTAACAAAGGGATTTGTTGAAACAGTAAGAGGGATTGACAGTTCTGCAGTTATGAACAAACTTACTGAAAAAGGACTTATAGAAGAAGCGGAACGCCTCGAAATTCCCGGTCGTCCGATAGCTTACAGAACAACTAAAACATTTTTAAGATGTTTTGGCCTGTCATCTTTGGATGATTTACCTCCTGTAAAGGAAAAACCTGATGGACCTGATCTGTTCACTGAAAAAGAGCAGGAGCCCGAAAGCTGATGATAAGGGTTTTATAAGGTTGCAAAGAGATAAAAATAAATCATCGATCGGGGTGATAGTATGATTGTTTTGCTTATCATTTTACTTATAATTGCACTGCTTGTAAATCAGTATGCGGCTTTTGAAGTAAAATATATCGGTGGCAAACTGGAGTATAATGTAAAATATTCTTTTTTAAAACTGTACTCAAATACATCTGAAAGAAAAAAGAAGAAAAAAGAAAAGAAAGTCAAACCTGAAAAAATCTCTGCTAAAAAAGAAAAAAAACATGATAAAAAGGAAAAAGAAAATATTGCTGATGTCAGTGATATTGAAGATAATGAAGCCGACAAAGCAGAGGATAATAAAGAAAAACCAGGAAAAAAACAAAGAAAGCCTAAGCGCAGTCTTGATGATATACTTGAACAGGTTGAAGCAATACTTGATTTTGTGCGTGCCTCTCAGAAACACATATTCAATCTTGTAGGAAATATACGTTTTTCAAAGATAAATATAGATTTTCTGATTGCAGATACAGATGCTTGTGATTGCGCGATAAGATACGGCGCAGTGAGTGCAGGAATTTATAATATAATAGGCTTTTTATCAGCATATTTTAAAACTACTGTTGATAACCTGAATATAGGGTTAAAATATAACAATAATAAAAGTGTATATGATTTCAGTTTTCAGCTGAGATTAAAACTTGGTACAGCAATAACTTCTGCTCTTGGTATTTTGTTTGCGTATTTTCGAAAGGGTAGAGTGAAGAAAAAATCAAAGGAAAAAAATCCGGAAAAATTATCAGAGGAGTGTATGAAAATGAGCAAAGATCATGCAGTAAACGGACTTATGGGTACAACAATCGAGAAGATAAGAGAAATGATAGACGTAAACACTATCATAGGAAATCCTATCACTACTCCTGAAGGTGCTACAATAATACCTGTTTCAAAGGTATCATTTGGTTTTGCATCAGGTGGTTCTGATATCCCGTCCAAGTCACAGAAAGAACTTTTTGGTGGTGGTGCAGGTGCTGGTGTATCAGTTCAGCCACTCGCATTTATATGTGTATCACCAAACGGAGATACAAAACTTTTACAGATGTCTGTAAATGCCAAGAAAGAAAACGCAATAATCAATACTATCCCCGAACTTATTGATAAGATTTCTGATATGGTATCTTCAAAAGGAAAAGGGACAGGAAAAAAAGAAGTAAAAGAAACTGTAACAGAACAGACTGTTGTAGTTGAAGAATAATTTTTTTAAGCATCACTCTTTGATTTTAAAACTGTAACTTATGAGAGTTTTAGGTTATCGGTTTGATTTGGATTTAAAAGTTTGGTGATATAAAAATAATAAGGAGGAAAATATTTATGAAAAAGTTTGCAAAAAAAATTACGTGTCAGGTGTTAAGTATATCATTGCTTTTGTCTTCAGCATCATGGGGAGATACGAAGCTCTGGGCTGATGAAAATTATTCTGTACGTGATATGTGGGGTTATTGTGAAACAGCCAACTATGTTACATCAGAACATTTCTGTATTTTTTATGGTGATAACGATACCACAGGTCATGTAAATGATGAATTTCTTCAGAGAAATCTGAGTGACCTTGAAAATTTGTGGGATTATTATATGAATGAGCTTGAAATGATTTCACCAAATACTGATATGTACGGTAAAAGTGACAAACTCTATAAGACAAATATCTATCTTACACATACAGGTCTTGAAGCTTATCCTGAAGGCTGGGCATTTATGAGTTCGGAAGAAGGTTACGGAATAGAAATAATAAGCCCTGCTGCAATGCTTGATGATCTCACAATAGCTCATGAGTTCGGACACGTTGTTACCCTGCATCAGAAAGCATGGGTAGATCAGGATATAACGGGAGCATGGTGGGAATGCGTAGCAAACTGGTTCAGAGAAATGTATCTGCAAAGCGATAATTATAAAGGCTCGGTACAGACTTGCGGTTTTGAGCCGTATATGAGAAATCTGAGTCTTACCCTGCCTCATGGCAGAAACTATTATGAAGTATGGCCGTTTCTTGTGTATATGTCGGAAAATCCCGATAACCTTGAAGGGCTTGGAAAAGACAGTGTAAAACGTATCATGTCAGAAGCGCTTCCGGGAGAATATCCTTTTGATACTATGACACGAATTTTTGGCACTGATGCACAGACTATACTCGGAAACTACGCAAAGAGAGTACCTACTTTTGATTTTGGAAATCAGGATGCTTATTATGGTGAAGTAAAGAAAAAACTTAAATCATCACCATATTTTTATAATCTTATCTATACAATACCCGAAAAATCTCCTGATGGTTGGTATAACGTTCCTATGGAAGATGCACCTATGCAGTCCGGGATGAATATAGTACCGCTTTTGGTAACAGACAAAAATATATCTGTTTCTTTAAAAGGGATTTCAGATGATAAAAATGCCGGGTGGCGTGCCTGTATAGTAACTGTTGACACTGCGGGAAATGAACGATACTCTGAACTTTTTGGTGCAGATGATACTATGACAGTTTCTTCTGAAAATATTGAAACAGCATATCTTACAGTAACAGCTACCCCCAAAAAGTTTTATCCTGTAAATGCTTTTCATAAAGAATCTGATTCATCATACAAATATGGCACAGAACGTTGCAGATATCCGTATGCTGTCAAAATAACAGGAGCTGATATAAATTATTTTAATGGATACAGCAAAAATGTAAAAGGACATATACATAAAAATGGTGGCGGATTTGTTGCTGATACTGCAAAGGTAGATGATACTGTATATGTAGGCGAAAATGCAATGGTTCTTGGAAATGCAGTTCTTTCCGGAAATGTACGTGTTGAAGATTATGCAGTTGTAGCAAATGATGTAAAAGCCAGTGACAATGTTATCATAAGCGGTCATGCTATAGTGGACGGCGGAGGAATGATTTATGATAACGGCTGGAAATATGGTTCTGTTGTATTGAGTGAAAATGCCGTTATAAGTGACAGTGCCGTAGTTACAAATTCCTGTACGGTATCCGGAAGTGCTCATGTTGTTCAGAAAGCATATCTTGCAGACGCTGTTAATGTATCTGAAAATGCAATAGTAAAAGGTATGGCGTATCTTTACGGAAAAGGAAATTATTCGGGTCAGGTTATTGTAGACGGTGATTATGCAAACGAAGAAAAACTTGATAAGGGAACCGCATTTGGATGGCTTGATAAATCAGGAGATAAATATACAGATGGTATGATAGCAGGATATGATTTTGCTGAAAATACAAATGTATGGGCAAATGATGAATATGCAGCAACAAATGCTCTTATATATGGCGCCAGGTGGCAGGAAGAACGCACATCTGCAAATGGTGTACTTTCTTTTGACGGATTTGATGATTTTCTACTGATTGATGATTCGGTAGTCAGAAACGAAAATCTGCAGATAAGTTTTTCAACTCTCTGGAATGGCGGGGTAAATAATCAAGCATTGTTTTTCTTTGGTGATGAAAATGCAAGTATGTCATTTACTCCTTCAAATATAGAAGGAAAAGCAGAGTTTACTATAAAAAACAAAGAAAAAAGTTACAGCCTTACAAGCAACATTTCACTTGATACAGGAAAATGGAGCAAAGTAACGGTAAAGTTGTTGGATAAAAAAGGAACGCTTATTATAAACGGAAAAGAAGTTGATTTTGAAAGTATAGATATTACTCCGACTGATGTTCTGAGTGAATCAAAAGAAGATTTTTGTTTTGTAGGAAAGGGCGATTCCAAAAATGCGTATAGCGGTGCAGTCGATTACTTTAATTTTTACTTCCATGATACAAATGAGCCGTCATTGATTTACAGCGGTGAAGAGAAAGTAAGTCTTAAAGGTGATGTAAATGCAGATAAAAAAATAAACATAAGTGATTTGGTCATGCTAAAAAAATATATGTTATGCGGTGATACACTTACAGCAGGTGATATGGCTGATATAAATGAAGACAAAAAAATTTCGGTAATTGATTTTGTGATGCTTAAAAATATGCTTACAGAGTAGTGACATACTCCGTAAAATACATACATATAAATAAAAATATGATTGTATATTACGGAGGCGATGCTTTGAAGTTTAAAAAAATTACAGTTATATTTTGCAGTTTGTTTTTTGCGTTATCAACAGGTGAAGCGAAAAAATGTTCAGCACTTGATAAGCCTGAAGTATCTGCAAAGGCAGCTGTACTTATTGAGGCGGCTACAGGAGAAATTATTTATGAAAAAACAGCCCATACCAAACTACCTATGGCAAGTACCACAAAAATAATGACAACACTGCTTTGTCTGGAGAGTGGAAATCTTGATGAGGAGTTTGTGGTGGACAGTGAAGCTATCAGGACAGAAGGTTCATCTATGGGCTTACAGGAGGGAGATATAGTTTCAAAAAGAGACCTCTGTATAGGAATGCTGTTACCATCGGGAAATGATGCCGCAAATGCAACAGCCGTACATATCGGTGGTTCAGTCGAAGGTTTTGCAGAGTTGATGAACAAGAGAGCCGAGCAGATAGGAATGACAAGAACGTGTTTTGTTACACCTTCTGGACTTGATGCTCAAGGGCATGGTTCGTCTGCATATGATATGGCGCTTCTTGCGCGTGAAGCATTAAAAAACAAGGACTTTGCACAGATATGCTCACAGGAAACCATAAAGCTTTCTTTTGGAAATCCTCCATATGACAGGTGGCTTAAAAACACAAATAAACTGCTCTCTATGTATGATGGGGTGACAGGTGTAAAAACCGGTTTTACAGATGAAGCAGGAAGATGTCTGGTGTCATCATGTACGCAGAACAATGTATCTCTGATATGCGTTACACTAAATGCTCCGTCAGACTGGGAAGACCACAGAAAACTTTATGACTATGGATTTTCACAGCTTAAAGCGGAAAAAATAATTCCTGAAAGTTTTGTTGTAAAAGTGGTTGGCGGAATTGCAGATGAAATAGGTCTTGTTTCTTATACAGACACATTTATCGGAGTAAAAGACGGAGATTTTCCGGAGCTTACTGCGGAAGCCTGTATAGAAAATTTTCTGTATGCACCTGTAGAGGAAGGGACATATGCAGGTTATGTTGAATATTTTTACAAGGACAGACTTGTTGCAAGAAACGATTTGTATACATCAGGGTATACAGAGATTTACAAAGGCAAAGAAGAAAAGGAAGAGAGTACGATATCTAGAATAATAGATTTTCTCAAAAATATTTTTTAAAAACAAGAGGCAAAAAATGAAAATAGTTACAACAGCTCAGAAACGTGAAATGGAAAGACTCGCAGATGCGTCAGGTGTACCGTACTGGAATCTTATGAAAAAAGCAGGAATGGCGCTCGGCAGAAATTTAGAAAAAATAATGGACTTTGATAAACAAAAAAAAGTAGTTTTTATTGCAGGAAAGGGCAATAATGGCGGAGACTGCTATATCGCAGCCGATTATCTTGACAGTTGCGGTTATGATGTAACAGTGGCTCTTATTTGCGGTGAGCCTTCAACAGAGATATCCAAAAAAGCGTTTTCTTTGCTTTCGGGTGTGTATTGTGTAAGTGATGCAACTGAATCTGCAAATGAAATAATACAGGCTGATATAGTGGTAGACGGTGTGTTTGGTACAGGATTCAAGGGAGAACTTGATGAAAGTGTATCGTATTTTTTAAATCTTAACACAAGTGCGATAAGAGTAGCGGTAGATATTCCGAGTGGCGGAAACGGTACAGATGCAAGTGTAAGCAATGGTTGCTTCAAGGCAGATTACACTATAACTTTTGGTTTTGAAAAGTGCGGTATGACACAGTATCCGCTTAAAGAATACTGCGGAAAGATCACAGTTGCCGATGTCGGACTTCCTCTTTCCTGTTGTGAGACATCACCTGAGATGTTTACTGTAGAGGACAAATATATTGAAAATACATTGATGCCAAGAAAAAATAATTCACACAAAGGAACATATGGTACACTTCTTTGTGTTACAGGCAGTGCAGTGATGCCGGGTGCTTCTCTTATGTCTGCGATGTCAGCACTCAGAAGTGGTTGCGGTATGGTAAAACTTTGCTGTATACGAGAAAATATTGCATCTTTTGCAGTGAAAATACCTGAAGCAGTTTTTGTACCTGCAGAAGTAACCGATAAAGGTTTTTATAGTTCTGATAACGAAAATACGATACTTTCTCATGTGTCAAGCTGTAAGGCTTTACTCATGGGTTGTGGCATAGGAACAGCAGAAGAAACCAGAAAACTTACAAAAAGTCTTTTGGAAAATGCAACTGTTCCGATAATCCTTGATGCTGATGGAATAAACAACATATGCGACAACACAGATATTATAAAAGAAGTAAAAAATAAAATAATACTTACACCGCACCCCGCTGAGATGGCAAGACTTCTGCACTGTACTACAGAAGAAGTACAAAATGACAGATTCAAAGCGTGTGAAAAGTTTATATCAATGTATCCTGATGCTGTACTGGTTCTTAAAGGAGCAGGTACTATAATAGCTTCAAAAGAAAAAATTGCAGTAAGTGAAAACGGAAATCCGGGAATGAGCTGTGGAGGCAGTGGCGATGTTCTGAGCGGTATAATTGCTTCATTTGTAACTCAGGGTATCTCACCATATGATTCAGCGGTTCTTGGTGTTGCTGTACATAATAAAGCAGGTGATATAGCATCTCAAAAATATTCTATGCATTCTATGCTTCCGACAGATATTATAGAGTGTCTGGGAGATGTTTTCAAAGTATATGAGAGGAAGGTGTAAAAATTTTTCTGGAGTAATTAAACAGCAAATATGATATCCTGATTTTTAGGAAAAAAGAGCGGACGTCTAAAATACAAGGAATAATAAAACTTTGAAAAAACTTTTTTAAGGAGTATTTATGAAACGTTTTATTGTTGCTTTATTGACATTGATGTTGGTTTTTACGGGAGTATCATGCGGACAGAAAAAAACTGTAAAGTCTGCAAAGTCCGGACTCGACTCATCGTTTACCTGTGATATGATTCTTATGTATGATGATTCTGAGTTTTGTGCAACCGTAAACAGAGTCGATATAAAGTCATGGGATATTGAATTTTCATCGCCTGAAACACTGGCAGGAGTAAAATTATCTTTTGTAAACGATGATGTTACTGCTTCTTACAAGGGACTTGATTTTACTGTTCCCAAAAAAGCTTTGCCTGTAAAGTCGATTCTTTCAAACTTTATCATGGTAGTTGATGAGATTTCTTCTCAGGAAAAACTTGAATGTGCCGAAAAAGACGGTGAACTTGTTGTGGAAGGTAAAACAGATACCGGAGAATACAAACTTGCAATAGATGAAAAGAACGGTATGATAACCAGCTTTGAAATGAAAAATGCCGATACCGTAATAGAGTTTGAAAATGTAGTTATACATTCGTCTCCTGTTCATGAACTTCCGCAGACAACAACCGGAGTATCTGAAACAGAAATTTCTCAGTCAGATACGGTTTTGGAGTAAAAAACATAATAAATATTATCTCAAACTGTTTTGTTTTAGTACAAAACAGTTTTATTTTTTGCTCGAAATAGTTAATATATAAAAAAGTTTATTAATTTTGTGTATTTTTTTATGCAAAATACTTGACATATGAGGAATCGTTTGCTATAATATGAATATGAGATAGGGATTGCTTAATCTCGTAAATTTTTTAAAAAATTTTTTTAATTAAGAAAGGTGGAGGTTTTATGAAAAAGTTTATGGAAAATTCAATTAAGCGTGTGATGGGGAACAAAAAGAATGCTGACAAGAAGAAACTTAAAGGTTTCACGCTCGTTGAAATCATAGTTGTTCTCGTTATTCTCGCAATACTTGCAGCTGCTATGATACCAGCACTTACGGGGTACATAGATAAGGCTAATCAGAAGACAGCAATTTCTGAAGCAAGAAACGTTGTTACAGCGGCTCAGACACTGGCAAGTGAGAAGTATGCATTAGGTGGCAAATCGTCGATAGGTACATGGGAAACCGCTGAAAATAATAAAGCAAATACTGTTTCCACTAAAGATGGAAAAATTGACATGTCTAATGTGAGGTATGCTGGAGTTTTGGAACTTGCTGATATAGTAGTAGAGACAGAGGGCAGTAAGTTAATTGGAGGCTATATAGAGTCATTGGATGTATCTGATAATGGTAAGATAGCTACTATGACATATGTAACTACTAAGGGATATGAAGTTGTATATGAAAATGGTAAGTTTACAACTCCTGATGAGAAATAGGAATACAGTTAGTTGTTCTGAAAGAAGGATGATTTATGAAAAAGATAATTAGGAGAGATGTTCAAGTTTCTCTTAAACGAAAGTCATTTAGAGGTTTTACCCTTGTTGAAATCATAGTTGTCCTTGTTATCTTAGCAGTACTTGCAACAGCGATGATTCCTGCACTTACAGGATATATCGATAAGGCTAAAGAAAAGACAGCTATAGCAGAAGCAAGAAATATAGTAACGGCGGCTCAAACATTGGCGTCTGAGAAGTATGCTCTTAATATGTTGGATGAGTGGAAGTCTGATACTAACAAAGCTAAAAGAAATGAATCAATATATAAATTAGCTGACATAGAATATGACAGTACAAAGTTAAACAGACTTGACCTTGAAGTGGATTCTAAGGGAAAGATAGAATGGTTGGTTTGTCCGATTAATTCGGATACAAATGTATCATATATCAATGGTGAGTTTAAAGTAACACTGGTTTCTGACACTGATGGAGACGATTTTGTGTTTGACCTTTGATGAAATTAAAAACAAAATATCAAAAAATCGAAAGCATTCGGCACTTGACATATGAGTGCTGAATGCTTTAAAATTTTTATATAATAAAAATTTATGAAAAAGGAGTTGGGGCATGTGGCAGTATATCAATACACAGCTTCAAATATCAGCGGAAAGATAAAAAAGGGGCAGATGACTATAAATAATCCTGAATTGCTCAAAGAAGCCTTAAAGGCCAAAAATCTTTACCTGATAGAATATGAAGAAAAAATAAACAAATCAATAGGAAAAAAACTTAACGGCAGAGAACTTTCGGAGTTTTGCCGTGAGTTAAGTGCATTGCTCGGTTCAGGTGTATCTGTAGTACGATCGTTTAATATAATCTGCAAAAGACAGAACACTCCAAAACTAAAGGCAATATATACCGACATTTCGGTACAGATAAAAAGAGGTGTTACTCTTTCAGACGCTATGGCAATGCAGGGAAATACATTTCCCGAAATGCTTATAAATATGATAAAAGCCGGAGAAGCAAGCGGTAAAATAGATCAGACTTTTGAAAAGATGTCAGTACATTATGAAAAAGAATATCGTATGAACAACACAATAAAAAGTGCAATGGCATATCCTAAGATGCTCGGCGGACTCATAGTAGTTGTTGTCATAGCACTTTTCACATTTATCATGCCAACGTTTTTTGAACTTTTTGAAGGTATGGAACTTCCTTTGCTTACCCGTATAGTAATGAAGATAAGTACAACCTTTACCGAAAACTTTTTTACTATAGCAATAGTAGCGGCAGCTATAGTCATAACGTTTTATACAATAATGCAGTTATATAAAGTCAGAAGAGCAGTTGACAAGATAAAAATAAAAATACCAAAAGTCGGACCTCTTATGAAAATAGTATATACATCACAGTTTGCACGTACACTTGCTTCATTGTACGCAAGCGGAATGAATATAGTCGAATCTTTACAGATATCCAAAAATACTATACCCAATATCTATATAAGAGAGCAGTTTGAAACAGCAATAAGAAAAGTACGTGCCGGAAATACACTTTCTGAAGTACTTGCAGATGTTGACGGTTTTGACCTTAAGCTTTCGCAGACTGTAGAAGTAGGTGAAGAAACAGGACGACTTGAAGCCATGCTTGTTTCTACAGCCGATTCTTACGAATATGAGTCACAGAAAGCTATAAGTAAAATCATTTCAATAATCCAGCCTGTTATGATAGTTTTTATTGCAGGCATAGTTCTTCTTATAGTTGGTGCGGTAATGCTTCCTATATTTTCTATGTACGGAAATATTGAAGGCTCTGCGGAACCGGAAACTGAGATCGCATATGTTGAATTTATAGACACAAATGCCGATAAATATAGTGAGGAGATGATCTGATGACTACGACATTATTTGTATCAAATGAGACTATTCAGGTAGTATCCGGTACTGCAAAAGGAAAAAAACTTATTATAAACGATATAATTACAGAACCGGTAAAAGAAGGTACGATCATCAACGGCGTTATTACAGATTCTTCACAGCTTAAAAATGATATTGATCAGATATTTAAAAACAATAAGAAGCTCGGAAAGAAAATAAATGTTATCGTTGATGGTTCTTCTATAAACACAAAAATACTTGAAGTACCACTTCTTAACGAAGCAAAGCTTATGCCTTTTATAGAAACAAACTATCCGGAGGTTGAAAACCTTGACAAGATGCTTTTGGATTATATGGTGCTTGAAGGAAAGAATGAGGCTGGGGGCGCCACAGTGCTGTCTGTACTTACAGAAAAAGATTTTGTAAATGAATATTCCGAACTGATAACATCTTTGGGGATAAAGATAGATAGTATAGATATTTCTCTTAGCAGCCTTATAAAACTTGTTAAATTTGGAATAAAAGCACTTGGTGAAACATTTATAGTAGGCGTTCTCGATAAAAATATTCTTGCACTTGTTTTGTTTGTAAGAGGAAAATTCAGATTTTCAAGACGTATACGTATAGTTTCGGAAATAGGTTCCGAAGAAATTTTGCCTGAGATGGTAAAAATTCTTTCAAATATGATTCAGTTTAACAAATCTGAAAAAACAAATGCTGATATTTCCGATATCTATATAGGCGGTTTTCTTCCGGCAGACAACGAGATCTATAAACAGCTTACGGATTCACTTGATGTAAATGTCGTTTCTTTTCCGGAACTTGAAAATATACGCATACCGGACGGAAGACGACAGGGGGATTTTATATACACTATGGGAAGTATCCTGTAAGGTATACAGCTTAAGATATTTAAGAGATTTGGGGTGATGTGATTTGAATAGGATAAAAAATAAAAATATAAACCTGTATGAACGACTGAAACAATCAGAGGAAAAGGGAAAAAGCAAAAAGAAAAGCATGAAGTTCAAGATAATAGTATTTGGTGCATCGGTACTCGGAGCATCAGTTGCAGGTTTTCTTGGTGTAACACTTTATGCAAATTCCGTACAGGAAAAATATGATGAAATAAATGCAATGGTAAACGATCCTGTTCTTGTACTCACGATTGAAGAAGACAACATATTTTTATCGAACAATGCAGCACTTGAACAGATAAAGGTAAAATATGATGAAACAACGTTACTTATGCAAAGCTCAAGTAAAATAAAGGAAAACCTTACTCCCGGGCTTATAAATGATATTCTTTCCTGTCAGACAGCAGATGTCAGGGTTTATCAGATAAGTTTTGACGGAGATAATATGAATATATCGTGTGTTACAACTTTTGCTGACAGTTCAGCACAATTTGTATCGGCGCTTGAAAGAAGAAATATATTCGGAAGTATAGATTATGACGGTTTTGCAGGTCAGGGCGATCAGTACACGTTTAGCGTTATAGCTCCGTTTTTAGAAAAGGAAGAGGTGATATCTGATGGACAATAGTAAAACTTCTCCCAGACAAATAGCTATGCTGGTAATACTTATAGGCGTGCTCGTGGTAGTAGTAGCTGTTCAGTATTTTATCCGTCCGACTCTTACTGAGGCTTCAGAGTTGAAAGCTCAGACAGAAGTACTTGAAGAAAAGTACTTAAGTATGCAGGAACAGTCGCTTATGCATATGGTTGACGGTGCTATTTATGAAGAGTATCGTACCGAACTTGAAGAACAGGGAAAGCAGATGTTACCTTACATGAAAAGTAATGAACTTGATGAGATAGTAACTGATATGGTGCTTTCGAGCGGACTTGAAATTGGTTCTTTGCGAATAGGTGATATACGTGACTATAAAGTAAGACTTCTTTATGAAGAAAAATCAGATAACACATCCGAAGAGGAGTCGTCAAATGGAGATTTTGAAGATTCTGGATTTCCGGACATGAACCTGTATCCGGGTGCAGAGTTGATAATGGAAGATGAGATGTTTTATCTTCAATATAAAACAGGTCATTATTCATGCGTTCTTGATTATCAGCTTAAAGGAAATTATGATCAGATCAGAACTTTAACTGATAAGATCATAGCTGATAAATCAATGGGTATAGAAAATATATATTTTACAAACTCAGGTGATGTTTCGGCAGATGGAGAGTATGACCTTAATATAAGCATTGTAGTTTATATGTTTGACAAACTTCCCGATTTCTGATTGCGGAGGTGGTCATATGAAGGGTAAAAAGCTCAAAGGTTCCGCACTGTTATGGGCTATATGTACATTATTGATTTTTATGGTTATAGTAACCGGAATAGTTTCTTTAAATCAGCAGTATGTAAATGAAGAAATAAACTCTTATTCGGAAAAAAAGGCAGAATACATCGCGAGATCCGGCATTGACATAGTTGTAAATGAAATAGAAAACGGAAAGCTTGATGAGCACCTGAAAAAAGCGTCAGAATTTAATATTATTCTTGAGATGGAGGAAGGCGTATCATGTGATATCACTGTACAAAAAAGTGATAAGTTCATAACCCTTGTTTCAAAAGCTCAGAATGGTATAAGTGAAGATGTTGTATGTGCCAGATTAGTGTTGAGACGTGTAAAAAATAAATGGGAGTTTCTTGGGTATTTTGTTTATTGAGGTGATGATATGAAGAAAAAACTTTCCGGTATGACGCTTGTTGAAGTTGTTACAGCAGTTGCCATCATATTTCTTGTTTCGGCAGCAGCTTACGCGGGGATATGTACAGCAGGAAAATTTATGGTGAGAGGTGCTGATATACGTGCAGAAGCCGAAAAATCAGCAGAATCGCTTGATCAGAAGATAAAGACAGGAGTTTATGATACTACTGAGACAACAGCTGTTACATATGTAGTTGTAAGTATGATTGAGAGTGAAACAGAGATTATGGGTTCTGCTTTGGTTGATATTTATAAAGTCAAATCAGGCACAGAAGTATATTCATATGCATATTATCAGCCGTGTGTAACAGAGATAACAACTACAGAAACAACAGCTGAAACAAAAATTTCTGAAGCAACAGAAGAATAAGGAGGTAGATCCGATGAAAAAAAGATTAAAGGGATTTACTCTTACAGAAGTAATGGTTTCACTTGTTATACTGACTATAGTGGTAACTATTTCTTCTACCATGATTATTTCTTCGTTGAATCTTCTTCTGAAAAATGCATTTATACGTGATGCACAAAATAACGGAAATGAAATATATCAGTTGCTTGAAGATAAATTAAGATATGCACAACAGTTTAAAGTTATTATTCAAGATGATGAAGATTCTCCTATATCAGCAAGTTACACAGAAACAATTGAAATTGATGGAGAGGGAATGAAGATCAATTCTAAAAGTATTTATGATAAAAAACAACTAAAAAATGCAGATTGTTGTATACGCTTGATGCAAAAAGATACACTTAGAGATATACAACTTACAGTAGAGTTAAAACGTGATAATGAACTGATTTATAGTAAATCGGGAAATGTAACTCTTGAAAATGCAGATGTTGAAGGAAAAAATAAGATGGGCGAATATGTTAGCAATCTTGAAACGGAGAAACTAATAGAAGGAAATATAAAAATATCAATAGGATATTACGGTTGATATAAAATTTGTTAAATGACTGCAGGGCTTGAATAAGTCCTGCAGCAGACAAAAAAATTAAAAGGAAATATATCGACTTAAATTAAATGTTATGGGAGGAAAACAAATTGAAGAACATACCTATAGGTGAGGTTCTGAAGGAATATGGGTACATAACCGAAGAACAGATTCAGGAAGCTTTACAATATCAGAAAACTGAAGCAGGAAAAGGAAAACGACTTGGTATACTCGTCCAGGAACTGAACTTTGTAACAGAATTACAGGTTCTTGAGTGTCTGGGAAAAAAGCTTGATCTTCCTCTTGTAAATATGGCAGATGTCAAGGTAGATCTTGATGCGGTAGAAAAAGTACCGAAACAGCTTGCTGTTAAGTATAATGTATTTCCGTTCGGACAGAAAAACGGAAGACTACAGCTTGCGATGTCAGACCCTCTTAACTTTTATGCACAGGAGGATATAAGACAGATAGTTGATATGCCTCTTGATATTATGCTTGCCGAAAAGGCGGTCATAACAAAGGAAATAGATCATAACTATGCGGAAGTCGGTGCTAAGATAGCGGCACGTCAGGCTAATATATCTGTTCAGGATGCGGCACTGCCGGAAATCGAGATAGAAGACGGTGACGATGATGTTCCTGTAATTAAACTGGTAAATTCCTTGCTTGCACGTGGTTACAGTGCAAATGCAAGTGATATACACATAGAACCTTTTGAAGGACATACGCAGGTACGAATGAGAATTGACGGTATGATAGTTGACTTTGTAACTTTGGCAAAATCACTTCATATGTCACTTGTAGCCCGTATAAAAATCATGGGTAATATGGACATAGCGGAAAAAAGAATACCTCAGGACGGTAACTTCAGAACGATAGTTGAAGGTTTTGATATCAGTATACGTGTATCGGTTATTCCGACCATATACGGCGAAAAAGTTGTTATGAGATATCTTACCTCTGATACGACTATAGATAAAGCCGGACACTTTGGTATGGAAGAGTTTGCTTATAAAAAATTAAGCAAGATGCTTGAAGCACCAAACGGCATTATTTATATAACAGGGCCTACAGGTTCAGGTAAGACTACAACCTTGTACATGGTACTTGAACATCTTGCAAAAAGACAGGTTAATATTTCAACGATAGAAGACCCGGTTGAAAGAGGATTACCGAAAATAAATCAGATGTCAGTAAACGTTGCGGCAGGACTTACATTTGGAGTAGGGCTCAGGGCACTTCTCAGACAGGACCCTGATATAATAATGCTCGGTGAGACCCGTGACGCAGAAACAGCAGAAATCTCGGTAAGAGCGGCAATAACAGGACATCTTGTTGTTTCCACACTTCATACCAATGATGCTATATCATCAATAGTCAGACTTGAAGACATGGGACTTGCGCCTTATCTTGTAGCAAGTTCGCTTGTTGGAATAGTGGCTCAGCGACTTGTAAGAAAAGTTTGCGGAAACTGTTCGTATGAAGTTGAACCTACACCTGAAGAAATAGCGATAATCGGTCCTGATATACCGGTTATAAAAAAAGGCAAAGGATGCCACATATGCAACAACACAGGTTACAAAGGCAGAGTTTCTATACATGAAATGGTTCTTATTGATAAAAAATTAAAAAGAATGATCACAAGCGGAGCAAGCAATGATGAAATGTTTGATTATGCTGTAAATGAGCAGGGGATGAAAACGCTCAGACAGTGTGCGATTGATCTTGTACGTCGTGGTATAACGACGCCGGCAGAAGTAATAAAAGTTTCTTACGATACCGATTAAAAAATTTTATGAAGGGGCGGAGTGTTATGAAAAAGTATAAAGGATTTACACTTACAGAGGTAGTGTGTGTACTTGTAGTTGGAGGTATTGTTGCTGCGGCTGCGGTTCCGGGGATAAATGGTTATATAAAGCACTCCAAGGCTGCTTCATGCAAAGCCAATACTGACGAACTTAAAGTTGATCTTAAATATGCTGTAAATTCAAAGAGATTTGCAAACTGCGAGGAGATCAACAATAAGATTAAAAAAGTAATAGAGGAATATAGTCATTCCGAGTTGGTTCCTATTGAACTTACATCTGAAAATGAAAGAATAGAAACGAACAATATAGAAGGGTTAAAATCTCATCTGGCATATAGTGTGTCAATGTGTCCTAACGACAATGAATTCTATGTTGAATGGGTTATTACACAGGATGAAAACGGCGAATATCATATTGATTTTATATGTGAATGTGACTGTAATGACAATGAAGCAAATACTGCAGAAGAATTGTTGTCGCTTGATGCTAATATTATAAACATATCACTGGAAACAGATGAAGGTATATATATTAGTGCGGCTGATACCATTGAAGATGATCTTAATATCAAAATGGACCACTTCATGAGCGGAATACAAGGTATAGTCAGACCACCTGTTGATGATACAAATAATGATTCTTCTCAGGGTGATACTTCTGTTTCTGACGAAGAAAAACTTGATAACTGGCTGGAAGAAACAAACAAAACGGATGATGGAACTCTTGTGGGTTTTACTCTTGACAAGGATAATAATGTAGAGTGGATATGTTATTATAAAGATTATGATGGTTTGAGATATTTTATAACTACAAGAGAAGGCGGAGAACCTGTTATAGAATATATTGATATACAGGAAAATTCAGAAGCTGCAAATTATGTTCCACCTGCTGAAGGTTCACTTGGTTCAACTGTTTATAAGAGTGAATGGACAAAGGGCGAACAGACACGCAGCATGAAGATAACAAAATATGTCGGAAATGTTGTGGACGGACAGATATCAGAAGATAAGGAAGTAAAATGGACACAGCGAGATAAAGACTGGTATATTGAAAGCTGGCAAGAATATCCTATAGTTGAGCCGGATAAGAGTTTTATCTGTTCAAAACGTAAACCTGTAAAAGCAGAGTTGAGTTATGATGATGTTAGTCATAAGTATAATATGGTTATACACTATGATGATGAATCAAGTATAGCTATAGATATGATAACAGCAAATCATATTGATATAGTAAATTCAGATAGCAGTGAAAGTCGTAGAGTATGGTATCTTTTGAACGGATATATAATATCTGATAACAAGATGGAAGATAAAGATAATTGGACGTACGCTTTTGATGACGGTAGTCTTAAAATACTTGAAGATGTTGTAGATAATGCAGGAAAAAATCTTGAAAATTTTGAAAACCTCAAGATCAATGAACTGTATTTCTTGTATCAGGAAACATACAAATTTTATGAGAACGATGGTAGTTTTAAATACGAACCTATAACTGTGGATTCTAAATTAAAACGTACTCTTGTTGATTCAAATATTCTTTTGGAGAAAGACGGATTTTATCCACAGGGTATATTTGATATTACAATTCACAATGGTAATGAATCTGCTCCGACAATAATTGAAGACAATGTAAAAGCACTTATTCCGTTTTATGATGATGCTTTTAAATCAGGATATTATTTTACAGAATCATCTGATTCTGATTCATCTGATTTGCCTGATTCATCAGAAACTAAGAAAGAGAAATATGATGCAACCGAAGTGAAGAAGATTGCGGACAGGGGAACTGCTGATTTTGAAGTATGGTATGTAGAATCAGAATCATCACAACCTGTATCATTAGGTTCTGTTGAAAGAGTATTTGATGCAGGAAGAATTGTGTATGAAAATGGCGAGTTTGTACCAAAAGGTGATTTTCATACTGTTATCACTAAGAAAAATAACAATGAAACTGAAACGATTACAAATAAACCTGAAGAATGTGAGCTGAGTTATTACGATGCGATTCTTGATGAAGGTTACTATTTCATGAGCCTTGATGAAAACGACGATTATAAATATAATGCTAAAGAAATAAGTGAACTTGTAAAAGAAGGTCAGGTAAACTTTAAAGCATACTATGAAATCGATGAAGATGTTTTCGAAATAGGTGTTGTTAATTCAAAGATTGACTCTGACATAGTGTATATTGAAGAAAGTAAAGAATATTGTGTAAAGTCAACAGTTGTTATAAATCAGGGCAATAGCAATGAGAACATCAGTATTGAAAAAGAAGTGGAATATTTCAATGATACAACCGGAGTAGGTTATTACTTTGAATTTACAGATGATAAGGGCAAAAAAATAACTTCACAGGAGATAAACGAAAGATTTGAAGGATATACCGGAAAAGTTGAAGTATATCATCAGTACGATGCGGATAAAGAACCTATTTATTGTGGTACAATAGAACGTGTTCTCGACAATGCGGAACTTGTGTATGGTAAAGATGGTAAGTTTGCACCTATGGGTGATTTCCATACTGAAATCCATAACTATGATGATGATAAATTGTCGACAACATATAAAAGTGTGTCTCAGAGAGATGTCCTTAAATATTATTATGATAATAATGAAGCAAAAGAAGGATATTACTTTAAAAATACACTGAATAATCAGTTGTACACTGCAGATAAGTTAAACGATATAGCACACAGTGAACCTGTTGATTTTGAGATGTATTATGTCAAATCGGATAAGGACGAAGTAATAGGTACTATTACTTCTGATGTTACATCAACATTGGTGGAAACTGATGTTAAAAATGAGTTTGCTGTAAATTCAAAAATAACAGTAAATTATGAAAATAAAGATAACAGCGAAAACAAGGGTAATTATACTTTTGATTATGATGTAAACTACTATGATGAAACATCGGGTATAGGTTACTATTATACATTTGACGGCAGTGACGATATTATACAGCCGGAAGAGCTTAAAGCAAGATTTGAGTTGTATACAGACAAGGTTAATGTTTATCACAGGTATAGCGAACACAAAGCTCCTATCGAAGTTGGTATGATAAAGCGTGAACTTACTGATAAAAGTACAGAACTTGTATATGATGCAAATAAGAGATTATTTGTACCTATGGGTTCGTTCTATACATCTATTGAAAATTATGCACCTGAAGGAAAAGATATTCAGATGTGTGGTGGACAGCCTGAAAAGCGTGAACTTCAGTATTTTAACGAAGGTTCAGATGAAGGTTACTATTTTGTAGATGCTCAGGATAATAAATATAATGCAGAAGATGCAAGCAGACTTATTCATAGCAGATCAGCGAAGTTTGAAGTATGCTATAAGGATGCGAATATAAATACCAAGGTAGGAAGCACGCAATCGATTATTGCTTCGGAAATAGTAAGAGGCAAAGACAATACATATCCTGTAGTTTCTAAAATTACAATAGACTATACAAGCTATGGCAAAGAAAGTAGCTTTGTTGATGAAGGAAAGAAGTTTGTTATAGACAATACACCTGTATATTATGACAGCACAGCAGACAATTACTATTACTACAAGTGGTCTGATATGAATGGTGATATCATCACTATAGACAATTTTGAATACAAATTTGCAAATTACACCGGAAAAGTAGATGTAT
Source organism: Oscillospiraceae bacterium (assembly GCA_017848115.1). Classification (GTDB taxonomy): domain Bacteria; phylum Bacillota; class Clostridia; order Oscillospirales; family Ruminococcaceae; genus HUN007. The sequence continues at coordinate 51,256 of JAGAKZ010000084.1, forward strand.
ATCATCAGTATGCAAAAGATGAAGAACCACTTACAGTAGGTACAGTAGAAAGAGTATTTGAAAACGGAACTATCAGGTATACAGACGGACAGTTTGTACCGGTGGGTAATTTCCATACAGATATTCAAAATGCTGAATCTAATGTAAATACCGGAGCAAATGAAGAGTGTGTACTCAAATACTACAACGAAACAATCGGTGAAGGTTATTACTTTATAAATTCTGATAACAGTGGTGATACAAAGAAATATACTGCGGAAGAAGTAAGCAAACTCGCAAAAAATAAGCCTGTAAGATTCAACGCATACTATGCGGTAGCAGGAAAAGAGGAATCAGTTTCTATTGGTGCAGTAGTTTCAACAGCAAGAGCAAGTGTAGCATATGATAATACAACTGATAAGTATACAGTAACAGCGATATTCACAATAAAATATCCAAATGGAGAAGATGTAGTATCTAAGGTAGTTGAAGAATACAATGAAACAAACAAAGAAGGCTACTACTTTGAATTTACAGGCGAAAAAGGAACAAAATCAACTCAGGAACAGCTTAATAACAGATTTGAAGGCTTCACAGGCAAGGCAGAAATCTACTATCAGTGTGGAGACGGAAAGACTGTTGTTAAAGCCGGAGAAGTTGAAAGAATACTTGAAAGTACAGAACTTACATATGAAAATGAAGTATTTGTACCAAAGGGAACATTCCACACAGAAGTAAGAAGCCTTGATGGAAGTCAGTCACTTGAAACTATTTACACAAGCGAAGGTAAAGAATGTGTACTTTCTTACTACGATAAAGCACTTGATGAAGGTTACTACTTTGAAGATGCAAGCGGTAATAAGTATACAGCCGAAACTGCAACAGCACTTATCAAGAGTGAGCCATCAAGCTTTGGTGTACATTACAAAGACGGCGAAAATATCAAAGATATAGGAAATGTAGAATCCTCAATTTCTTCAGCAATAGAAAGAGGAGAAAACCATACATATCCTGTAACATCAACAATCACAGTAAAATACGGTGAAAACAGCTTTACTGTAGATAACACACCGGTATACTATGACGGAACATCTAAGAATTACTACTATTACAAGTGGTCAGATTCAAATGGTGATATGATCACAGTAGGCGAATTTGCAGAGAGATTTGCAAATTACACCGGAAAAGTAGATGTATATCATCAGTATGCAGAAGGTAAAGAACCACTCGCAGTAGGTACAGTAGAAAGAGTATTTGAAAACGGAACTATCAAGTATACAGACGGACAGTTCGTACCGGTGGGCAATTTCCGTACAGATATTCAGAATGCTGAACTTGAGGTAAATACCGGAACAAGTGAAGAGTGTGTACTCAAATATTACAACGAAACAATCGGCGAAGGTTATTACTTTACAAA
>JAGAKZ010000085.1 GCA_017848115.1 Oscillospiraceae bacterium
AAATCGGCACTTGATGCTGTAATCTGTCAATAACTACTCTTTATTATTCCGCTTCATTCCAATATCAAAAATGAAAATCGAAGAAAAACGGAGAAAACGATAGATATTTTAAGAAAATTGCAAGATTATATAGAGAGGTGTGTAAAAATACAGATGGCAAAGATGTGGGCAGGAAGATTTTCCAAGGAAGTTGACGAAACTGTAAATGCGTTCAACTCATCTATATCATTTGACGGAAGAATGTACAGACAGGATATACAGGGGAGTATTGCTCATGCTGAAATGCTTGGCAGATGCGGTATTATTTCCGTTGAAGACAGCAAGCAGATACAGGCAGGTTTAAAGGAAATACTTTGCGATATCGAAGAAGGCAAGTTAGAACTTGATATGACTGCCGAAGATATACATATGTTTGTAGAAGCTGAACTTACAAAGCGTTACGGTGATGTAGGAAAAAGACTTCATACATCAAGATCAAGAAATGACCAGGTAGCACTGGATATAAGACTTTATCTCAGAGAAGAGATCGTAGAGATCAAAAAGTTTGTTGTAGAACTTATAAAGACTCTCTGCGATATAGCTTCAGAAAATCTTGACACAGTAATGCCCGGCTATACTCATCTTCAGAGAGCACAGCCTATAACATTTGCACATCATATGATGGCTTATGCGCAGATGCTTTTAAGAGATCTGGCAAGACTTTCTGATACATCTGACAGAATGAACTTCAACCCTCTCGGAAGTTGTGCGCTCGCAGGTACAACTTATCCGATAGACAGACAGCTTACATCACAGCTTCTTGGATTTGAAGGACCTGTTGTAAACAGTCTTGACGGTGTTTCAGACAGAGATTTTTGTGTTGAACTTGCTTGTGCATTGTCACTTCTTATGACACATCTTTCAAGATTTTCAGAAGAAATAATAATGTGGTGTTCATGGGAATTCAAGTTCATTGAACTTGATGATGCTTATGCAACAGGTTCTTCGATCATGCCTCAGAAGAAGAATCCTGATATTACAGAACTTATAAGAGGCAAGACGGGTCGTGTTACAGGTGATCTGGTGACACTTCTCTCTATGCTTAAAGGTCTTCCGCTCGCATACAACAAGGATATGCAGGAAGACAAGGAAGCAATATTTGATGCGATAGACAACGTAAAACTTTGTCTCAAAACATTTATTCCGATGATAAGAACAATGAGGCTTAATAAGGAAAATATGCGTCAGGCTGCTGCCAGAGGGTTTATAAATGCTACAGACTGCGCAGATTACCTTGTGAAAAAGGGAATGCCTTTCAGAGATGCATACAAGATAACAGGACAACTTGTTGCACTTTGTATAAGCCGTTCACTTACGCTTGAAACACTTCCTCTTGATGAATACAAGCAGTATACAGATATCTTTGATGAAGATGTCTACACAGCAATAAATCTTGAAACTTGTGTAAATCAGAGAAATTCTGAAGGTGGTCCGTCACCGTCAGCAGTAAAAGTGCAGATAGAAAAAACTCTTGAACAGCTTAAAAAGGTTGAGGCAGATGACTAAGAAAAATATAAGATCGATATTTCTTATAAGCCTTGCAGGAGTAGGTATATGGCTTCTTGGTTTTGCAGTTATTCTTCTTCTGGATTTTGAAAATTCAGTGACTGTAAACAGAGCATGGCTTATAATAATGTTCGTGGCTACACTTGTGGTAAGTGTGGTAAAAAATATGAAAAGCGATGAAAGGTGAGATTAAGATTGGCAGTAAAAGTATATATAGACGGTCAGGAAGGAACTACAGGACTCAGAATAATAGAACGTTTCTCAGGCAGAAATGATATTGAACTCATAAAAATCGACGAAGACAAGAGAAAAGACCTTGCTGAAAGAAAAAGACTTATAAATGAATCTGACTATACATTTCTTTGCTTGCCGGATGCTGCGTCTATCGAGGCCGTATCGCTTGTTGAAAATGAAAATGTAAAAATTCTTGACGCTTCTACAGCACACCGAACAAATGATGCATGGGTTTACGGATTTCCGGAACTTTCAGAAGCTCAGAGAGAAAAAATAAAAACTACAAAAAGACTTGCAGTTCCCGGTTGTTATGCAAGTGGATTTCTTTCACTTGTAGCACCTCTCGTATCATCGGGTATAATGCAGAAGGATTTCCCTGTATTTGCTTATGCAACATCAGGTTACAGCGGTGCAGGAAAGAAAGCAATAGCTGTTTACGAAGGCGATGAGAAACCTTACGAATTTAACAGTCCAAGACAGTATGCACTCACTCAGGCACACAAACACCTTCCTGAGATGCAGAAAATATCAGGACTTTCAGTAAAACCGATGTTTAATCCTATCGTATGTGACTATTACAGCGGAATGGTTGTTTCAGTACCGGTTCAGACAAGACTTCTTGAAAAGAAATGCGGTATAAATGACATTTATGAAATGTTCCTTAAACATTACGAAGGTCAGAAAATGATTTCTGTAATGCCACTTGGTGGAGAAGGCGTTCTCGAAAACGGATTTCTTGCGTCAAATACCCTCAGTAATATAGATACTATGCAGATTTTTGTATGCGGAAACGATGAGCAGGTTCTTCTCTGTTCACGTCTTGATAACCTTGGAAAAGGTGCATCAGGCGCAGCTGTTCAGTGTCTTAATATAATGATGGGAATTGATGAGGCTACAGGTCTTAACATATAGATAAGAAGGTAAATTATGATGGATTTCAAATATATTGATGGTGGTGTATGTGCGGCACAGGGGTTTAAAGCAAGCGGACTGTACTGCGGAATAAAAGAAAATCCCACCAGGAAAAATGATATAGCACTCATTGTATCTGATGTAATGTGTAATACATCAGGTGTTTATACTCAGAATAAAGTAAAAGGTGCTCCTGTTATAGTAACAAAGAATAATCTTGAAAAAACAGGCGGGAAAGCAAAAGCTGTTATTGTAAATTCTAAAAATGCCAATACCTGTAACGCTGACGGTGAGGAAAAGGCATATAAAATGTGTTCACTTGTTGCAGACGAAATAGGGATAGCACCTGAAGAAGTTGTAGTTGCTTCAACAGGAGTTATAGGGCAGATACTTCCTATAGAACCTATAGTAAGGGCAGTTCCTGAACTTGTAAAGAAACTTTCATATGACGGAAATCTTGACGCAGCTACTGCGATTATGACAACAGATACAGTAAAAAAAGAATATGCAGTAGAAGCAGTGATAGGCGGTAAGCTTTGTAAAATTGGTGGTATGGCAAAGGGTAGCGGAATGATTCATCCGAATATGGCTACGACTCTCAATTTTATAACAACAGACTGTGCTATTTCATCAGAAATGGTAAAGTCAGCTCTTTCAGAGATAGTAAAGATAACATACAACTGTCTGTCTGTAGATGGCGATCAGTCAACAAATGATACTTGTATGCTTATGGCAAATGGTCTTGCCGGAAACGCTGAAATAGTTTCAGATGGTGAAGATTATAAAATATTTAAAGATGCTCTTTATCAGGTTATGGCAAACCTCACTAAAATGCTTGCCAAAGACGGAGAAGGCGCAACAAAGCTTCTCACTTGTATATGTTCAACAGCGCCGGATCTTGATACAGCAATTATTGTTGCAAAGAGTGTTATTTGTTCACCGCTTTTCAAGTGTGCCATGTTTGGCGCTGATGCTAACTGGGGACGTGTTCTTTGCGCTATAGGTTATGCAGAAGCAGATTTTGATATTACCAAAGTTGATGTATATCTTGGTTCATCAGCAGGCAAAATCAAAGTTTGTGAAAACGGTTCAGGTGTAGAATTTTCTGAAGATGAAGCCAAGAAAATTCTTGTCGAAGATGAGATAGAGATATATATCGACCTTAATATCGGTGAAGCATCTGCTACAGCCTGGGGTTGTGACCTTACATATGATTATGTAAAAATAAATGGTGACTACAGAAGCTAGTCGAAAAAATATTAAAAACAGAAAGATGGTTTTTAAAAAGTGGAAATGATAGCTAATAATATTCGTTCACAGGTGCTTATAGATGCACTTCCATATATCCAGAAGTACAATAACAAAATAGTTGTTGTAAAATACGGCGGAAACGCAATGACAAATGACGAACTCAAACAGGCAGTTATGAGTGATATAGTACTTCTTTCACTTGTTGGTGTAAAGGTAGTTCTCGTTCATGGTGGCGGTCCGGAAATAAATGATATGCTCGGCAGACTTAATATCGAAAGCAAGTTTATCGGCGGTCTCAGATACACTGACAAAGAAACTGTAGATGTAGTAAAAATGGTTCTTGCAGGCAAAGTAAACAAGGAGCTCGTTGCTCTTCTTACAGCGAACAAGGGTCAGGCTATAGGTCTTTGCGGTATAGACGGAAATATGCTTGTTGCTGAAAAAGTACAGTCAGAGCAGGATCTCGGATATGTAGGAGATATAGTTTCTGTAAATACAAAACCTATAACAGATTGTCTTGATAACGGATATATTCCGGTAATAGCTACTGTAGGAAGTACTGAATCTGGCGAAACAATGAATATAAATGCAGATACAGCGGCTTCAAGAATAGCTGCTGAACTCGGCGCTGAAAATCTTATTCTTATGACAGATATCGCAGGACTTCTTGAAGATAAAGATGATCCGTCAACACTTATTCCTTCTGTAAATGTAAGCGAAGTGCCGTTTATGAAAAAACAGGGTATCATATCAGGCGGTATGATTCCAAAGATAGATTGCTGTGTTGAAGCTGTAAGACGTGGTGTAAAGAAGACTTGCATCATAGACGGCAGAGTGCCTCATTCTATTCTTATCGAACTTCTTTCAAACGAAGGCATAGGTACACAGTTCAAATAGTTTTTTAAGGGGAACTACTTAAAATGAATACAATAGAAAAATTTAACAACAATGTAATGCATACATATGGCCGTTACGATCTTGTACTTGACAAGGGAAACGGCAGAGATGCAACTGCTGAAGATAATAAACAGTACATAGATTTTGGCAGTGGTATCGGCACAAATTCACTCGGTTACTGTGACAGCGACTGGGTGGAAGCTGTCTGCAACCAGGCAAAGAGCATACAGCACACTTCAAATTATTATTATACAAAGATTCAGGCAGAATTTTCTGAAAAACTATGTCAGTCTACAGGCTATGATAAAGTTTTCTTCGGAAACAGCGGTGCTGAAGCAAATGAATGTGCTATAAAAATAGCACGTAAATACAGCTTTGACAAATACGGTGAAAACCGTAATACCATAATAACTCTTGTAAACTCATTCCATGGAAGAACACTCTGCACACTTTCTGCAACAGGACAGGATAGTTTTCATCAGTACTTTTTCCCTTTTGTAGGCGGATTTGTGCATACTCCTGCAAATGATATCGAAGCTCTCAAATCAGTCGTTGATGATTCTGTATGTGCGATCATGGTTGAATTTGTACAGGGTGAAGGCGGAGTAGTAAAGCTTGACGAAGAATTTGTAAAAGCAGTACGCAGTATATGCGATGAAAAAGATATACTTATGATTGCAGATGAAGTTCAGACAGGTATAGGACGTACAGGTAAACTTCTTGCAGCAGAACATTTTGGCGTAAAAGCGGATATCACAACTCTTGCCAAAGGTCTTGCAGGCGGTGTTCCGATAGGTGCGTGTCTTGCGGTAGAAAAATGTTCGTCTGTACTCACTCCAGGAACACATGGTTCTACATTTGGCGGAAATCCTCTTGCTTGTGCAGGCGGAAATGTTGTAATGACAAAGGTTTGCGCAGAAGGATTTCTTGATGAAGTAAGCAAAAAGAGCGAATATATATTCAGCAAACTTAAAAATATCAAAGGTGTTGAGTCCGTAAGCGGTCTTGGTCTTATGATAGGCATAACTCTTACAGAGAAAAAGGCTGCAGATGTTGTGAAAGCAGCACTCGACAAGGGACTTCTTCTCCTTACAGCAAAAGAAAAAGTACGTCTTCTTCCTCCGCTCACTATAACATATGAGGAAATAGACAAGGGAATAGGAATACTGTCAGAACTTCTGGCATAAATATTAAAACTATCAAAGAAAGGAAACTGTTTTTTACAGTTGGTGAAATTATATGAAACATCTTTTAAAAATGCTCGATCTTAGCGGTGAAGAGATAATAGATATCCTCAATCTCGCAGATCAGCTCAAATATGAACTCAAACACAACATACCACACCCACATCTCAAAGGCAAAACGCTCGGAATGATATTCCAGAAAGCCTCAACAAGAACACGTGTATCCTTTGAAACAGGTATGTATCAGCTCGGCGGATACCCTCTTTTCCTTTCCTCATCCGATCTTCAGATAGGCAGAGGCGAACCTGTACAGGATACAGCAAGAGTTCTTTCACGTTACCTTGACGGAATAATGATCAGAACATTTGAACAGAAAGAAGTAGAAGACCTTGCAGAATACGGCAGTATTCCGATCATAAACGGTCTTACAGACTTTTCACATCCATGTCAGGTACTTGCAGACCTTATGACAGTACGTGAATTCAAGGGTACTTTTGAAGGCCTTAAAATGTGCTACATAGGTGACGGCAACAACATGGCAAACTCACTTATCACAGGATTCCTTAAAGTTGGCATGACAGTTTCAGCTGCCTGCCCTGAAAACTACAGACCTGATGAAAAGGTAATGGAATTTGCAAATTCTACAGGCAGATTTACAATCACAGACAAGCCACTTGAAGCAGCAGCAGGCGCAGACGTTCTTATCACAGACGTATGGGCGTCTATGGGTCAGGAAGGCGAAGCTGAGATCAGAAAGGCAGCATTCAAGGGCTATCAGATAAATGATGAGATCATGGCTGTTGCAAACGATAAAGCTATGGTACTCCACTGCCTCCCTGCACACAGAGAAGAAGAAATCACAACAAAGGTATTTGAAGAACACGCAGAAGAAATATTTGAAGAAGCAGAAAACAGACTCCATGCACAGAAAGCTGTTATGGTAAAGTTGATGGCTGACTAATTTAAAATAATAAATTTCTACCACCCCTGTAAAATACGTATTTACGGGGGTGGTGTTTTATAAAATATTATTGACCTTGTGGCTTAATATCAATTTGAACGAAAGGTGTTGTATGAAAAAAATAATTTTTGAATTGGACTATGGTATAAAACCAATAAGAACTTATGATGAAGAAGGTAATTATATTGATGCAGGTGTTATACCTGATGATTTACCTGAAAATAAGGAGCTTGAAGCCCTTTTAGATGAGATATGTAATGAACATATGAAATTATTTCTAGATAACTCTATTGAATTTTCTTATCAAGGATTTACTAGCAAAGAACATAAAAAAGCTTTTGATAATAAAATCAGAAAAGTGATATGTATGTTAAGGAATTGTATCAGAGATAAATATGTTATAGATGTAAATTATGATTTTGGTGATGAGATCTAGTTAAGAAAGGTTATTTATGGGTTATGAAGCATTGATTACAATAAATTGTGAACGTTATTCTAAAAAGATAACAGATTTTATTTTGCTGTTAGACAAATTAAATTGGAAAATTCACAATGATAAAGGCAGTGTTGAGTATTTGCCGGTTGGGGATAATGATGCATTTGCCTGGCAGTCAGAAAAATTATCAATAAAAGAAGTTTTTGATATAATAAATCAAAAACAAGAAAACAATGAGCTAGTAGGAATAGATTTGCTTTACAAAGGAACAGAATGCGGTATGTCTTTGCTGGCAAGGAATACAAATGATATTATGCTTGATTTGGATATTGAACGAAAAATATTGCCGGATAAGACGACAGATTTTGCATGGTATTTTCAGAATATTATTGTTCCGCTGAGAGCTAACGGGTGTATTATTGATCAGATGACTTTTAAGGAATACATATAGCAAATCGCAACAAAAAATCTGTTTTTAAAGTTTTGGCAAAATATGTTTATAAAGGGGTTCTTTTATGGGATATGAAGCAATAATAACTATTAATTGTGAATATTACAGTAACAGAATAATAGACGTTATTATGTTACTGAGTAAATTAAACTGGAGTTTTTACAACAGCGATGGATTAGTTGAATATATACCGATCGGTGATAATGATGAGTGTGATTGGCAAAGGGAGAAAATATCAGAAGCTGATTTAAAGGATATTGTTGATTACAAGCAAGACCATAATGAAAGAGTCGGATTACTTTTTTGTTACAACGGTACAGAAGGTGGTTTTACAATGACGGCAAGTTCGACAAAGGAAATAGTTCTTGGTCTGGATTATTATCGTAAAACGATGCCGGATAATACTACCGATTTTTCATGGTATTTTCAAAATGTAATTGTTTTGTTACGAAACAATGGATGTGAGATTGATTATCTTACTTTTGACGAGTATACAGATTGATTTTTCTTGGAGGAATATAGTATGGCGAAATATGTATTCAAGTATTGGTATGAATGGGGAGGAACTTGTCTTTGGTCGGCAAATGATACTACCATAGATAAATTTGATTATGCGGTTGATGAACAGCAACTCCCTATTTCCCGAAAATTAAAGAATCTGCTTTGGTATTTACAGGCATATCATGAAAATATGATGGATATGGACGAGGCTCCCCTTGTTTCTCCCTGGTGGACAGAAGAAGATACAATTATGTTTAATAAAAAGAAAAAGTTCGCTTACGAACAACTATGTAAAGAGCTTGGAGAAGAGTTTGAAGTCTTGTATTGCGAAAATTAAGTGAAATGAGGAAAATATGTATCTCTTAAATTATGATTTTTACGACTTACAAGCATTATTGATATTTTTCAGAGCAAATACTGACAAAGTTCAGGAATATACAGAAGCGTTAAAACAGTTGATTAATTGCATGGAGCATCATATTTCCGGGGGCGAATCTGAATTTAATATCGTGCGGAAAATTCTGAAGAAATATACCTGTAATGCAGAGCATGAACTGTCTTGGGGCGGAATTGAAAATATATACACCGCAAATATCATAATAATAAAAAATGCAGACCATTATAGTATTCTTACAGAAGTACTCAGGGAGATGCTTTGTTGTATCAATGATACTCAACGTTTATGGAGTTTGTGTGATGCGACACATAATCTGCCAATGTTACTTTTGGAATGTAAAAATCCGAAAAAAGTGATCAAATCAATGATTAAGACTTATCAAAAAGATTACAACTCAAATTTTCTTGTAAAAGAATTGCGAAAATAAAATGTTGATTAGATATAAAATCTTGCTATGTTTAGGAGAAGTTATTTGTCTTCTGATTAGTCATAGTATCGCTTTATGTCGATCAGAGTGCTTTATAATTTGTACAGGATTCGCTCTGTTATCTATTATTGCAATTATTCCACAATTAATAAATATTTTTAAAAAATATGATTGATTTTTTTTGATTCATCAGTTCATAGCATTTTCACTCTCAAGAGTACAGATTATCACATGAAAAGTATCAAAAAGCCTTAATGTAGTAGTACTGTTGCCGATTCCTCTGCTTACTATCATAGATGAACCGTTGTATTCATACAGCCCCGAAGTATATTCCGGGAAAAATCCCTGTCCCGGAGCAAATAATCCTTTTATACCCGGAAATCTTATCAGACCGCCATGGGCATGCCCCGAAAACATAAGGTCCATCTGATTTCCGGAGTTTTTTGTACCATCAGCTATAATTTCAAAATTTTCAGGAAAATGATTAAGCCAGATATTAAATTCATCTTTTCCGCATTCTGTTACATTTTCAATATAGTCATAGTTTCCGGTAACAGAAATATATTCATCTTCCTTGCAAAGTCTTACAACATCATTATTAAGAACAGTTATTCCACAATCCTGAGCATATGAATTCATTTTTTCAAAATCCTGATCATCAATATTTTTGTCGTGATTTCCCCAGACCAGATAACATGGGGCGATGCACGACATTTCTTTTAAAAAATGATTTGCCTTATCAATATCGGTAAAAACTTTGTCAGCTATATCTCCTGTAATAAAAATATAATCAGGTTCAGACTTTTTCAGAATATTTACAAGCCTCTTATCAAATTTTTCTCCATGATTATGATAATCAGATAAATGAGCAATCTTAACTCCATCAAAAGCCTTCGGAATATCCCTGCTTTTAAACGAGATATTTTCAACATCAATATGATGGTTTGAATATATTATCGATGGTATAAACACTAATGCAATACATATCAGTATTGTTATGATGATTTTCTTTTTCTTTAAAGATTTTCTTTTCATTGCGGTCACCCTTTTTATTGCTGATTTTTTGATAGATTAATATATATATTATATAGGGATTATTCATCTAAATCAAGGCAATACTTGGGAAAAACGATTGAAATAAAAAAATAAAAATTTTTTTCAAAAAAGTGTTGACAAGTCTTTTGAAATGTGGTATGATATTAAAGCTGTCGGGTGAGAGCAAAGACAAGAAAAAATAAAAAATTTCAAAAAAGTCTTGACAAACACCGGACAACATGATATAATAAAGAAGTTCCACGGCAAAAGGAAAAACGGAACAAACAACAGTATCTTGAAAATTGAACAATGCACTTTAACATAAAACCCTTGAAGATTCAAAGAGTAACATCAATGAATTATTGAGTGATGTCAAGCAAAAGACACGAAAATAAAATTTGCAAGCTAAGTATTCTAAAAAAAG
>JAGAKZ010000086.1 GCA_017848115.1 Oscillospiraceae bacterium
CGAGATGGGAGAACAGCTCAGAGCCGTAGGTCTTCAGATCATTCTTGAGTATCTCTGGCAGCGAGTTATTTCAAATAAGGCAAGAGGAATACGCACATGGGTCTGGATAGACGAGTTTTCGATAATGTTTACCGATGGTGCAGGCAAGCAGACAACAAAATCCGGTGAATTTTTCGCACTGGTATACAAGCGTATAAGAAAACATGGTGGTGTTGTTACCGGTGCAACTCAGAATATCAAAGAAGTACTCGCATCAAAGCAGGCTGAGGCAATGTTGGGTAATGCCGAGTTCGTTGTACTTCTGCAACAGAAAAACAGCGAAATAAAGCCTATAGTTGACTTGTTTGAATTGTCTCCGTCGCAGGAAATGTATTTAAAAACCGGAGAAAAGGGTACAGGGTTAGTAATATGCGGTAAGAAAGTAATACCGTTTTCAAAGAAGATACCTAAGTGTCAGCTTTACAATATAATGTCAACTAACTTCAAGGAGAAACAGCAACAGAAAGATGATATACGAGATGTAAATCTGAAGATATCGGCTGATGTTTATGAAAGCCTGAAAGGAATGGCGTATAAGCGAGAGATGACACTGGAAGAATACATAGTTTCGTGTTGCAGAAAAGGAGTATATGAATGAAAAAAGACGAACGAGAAGAACGACTGCTTAAAGCTTTTACACGCTTTAAATCAAGGATAGAGTCAGAGTTTGCAGTTCAGAACGCAACTGTCTATGCGTTCAGTGAAAATCAGGCTAAGTGCATTGTCGGAGAGAAAATTGAAAACATGGTACTTGAACGATATATAGCGTATAGTACGACTATGTTGTTACGTAGCCCCGTCGGATTGCAGGAAGATAAATCGTATAAATCACGAATGATTACACAGTTCTATGTTGCTGATATGATATATCTGATAGTGATATCAAGCTATCAGCTTGAAGCGTTTTCACAAGCGACAAAACACATAATTGATGATGTTCTGAAACTGCAAAAGGAGGTTGAGACAATATGAACGCTGTACTGTACTGTTCAAGAGTGCGAAAAAAGATGTATGATGCTGTCGTTAAAGAAATGATGGATTTTAGTGTCGTATCAAGTCAGAATGTAGCTAAGAGTTCATCAGTAAGTCAGATTGAATCACTTAATCCGCACTGCGTTATAATTGATCACTCAATCAAATTCAAAGAAATAGATCTTGACGGTTTTCTGTGTCTGCTTAATCTTAAAGCAAACAATGTAAGGATTATCTATAACTTCGGCACAGTTGAAAACCTTATGGACGATGACTTCAAAGCAACCTTGTCATTGCTGCAACGTCAGAAAGTTTATGACATAATAATCAATGACGAAGAAATAAAAGCTGTTGTAGAAAATCCGATGAAGTTCGGTGATATAACAGAAAAAATAACGCAGATAATTGAAGAAAAAGAAAAATACACGAGGAAAGCTGATAAAACCGACGATGAAGAAGAACAAAAATCTGAGGAAACTTACGATGAAGTAAAGCTGAACTTTTTTTCTCTCTCTGAAAGACATGATTTTGATATCAATACCGTAACTGAAATAATAGATGACGGCGAAGATGCTAAAGACAATTGTCTTACTATAGCCTTAATGCAGTTACAACATCATCTTGGCTGTACCAAGACAGCGTTTGATATTGCACAATATCTCAGCAGCAAGAACAAAAATCCTTGTGTTGTAATGAGCGATGAAGTTACATATACAAATATGTTGCGATATTACAGGTTTAAAACAACATCCGGTTCAGAAGGATTCAGCCTTAATAATGTTCATGTATTGCCTTACGATGCACTTGAAACTGCACAGCAGAACTACTCACACGTAATCATTGACATAGGTTACTTCAAACCGGAAATACATGAACTTGTCTTCAGAAAGTCAGATGTAAAGATAATGATGTGTTCCTCGGCAGAATGGGATCTCATTCACGTATCCCGATGGCTCAACTATCCGAAATACAATTACACAAGAGATATCAATTATCTGTTTGCGTCTACAAAAGAGAGATATATACAGATAAACAAATCGTTGCTTAAAGGTAGTTGCGTAGCAAATCGTATAGATTACAACGATGATCATCACAACAAGAAAGTATATGGTCTTATCCTGAAACGTTATGAGCTTACAAAGCCAAATATGCAGAGAAAACGCAGAATGATGAAACTAAAATAACAGCAAAGAGAACTTGTTCGTAAAAGAATAGGTTCTCTTTTTTATTGGAGGGTAGAGAAATGCACGTAACAAAAGAAATGCAGGAAAAGAGCAGGAATGTAGATCTTGTATCATATCTGGAAGCAAGAGGGCTGGAAGTGAAACATTGTGGAGCTTCATATAAGTTGCGGATAGACAGAAAATATCCGGGAGATCTTTCAAGCTTGTCTATATTTGCTGATCGCAAAGGGTGGAAACGATGGAGCAACATGACAAGCGGAGCTGATGCGGTGTCTTTTCTAATGAAAGTTGAAAATATGACATATGCCGAAGCAGTTGTTGAACTTAACGAAGTACGATTACATGGCAGAATAAATGCCGGAAGCAATAGTATGTTTGTTTCCGAATATCATGATGATGTTCAGCCATGTTTACCTGAGAAGTTTGAAGGAATGTACAGACGTGCATTTGCATATCTGACACAAACGAGATGTGTAGACAGCAAAATAGTAGCAGCACTTATAGCTGATAACAGAATATATCAAGATAAAGATAATAATGTAGTATTTGTTGGGTATGATGAGCAAAATGATATAAGATATGCCTCTGTTCGAGGAACATTGACAGATGTACAGTATCGAAGAGACTGTTCCGGCAGTGATAAGCGATACTGTTTTTCTATGCCGGGAAAACTTACTGATAAAATTTATGTTTTTGAATCTCCGATAGATGCAATGAGTCATGCGACTCTGATTAATAAGATAGTTGGGAGAGATGATGCTTGGAAAGTGCATACTCGTATAACGCTTGGCGGAACATCTGATGTTGCTCTGAAGCATTACTTATCAATGCATCCGGAAGTAAAAGAAATCAATGTTTGTCTTGATAATGATTTTGCAGGACGTTTTGAATCTGACAGAATAAAAGTTGCATATGAAGCTATAGGCTATAAAGTAATCCAGCGCTTTTCAAAGCTGAAAGATTTTAATGAAGATTTATGTGAGAACATGAGGCTTGAGAATAATGAAAAAAAAACAATAGTTAAGATGAGAGGTTGAGTTTAAGTGGATAATGCAGGCAGGCTAAGTGTTCCGGTGAAAATGTTTAATTACAGATTGACGGCTACCGGATATAAGGTGTTTATGAAATTATGCGATATGTATGGTTTCGAGAATGAATTTATCACTGTGTATAAGGATATTGCAAAGGAAGCAGGAGTCACAACAGAACGTGTGAAGAAAGTAATGCCAAGGCTTATGAAAGAAGGGATTGTAGAAAAGATAAATGAGGAACTATGGCAACATACAAGATATAAGCTTAATAGAATTGATGGTGATTACTTTACGATTGACAGAAAGATGTTATACGAAATGGAAAATCCGTATCATTTACAATTCTATTGTACGATATGTTCTTTTGCCAAAGATAATATAACGCCGTATATAACTCTCAAGGATCTGAGCGAACGTAGTGGATTGCATGCTGTTACATTAGAAAAGTATTGCAAGATGTTTAATGGCATCTGGGTCAAAATAAAGATTATAGAAACAGCAGAAGAGGAAAAGGGCGAGTATAAATTAAAATTTGAATTAATTTGAAGATTTTGAAAAGGAGTTTAGTTAGTATGGAACGTGCGATTTATGATGAAAATGGAAATGTGATTGATGTTGTTTGCGATCACGAATATGATGAAGATGGCTATTGTACCTGCTGTGGTGCAATTAAGTATATGCCGCCTGCTTATTGTAGCGAATATGGTTGCGATCCCCTTGAGAAATATTATGATTAGGAGGAAAGTTATTATGATATTTATAATAATTGCAGTAATAGGTTTAATATCTATGAAGATTTTGGTGGATAAAGGTGCCGATTCCAGAACAGGTAGTATAATTTTTATTTTAGAATTAATAATTGTAGCAATTGGGTTGAAAATGTCTAATTTATCCGCAGAAACTAAATTAGAAATAAAGAAAAGTCATATTTCTATTGCGGAGCAATACGAGTCGTCATACAAAACAGGAGAAGAGTGGGAAAAGACAAAAGAAATGCTACAAGAAATAAATGAAAAAGCTAAAAATGCAGAATCTATTAAAGCATTTTATGTTTGTGTAGATCCCCAATACGCAATCTCATTGTTATTTGGTTCAAGTTCTTTTGAAGAATACCAAGTAACAATATCAGATGATAGAATAGTATTTCCTGAACATTATAAGAAATCTGATTTGTTGAAAGACATAAAATATAAACTTATTCCAGTAGATTAAAATAAATAAGGAGGTGGAGTTGCAGTGAAAAGAAGATATGTAAAGATTCCAAATGACATAATGACATATAAGCTAAAACCGGTAGCATTCAGAGTAATTGTAACTCTATACTCTGAATTTTTTATGACTAATGAGTTTGTTATAAAGCATGACACAATAGCACAGAAATGCGGAATAAGCGTAAGTAGCGTAAAAAGAGCAATAAATGAACTGGTGAAAGCAGAACTTATAGAAAAACAATCAAGATATGATTTCTTCAGTCGCAAGCGACTTTGTAGCAAATATAAACTTAAAAGATTAAGTGGAAATTATTTCACAATAGATAGAGGCGTTCTTGATCTCACAGAAGATAACTATCAGTTAATGGTGTACTGTGCAATAAAGAGTTGTGCTAATAAAAACGGAAGAGCATTTCCGTCGATAAAAAGACTCATGAACATTACCGGTCTTTCTGCACCGACAATAATAAAACATACAAATACACTGATGAAATGTGGATTGTTGTATAAATGTAATTACATATCTCAGGCATGTGATTACGGTAATAATAATTATACAGTATGGAATATGAATGTTCGTGTTATTATTATGTGGATTTTGAGTAGATTTGTGAATGTAAGAAACGATAGTTTTATGTATATCTCATTTGTATTTGATATAATTGTGAGCTTTGAAGATTTCTTGATTTCAAGAAATAGTATTGTTTATCCGGTGCAGATATGGGATGATTCATAAATTTTGTGGGGGTCCTGAAAAGATGAACTAACATATATAAACCCACTTAAGATACGTTTTCTATCAAAGAGAAAAAATTTTAGGACTTGGATAAATAAGACTGTTTCTTACTTATTTTCAAGGAATAACGTAAATAGAAGTTATAGGCTGTTGAAAGTGTTGAAAACTTAATACACGAACTACACCTTGAATTTTTGATTGTGTTGAAAATGTTGAAAGTTGAAAAAAGTGGTGTTTTGAAGAACGAACCGAAACGTATGAAGTCAGACAGCCCAACGGGAAAGGGAGCACGAGTGCGACCGCCTGAAATTCGGACAAGTGAAAAAAATAAAATTATCCGGAAAAAGTATTGACTTTCACGCTTTACAGTGTTACAATGATAAAGGAAGTGATGATATTGCAAGAATGGATATATCAAAAATATGAACAGCTTGCAGAAAAAACACTAAAGGACATCGTAAGCAGTCCGCAGGAATGGAAGAAGTTCCTCGATACAGCTGCGAAGATGTACAAATATACGTTTGATGAACA
This sequence comes from Oscillospiraceae bacterium, assembly GCA_017848115.1. Lineage (GTDB taxonomy): Bacteria > Bacillota > Clostridia > Oscillospirales > Ruminococcaceae > HUN007. The sequence goes on from JAGAKZ010000086.1 coordinate 5,705, forward strand.
AGTGCTTATACACGCTCAAAGACCTGATTCTGTTGCGTGTGCAAGTTTTGAGTTCTGGACGGATAAAATGAACCTGCATATGAAAAAAGGGACGCAGGGTGTCAAGTTACTTGATCGTAAGAATCATAAGCTTTATTATGTTTTTACGGTTGAAGATACAGAGCCGAGGAACAATGGCAAGTCCAAAGATCCGGAGCAGTTCAGATGGAAATACGCACCCGATCGTGAAGTCGATGTATTGAACATGATTTCATCACAATACAACATTTCCGACAACTCTCTTCAAAGAGGAATTGTGAGAATGGCTCAGGCTGAAACTTTGAATTTCATAGGACGTTATATCAAACAATTACAGGAAAAGGCGAGTGAACTTGGTTTAGTTCTGACATCTGATGTCGCAAATAAGTTTGCTGATGTGATTGTTGTAAGTACAGCATACGCAACTATGAAACGTTGTGGTCTGAATGTTGAACAGACAATAAAACCACAGGCTTTTGATAAATTGGCGGATCTGGACAGCAGATATGCCGTTTTGCTCGGACAGGCTGTAAACGTTGTTGCAGGAAGAACGCTTCGACAGATTGAAAAAACTGTTGGATTACATGTAAACCAAAGGAGAGATAGCTATGAAGAACTTAGAAGAACAAGAATTACCGAAAGTGAAGTACTCGAACGGAATACGTTACGTTCTGATTACGGAAGTAACGAAGCAGGGAGAGGAAGTGGAAGTGTACATTCCGGACTTCGGGGATATGGAACCGGAACAGGAGAACGAACCGGATCCGATTCCGATAGGCAGATACGGACGTCTGAGGGAGAAATATCTTCAGGAATACAAGGACGGCAAGTACATGGAAATGTTGTTGATGAACACTCTTACAGATCATCTGAGACAGATCGACGATCAGGCATGGGAAATGGAACAGCAGATAGTCAAGAGTATGGCAGAAGCGGACGGTCTGACGGAAGAAATGAAAGACACGGACATGATGTACTGGGTAGGGATGATGAACAACTACAAACAGGCAGCATCGGAGATAATAATCAAAGAACTGATAGAAGTGTAAATACAAATGAAAAGGCAGTATCAAGTGAAAATGATGCTGCTTTTTCTTCTGCCGGAACGCAGTTTACATTGTTTGAAACTTCCGAAACTGAAAATACGGACAGTAAATCTTTGTCTTATTATGACGAGGATTTTGTTGATTCGATAATAGAAGACGAGATATGTACAGGGATGCCGTTTGCACTCGGTAAGTACGATGTAGATAAGTTCTATCATGACAATAAACCCTCTGAATCTGAGTTCGCCGGGTATTTGAAAAAACTGTACGGTTCAGGCGGTCACAGTGGTCAGGGAGCTGTCAACTGGGTACGTTATGATGAAAAAGGATACAACATTGAGCTTACTACAAAATACGGAAACAAGAATATACATCAGACGTGGAACGAATTTGCAAGACGTATGTCTGCGTTGATAGCTGCAGATAAATATATTTCTTCATCAGATAGGCAGTCTTTGTTGAAAGAAGCTAAATATATTCTCGCTTACGGCGATGCGATTGCTTACGGCAATGCGGAAAAGCATCGTGAACGTATAGATAAAGCCAAAGAAATTATTTCTCATTTTTCCGGAAGTACTGAAAAAATGTCAACTTTTCGTGCTGATGAAGCGGATATGGAAGAACGAGGGGCAAAGAGCAGATTCAAAGCAAATATTGAAGCTATTCAGACTTTGAAGAATACAGAAAATGATTCAAGGCTTGCTACACCTGAAGAACAGGCAGTTATGGCGAAGTATTCCGGTTGGGGCGGTCTGCATCAGGCTTTTGATCCGGATAACGAAAAGTGGGCAAAAGAATTTGAAACATTGCGAGATCTGCTTACCATAGACGAATATGACGCAGCAAGGTCTTCTACCCTGACTGCTTATTACACAGATACCGAAGTTATAAGTGCGATGTATACGGCTCTCAGGAAAAATGGATTTACAGGTGGAAAAATACTTGATCCGGCGATGGGAACAGGAAGATTTTTTGCTGCTATGCCACAGGAAATGATGGATAAGTCTGAGCTTCATGGAGTAGAAATAGACAGCCTGACTGGACGTATCTCACAGAAACTTTATCCCGATGCAAACATCATTGTTGACGGATTTGAAAAGACAGTATACAACGATGATGCTTTTGATCTGGCTGTAGGTAATATTCCATTTGCAGATTATAAACTGCTTGAAGACAGATATGATAAATATAACTTCCGCATACATGATCATTTCTTTGCAAAATCACTTGATAAAGTCAAGCCGGGTGGTGTGGTAGCGTTTATAACGTCAACAGGCACACTTGATAAGAAAAACGACAAGACAAGAAGATACATAGCTCAGCGAGCAGAACTTATCGGTGCGGTACGTTTGCCGAACAATGCTTTTACAGGTACGGAAGTAACAAGTGACATTGTTTTTCTGCAAAAGCGTAAAGAAATGATATCTGAAGCTGATTTGCCGGATTGGGTCAATACTGTAAAGACTGATGAAGGCTTTACGATAAACAGTTATTTTCAGCAAAATCCGGATATGATACTCGGTAAGCTTGTTCCGGGAAACAAGTTGTATGGTAGCAGTGACTCCTGTATGTGTGAACCGTTGCCGAACAGAAAACTAAGTACTCTCCTTGAAATAGCTTTAAGCAAGATAAGGTTTACCGTGTCAGAAAAGTCAACCAGAAATGTACTCCCTGAAATTTCTGATATAGCCAAAGATGAACGCAAGTTCAGTTACATCAGCATAGGAAATAATCTGTATTATAATTCTGATAAAGGTCCGGAAATGTATGAAGGCTCTTTGAAAAATTCTCAAAGAATCATAGCCATGACACAAATCAGGGACTGCCTCAGAACGCTTATCAAGCAACAGACGGATAACTTACCCGATGATGTTGTAAAACGCTCTCAGGAGCGCCTGGGTGGCTTGTATGACGATTTCGTTTCTAAGTATGGATATATTTCATCAAAAGAAAATCATAAATTGTTTGGTGAAGATATTTCATATCCACTTATTGCATCTCTTGAACGTGAGAAAAACGGAAAAGTAGAGAAGGCAGATATTTTCTATCGCAGAACGATAAACCCGGATATACAGATAACTCATACAAATACAGCTGTTGAAGCACTTGCAGTGTCCATTGCAAAACGTGGATATGTTGATATTGAGTTTATGTCACAGCTTACAGGAAAAACTGATGAAAAGGTCATTGATGAGCTTCATGGAGTTGTATTTGAAAATCCTGTCACAGAATCATATGAAACAGCTGATGAATATCTGTCGGGAAATATACGTGAGAAACTTGATTATCTGATAGAAAATTACCCGGATGACCCGAAATATGCTGTAAACATAGAAGCTTTAAAAGCAGCTATGCCGAAGAAACTCGAAGCCGGTGACATTGATGTACGTCTTGGTGCTACATGGATAGATACCGAATATGTGCAGGAGTTTATGAACGAAACATTTCATATTCCGTATTATCTTCAGCGTAACATAACGGTACAGTATTCGGCATATACTGCCGAATGGAAGATAGACGGTAAAAGTGTATACAACGATAACGTGATAACAAACGACAAATTCGGAGTAGCCGGTGTAAGAAATGCATATCAGTTGCTTGAAGACAGTCTGAATCTTAAACATACGATTGTCAAAGACAAAATTGTGCGTGATGGTAAAGAAACTTATGTAATCAATCCACGTGCTACAGAGTTGGCTCAGGAGAAGCAAAAGATGCTGCAGAATGAATTCAAGTCATGGATATTCAAAGATCCGGACAGACGAAATGACCTTGTTGAGAAATATAACAGGATCTTCAACAGTCGAAAGCCCAGAGAATATGATGGTTCTCACATAGAGTTTGTAGGAATGAATAACGAAATAAAGCTCAGAGAGCATCAGAAGAATGCCGTAGCTCACGCATTATACGGAGGAAACACGCTTTTCGCACACGAGGTTGGTGCTGGGAAAACGTATGAGATGATAGTAACAGCAATGGAAGGTAAGCGTTTAGGCTTGCATCACAAGTCGCTTATTGTTGTCCCGAATCATCTGACGGAGCAGATGGGCAAAGATTTCATGCAGTTATATCCGAATGCAAATATACTTGTTGCCGGAGCAAAAGATTTCACAAAGCAGAACAGACAGAAACTGTTTGCGAAGATTTCTACCGGGGACATGGATGCGATAATAATCGGACATTCACAGCTTATTAAAATACCGGTATCACAAGAACGTCAGATGAAGTGTATCAATGAACAGATAAACGAGATAGTTGAAAGCATTAGAGAAATAAAACGTCAAAACGGCGATACATTTCAGGTAAAGCAGATGGAAAAGGCAAAAATAAGACTTCAGAACGATTTGCAGTCTCTTACCAGTAAGCCGGTGCGAGATGATGTTATAGACTTTGAAGAGCTTGGGGTTGATAAGCTTTTTGTCGATGAGGCACATTATTTTAAGAATCTTTTCCTTGCAACAAAGATGGGGAATATATCAGGTATTTCATCAAACAAAGACGTTCAGAAGACAGCAGACTTATATATGAAATGTCAGTATCTTGATGAAATAACAGGCGGTAAAGGCGTAGTTTTCGCAACCGGTACGCCTGTTTCAAACTCAATATCGGAAATATATCTTATGCAGAAATATCTGCAACATGATCTTCTGAAGGAAACCGGTATGAATTTTTTTGATGCCTGGGCTGCGAACTTTGCTCAGACGGTAACGGAAAATCAATTACTGCCCGAAGGTAACGGATATCAGCTGAAGACCCGATTTGCAAACTTTACAAATCTCCCCGAACTTATGTGTATGTTCCGGGAAGTAGCCGATATAAAGACTGCGGATACGCTTGATCTGAAAGTACCTGAATGTGAAGCGATAACTGTTGTTGCCAAGCCGACAAAAACTCAGGAAAAACTTATTGAGTCACTCGGAAGTCGTGCCAAGGAGATTCGACTCAGAAAAGTATTACCGACTCAGGATAATATGCTTAACATAACAACTGACGGTAAAAAGATAGGCTTGGATCAGCGACTGATTGATCCTTTGCTTCCCGATGAAGAAGGCAGTAAAGTGAATATGTGTGTTGACAACGTATATGATATCTGGCAAAAGACATCTGAAAACAAATCTACACAGCTGATCTTCTCGGATCTTGGAGTTCCGCAAGACCCGGCAGATGAAAAGAAGAACGGTAAAAAGTTCTGCGTATATGATGATATCAAAACTAAGCTTGTTTCTAAGGGTGTTCCTGCAGAAGAAATAGCTTTTATCCATAACGCAAAGACAGATGAAGACAAGGCGAAACTGTTCGCTAAAGTGCGTACCGGTGAAGTTCGTATACTGATAGGCTCTACGCTGAAGATGGGAGCAGGAACAAATGTACAGAATAAGGTTGTGGCAAGTCATGATCTTGATGTTCCATGCAAACCGGCAGATATGGAGCAACGACGTGGGCGAATGGTACGTCAGGGAAATGAAAACGAAAAAGTACAGTTGTTCAGATATGTTACAGAAGGCACGTTCGACGCCTATATGTATCAGATGTTAGAGAATAAGCAGAAGTTTATATCGCAGATAATGACTTCAAAATCTCCTGTACGTTCGTGTGAAGATGTTGATGATGTAACACTGAGCTACGCAGAAATAAAAGCATTATCCGCCGGCAATCCTCTTATCAAAGAAAAAATGGATCTTGATGTAGAAGTTACAAAGCTGAAAATGCTCAAGGCAAATCATGATAATCTGCAATTCAAACTTGAAGACAATATCGTAAAGGTGTTTCCAAAACAAATATCACAGCTTGAAGCAAGGATAGAAAAGATTAATGATGATATAAAACATCTCAATACAATATCCGGAGAAGAATTTCCGGGAATAAAAATTGGTGATAAGTTTATATCAGACAAGTCTGAAGCCGGTGAAGAAATGCTCAATGCAATAAGAAAATCCTCTGTAGGCGGCGGTCACAATAACATTGCCGAGTACAAAGGTTTTGAAATTGCTGTAACATTTGATACGTTAGCACAAAAATATATCGGACAAGTAAAAAACAATGAAACATACAAAATAGACTTTGGCAGCAGTGGGTCGGGTAATATTACAAGACTTGATAATCTGCTGAATGCCGATATGCTTAGCAAGATATGTGATCATACAGCAGAGGGGTTATCTGAGGTAAGAAAACAGCTTGAAGATGCCAAAGCTGAATATGGTAAACCGTTTGTGTATGAAAAAGAACTGCACGAAAAGAGCGAACGTCTTGCTACACTTACAGAAATGCTCGACGTAAATGCAAATGCAGAGCTTGAACAGATGCTCATCGCTGATCCGTATTATATTGAGCTTAACGCATTTGAAATAGCTGTACTGGAGCAGAATGATATAAAACACGAAGTATCTGATACTGCGAGTAATGATGTGAAAGTAGTGAAGATAGAAAGAGAGGATAAGGAGAAGGTAAAAGAGCTTATTTCGATAGAAAAAGGATTGAAAAAATAAAAAATATCCTTGTAAAAAGAAAAATCCCCAGAGTGTCAGCTCTGGGGATTTTTTTCTTCCATTTTATGCTTCTCTCCGGAACAGGTTTTGAAACCTGTTATCTTGTTTTTCGTGCATGAATGCTTTAAGGTTTTGTATTACATACTCATAGATATCACGATGTACATCAGACAAATCTTGCAGAGTGATGGGCTTATCATCAATTTTTATTGATGCCGATCCTGCCAAGAAGTCTATTACCAACTCGAACGAGCCGTCCATGTCCTCTATCATGCACTGGACATTACCAATTTCGCCGCACACGCTTGTAAAGTAGTTTCTTTGTGTAAGGGAGTCTCTTATCTTGGCTTCAAAGCTGTCTATCAAATTCAATGCTTCATCAGATGCTCTTTTAAGCTTTGCAAATTCAAGTTCTTTCTGGGAGATGAATACATCTTTGGTGAAAAGTTTATCGTGTGAAAGGATAGCTTCTGCCTGTTTTCTCACGATACCTTCAAGAACACGTACTCTTTCAGTAGAGAAGGTGTCATCCCCTCTGAAAGTGAATGAGAAGTCTCTCATATCCTTTATTCTGTCTCTCAATAAATCGTTGCAGCCGACCTGCCCGATTCTGGTGAAATCATCACCAAATACAGGCTTACGGACATATAGCACATCTCCGATATTTGATAGTTCATCATAACGAACATGAGCAAGCAAAGAAATATTAAGGTCGAATATCGGAGACATTCCGAGTAGTTCCATCGTATCATTGTTGAATATCATTCCGAAATTGCCTGCGTGTCTGTCCTCGTTAAAGCACAAAGAATCAAGAACAATCATCTCACGGAATTCCTGTTCTGCACCACGTTCTGCGAAAAATCGGAATATTTCTTCAAAATCCAATTTTTTCACATCAATGAGCTTTGCAAACGGTACATAGCCTTGCATCTCATTGGTAAACAGGTTACAGCGTGATGCAAGCTTATCATGCAGATAGGTCAACTGATACGACACAGCATTGGGGCAAATTATCCGTGCAATCTCCGAAGCCATTACTTCGCAATACGGCTCAAGTCCGGAGTTTGACATTCCTTCGCTCCCACGCTTGTAGATGAAGATGTCACTTCCCCACTCTCCTGTGTCCGTTTCTTTACGGAAGCATTTTCTGAAAGAGCCTTCGCAGGCAAGCTCCGGTGATGTGGACGAAAACACAGCATCATACAAGCCCACACCTTCAAACGCCAATCGGGAAATTGTTTCTGTAAATTGGTTGCGATACAACGAGATTTGAACCCAAGAGAGATGTTCTGTGTCCGACTTTACCCAGAATGTATCATTGATAGTCGCAGCATGGGTTACACGGATAAAGCCCTCGTTATCGTAGCATCCCATCTGTATCATCACTTTTTCAAGGTGCTTATTGTGCTTCGATGACTTCCTGCCGTCAAGCCATGTATTGATGTTCTCAAAACCATAGGGGAGCTTACCGCATACTTCGACAATCTCAAAAGATACACCTGTGCTGAACTCTGATTCAGGTTTTTTGTCGAAAGTTGCTACGATGTTATCCTTGTTCATCAAGTAGTACATACGAGTCACTCACCTTTTCTGCGTAAATTTTCGCTAGTTTGTAGAAGGTCGAACGCTTCAGATCGAGTTGTTCCATGCAGGCTTTTGCAGTAAGTTTTCCGTCTTTCCAGTCACAGTAGCATTGCTTCCAACCGTCCGGGAATGCGAGTTGCGGTCTGCCCACCGGCTTCTTGGTCTTTTTGCTGACCTTTTTACGCCTGCCATCCCTCGTCAACTCATTGCCATAGGGCATTGCTTCAATTCCCTGTCGTTGCCTTTCGAGCGTGGTCTTTCGTTCCTTTTCGGCGACAAATGACAACAATTGTAGCACAATATCAGTTATCAGTTTACTTTCTAATTTGCCGTCTTCGGTAGTGTTAAGCACAGGCATATCAAGCACTCTGATGTTGGCTTTCAAGGTCTGGGTGATATGCTGCCATTGCCTTTGTATCTCCGCATAGTCCCTGCCGAGTCTATCAAGCGAGAGTATCACAAGGGTGTCTCCCTCACGGAGCATCGGGGCTGTTTTGTTCGTGCCAACAAGCAGATTGTAACCACTGCGGTCGAAGGTTGCTCCCGATTGCTTGTCGGTAATGATGTTGCGTTCATCCGTGACTATTTCACGCAGAGCGATGATTTGTCTGTCAAGGTCCTGCTCCTTTGTCGATACACGAGCATATCCGTATATCATTGCATCAGCTCCTTTCTGCTTTCTATTGTACTATGTCTGTTCATAAAAGTCAATGAATTTTCGGACATATCCGAAAATTGTTTTTATACTTTTGTGGACAGTGAAAAGCAGCGTTTATATCGTACAAAACGCTGTCCATATAAGTATACTTATGCGAACACTCAAAAACATATTGATTTCATACAAAAATGATGTTCGTAAAAGTTATGATTTAATATTTTCGAACGTTCATATATTTTATATACTTTTACGGACAGGACTATGTATAAAATTATTTTTGTGTTATAATAGCACATAGATTTTTGATGTATAGGGGGATATGATATATGGATGTTTTAAGTATGTTGGGCAATGGGGTGCGAGCTATAACGATAACAGGACAGAAGATTATTTCGGAAAAACGTAATAAAGATACTTGCGATGTTGAGTTGTGCCTATCATTGAAAGTACTGTATGATGATAACCAACCCAGATACAAATCTGAAACTATCGGAGAATACATACTAAAATGGCTTGAATATAAGCGTAAGAAGCTGAAACCAACGAGTTTTGATAGATTGGACACTACCGTTACACATCAGATAATACCAATACTGGGTGATGTTTGTGTTAATGAGTTGACTACGGCGGATATTGAAGACATGATAAGGTTTTTGAAAGAAGAGGGATATTCTTATTCTACTGTAAAAAAAGCATATGAAGCAATCAGGTCATGTATGAGATACGCTGTTAGTCAAAGTATAGTTGATAAAAATCCGGCAGATCAAGCCGAGCTGTCAGTAAAAGATTTTGAAATAAATAATAAAGTAAAGTTCTGGACAGATGCAGAGATGGATATATTTCAAAAAGAAGCATTAAAAATAGAGAATGGAAGCTACAAATATCGTTTTGGAAATTGTTTTGTCTTGCTGATGTCAACCGGAATAAGAGTAGGAGAAGCTATAGCTTTGCAATGGTCTGATATAGATTTTGATAAAAGGCAAATGAATATATGCAAAAACATTGCTACTGTCAGAAACAGAAGTTCTGATATCCCAAGAAAGTATATTGATGTAGAGCAAAGTACGAAGACAAGGAATGGAAACAGAAAGATACCACTTAATGATGTGGCTATTGCCGCATTGAATAATCTTCAAAGTGTTTCCGGAAACAATAATAGACTCTTTGATACTACATATCGTAGTCTGGATAGAATGTTTAAAATTATATTGAAAAATTGTAACCTTCCCAGAACCGGAATGCATACGCTCAGACATTCATTTGCAAGTAAATTATTTCGCTTAGGTGTTGATGTTAAGATTATAAGCGATATATTGGGACATTCAGATATTTCAATAACGTATGATACATACGTACATGTAACACAAGAGCAAAGAAAAGAAGCTGTTGAGTCGCTATGTGAAAAATGAGAACGTGCTATAATGGCACATTCTCATTCGAGCTTTTATTCATATCTTTGTCTATAAGGTCGTTTATATATTTATTCAGGCTCATTCCTTGTGATTTTGCAAAGTTTGCAACAATTTCTTTCTTTCCTTTTGGGAATGTTATATTAACTCGGTCATATGCTTTGCGGTTGTAACGATTTTTTGCAGCTGTTGATGAATTACCCATGAAAAATTACCTCCCGGTTATAATTGTGGTTTACACTTACATTATAATTGTACCATAAAAACATATACTGGTGCAAGTAGTGAACTGCATAAGCTTTAAACGATATACTGGTGTAAGATTGTTTAGTATGCTTATTGAAAAAAATCTGTAATTCTGATATAATGAAATTGTAAGATAAATTAAATTTATAAACGGGAGGAAATGTTATGGAAAAGAATTTTGATATCACAACGGAGAAAGAAGTTTTTAAAGACAGAATTGATGCTTTTGGAAAAAAAGTGATGGATTATATGTTTGATAATAATATCAACTATCCAGAAGATGAAACTAATCCTATAGTTGTTAAAGCTAAAGAGTTAATACTTATGCGTTATGAAGTAGGAAAGTGTGCAACTCAGGAAGAACTTAAAGTTCTTGAGAAGGAATTTGAACAAAAACGAGGATATTTCAATGAAGTATTATGATTCAATATTTTCTGATCCTAAATTTGAAGCAGAATATCAGAAAATCAAAAAATATTATACCACTGGTAAAACTCCTGTTGAAAAACCGGTAGCAGTAGTTTTGGGTGGTTTACCGGGTTCGGGTAAAGGTAATATTTATGATTTTTATGATGCTAAAGAAAGTATAAATAATAACATAGTTCATATTGATTGCGATCAGTTTAGAAGATATCATCCGGATGCAGCGTCGTTTTCTCCTGAAGAATATGGAGATAAAACAAACGAGTTTGTATTTGCAGTAGTTGATAGGCTTATAGATGAATTAACACCTGAAAAATATAATTTTATTGCTGAAAGTGCTATGAGAACACCTTATACAGCGTTTTATAATACAAATAATCTTAAACCATTAGGATATAGAGTAGAACTTGCTGTTATGGCAACAAATATTGAAACCGCATGGCAAGGTACAATATCACGTTTTGAAACTGCAAAAGCAAAGTATGAAGAGGATATTGCAAATGGTGTGCCTAATCCGGAACCGCCAAGACCTGTGCCAAAAGAATTTTTTGATGCAGTCAAGGATAACATAGAGAACAGCTTCAATCTGATATACATATCCGAAAATGAAAAAGGAGAACATCAGACTCCGGTAGATGATATCTTTGTATATACTCGCAGTGGAGAAGTACTATATCATATGACTGACACTCCGGATCTTAATCCTGTTCCTATTCTTAGTGCAAGATTACATAATTCTGAGCAGGAAGCTAAAGTGAAAATCGATGAGTATGTATCAGACTATAAGAAGTCAGTGAGTGCAACTTCGGAGCAAGCACCGGTTCAGTTCAGATACAAAGAAATATCGATGCAGGAATTTGTTGCGTGCCATGCAGAACTTAAACAATTATGTTCGTGCAAAAAGAGTGAAGACGGCATAATCATGAAGTATGACGCTGCCAACGAACAGAAAATAAATAATATTTTATCGAATGTGTCAGTAAAAAATATGAAAAAATAAAATCCGAATAGGAGAGGAAACATGGCTAAATTAACAAAAGAAGAAATAGAAGAATGCTTAGATGCAGCAGAAGAAACGGCTGTGTATCGTATGTATACAGCGAAAGGAGTTAGGCTGCGTATGGAAATAGCTAAATGGTATTATAATCATTACAGTAAGTTTTCATATATACTTATCCGACTACCCTTATTTATAGTCGATATTATAGATAGTGTACAGGATGTTACGGAAAAAAATAAGAAAAAATAAAAAAATCGGTATTGACATACCGACTTAGAGATGTTATAATTAGATTGGATGTAAAAAACGAGCATCCCACAAGGTATAAACCATCGCCAAATGATTTATACCTCATAATCAAACAGATAGAACAAGTATCTGAATGACTTAGCGAAATGCTATCGTGTGCATCATATAATGCATTACTTGTATTATAGCACTTAAAATAGAAATTGTCAAGCTTTCAGAATCACAACACCTCATCTTGTTTGGTACTGGAGCTTGACTTTTTTTGTCCGGATACAAGTAACTTGACAACTTAATATTATACAAAGCACAAAAGGTTTTGTATGTAGCCTTCAAAAAGATACGCAACGACTACCTGGTTTTACTTGCGAAAACTAAAATAACGATGAAATGTTTTCATGGACATTGAAGTAAAGATACGAGCGATAAATATCTTGTTTGATAATCGAACCGGCAATCGATGAAGCCGTAACCATACAAAACTATAATGATACTTCTCGCGAGAGCCGAAGCATAGGAATGCTCGGAACAAACTTCTGACCTACTATACGAAGTTTGTTATGAAAGTTGTAGCCGAACAGCTGACTTTGTAAAAAATCTTTGACACTTTATGAAATGTCAAAGATTCTCCTGGATGACAGGGGCGGTAAGAATCGAACTCACGTCAAAGGTTTTGGAGACCCCTATTCTACCATTGAACCACGCCCCTATATGTAATGCGTGTCGCATTCAACGTATTGAATTATATCATAAAAAAACATAATTGTCAATAGTAAATTTTAAAATTTTTATAAATTTATTTTAAAGGTTTTTTGTTTATTCAGGAGGAATGAAAATGGAAAGTCAGATAAAAAAGAGAACAGCGATTTTGCTGATGGGATTGGTTATGATGATGTATGGGTGCGATGATGATACGGAAGTTGAGATGAAGTCTGAAAATGAAATAATGCTGACATCTTCGCAGGCAGTAACAACTACAACGCATTTTGAGGAAACTGTGACTACTGCTAAGAGCAGTTTTGCTGATATTACAACAGTTATTTCCGAAACAACTGTATTGGAAACAACATTACCTGAAACATCAGAAACAGAACCTACAACTACAACTGTATATACAGAACAGCAGACAGAGCCATCTGTTTTAGAAACCGAACCACCGCAGACAGAACCGCCTGTTTCCGAAACCGAACCACCGCAGACAGAACCGCCTGCTTCCGAAACCGAACCACTGCAGACAGAACCGCCTGCTTCTGAAACCGAGCCATCATATACTGAACCGTTTGAACCGCCTGTCGAAGAAATACCGTCTGCAGTTTCAGAATATCAGAGAGAGGTACTCAGAATTGTAAATGAAGCTCGTGCAGCTGAAGGTCTGCCGGCGTTTGAAGGAAGTGAGCTACTGAATACGGCGGCAAATGTAAGGGCACAGGAAATATATGCTTCGTTTTCACATACACGTCCTGATGGTTCATCATGTTTTTCGATAGCTGAGCAAATGGGTATAAGTGCTATGACTATGGGCGAAAATATAGCGGCAGGTTCTGCTACTCCCAAAGGAGTTGTGCAACAGTTGCTCAATTCTCCGCCTCATCGTGCCAATATAATGAGCAGTGATTTTACTGCTATGGGAGTTGGATATTTTGAAACCGGTGATTCATATAAATATTACTGGGTTCAGTTTTTTATCGGATAATAATAAAAAATATCGCCCTTTATGGCGATGACCATATAGAAGTATTCCAAAATACTAACGGTTATTGACTAAACGGCGGCTGATGTAAAAACAAACAGAGCAGTATCGCTTAATTGCGGTACTGCTCTTAATCTTTATATGTTTGTTACAGCTTCTTTCATCTTTTTAACATACTCACCAACAAGTTCAACAGAGCTTATGCCGTTCTTCTCAATCAGCTTGATAATTGCCGAGCCTACGATTACACCATCTGAAACAGCCGCTATTTTTCTTGCCTGTTCGGAAGTAGAAATGCCGAAACCGATTGCACAGGGGATATCCGTATTTTCACGGACAACCTTTACAATAGAAGCAAGGTCGGTTGTGATTTCGCTTCTTGTTCCTGTTACACCGAGGCTTGAAACGATGTAGAGAAAGCCTTCCGCTTCTCTTGCAATCATTGCA
>JAGAKZ010000010.1 GCA_017848115.1 Oscillospiraceae bacterium
ATGCAAAAACTGAAGATATTCATGAACTATCTCCTGATTTTGTGAAAACTCTCTGACAATACAATCCCATTCGTCTATGATAATTACAAATTCGTGTTCAGATTTGTCATATACCTGTTTGAGTATTGTTGCAAACGGATTATCTATATCCATTATATCAGGATATTCTGCCTTCAGTTCATTGTATATAAGTTCTATTATTTTAGATACGATATTTTCTTTGTAATAATCAGCGATTGATGAAATATCCAAATGAATTACATTGTACTTATTAAGATGCTTAGGGAAATCCTCTGACTCTGATATTTTTAAACCCATAAATAACTCTTTTGAGTCACAACCCCGACTGTAATATGCGTCTATCATTCTCGCTGCCTGTGACTTTCCGAATCTTCGGGCATGGCTTACTGATACGCAGTTTTTTTCCGCTCCGAGTCTGCGGTTTAATATATTGAGCAAACCTGTTTTGTCTATATAGATTTCATCTCTTGATGCTTTTCTGAATCCCTTGTTTGATGGATTAAAATACGTACCCATATGCACGCTCCTTTCTCTTATACTACTCTACTCTCACTTTTTCAATTTCACACTCATACTTTTTACTTTCCTTGTCATAATTAACTCCGACAAGAAGTACTTCTTCTCCGTACCCTTTTAATTTTCCTGCATATCTCTTTTCTTTTATCTGCTTTATTGCCGTATCTGCGGTTTTATCATATTTAAGTTCGATTATCATCGCAGGTTTATTTCCCGAATCTGCTCTTGGTATAAGTGCAATATCCGCAAAACCTTTACCTGTCGGCAGTTCCCTTATTACCGTATAATACGCAGGTGCCGTAAAATATGCCATTGTTATCGCACAGCTGAGGGCATTTTCATCATTGTATTTTAATATTGATGTGTATGTTTCATGTGAAAGTTCAAGAAGTTCCGCTACTTTTTCCGCTTCTCCCCTTATCGTTGCAAATATCAGTTCTTCACATCTTGAAATTGATTTTGATATCTCGCTCCAGCTCCCGTTTGCAAGTGCTGACTGATATGCTTCTTTTACTTCATAGTTTGGTATATACGCCATTTTTTCTTCTGTATTGTACGCCAGATAACCAAGATGAATAAGTGCTGTAAGTGCATTGTTCTTATTTGATATACTCGAAAAATCATTTTCAAATCCTTTTACATCGACATATACCGATTCGCCTGCAAGCATTTTCATTACATCTTCTTTTAATCCGTCAAAGTTTAATGTAATAAACGTATTTATTGTATCAAATGCTGATGTGTTTTTCCAGTAGGATTCAAGACTGTGATCTATCATTGCCTGATATACCGAATTTGGATTGTACATATGTTTCTTATTTATATAATATCCGTCATACCAATCTCTTACCGATTCAAAATTCATATCATATTTTTTGCACAGTTCTTCTGTTTCTTTTTCTGTAAATCCAAAGTATGGTGTAAATTCTTTTGAATCTATCATAGTATACTCTAAAAAATTATTCAGTGCCAATTCATCTTTTATCTTTTTTATCGGCAGTATTCCGGTGATATATCCGAGTGCAAGAAACTCCTGTGATTCTTCGCTTTTAAAAAGTGAATGCAAAAACTGAAGATATTCATGTACTATTTTAGGTCTGTCTGAAAAATTTCTTACAATGCAATCCCACTCATCTATTATAATTACAAATTCGTGTTCTGATTTGTCATATACTTGTTTTAAAACAAACGCTGTTGTATTTGCATAATCTATATCAGGATATATTTCTTTAAACTCATTAAATATATTTCTTTTTATTTCATTTACTATATTATCAGTGTATTCATCAACGAATGAGGAAATATCAAGGTGGATTACATTATACTTATTCAGATGCTTTTCAAAATCTTCGGACTCTGATATTTTTAAACCCATAAATAACTCTTTTGAGTCACAACCCCGACTGTAATATGCGTCTATCATTCTCGCTGCCTGTGACTTTCCGAATCTTCGGGCATGGCTTACTGATACGCAGTTTTTCTCCGCTCCGAGTCTGCGGTTTAATATATTGAGCAAACCTGTTTTGTCTATATAAATTTCATATCTTGATGCTTTTCTAAATCCCTTGTTTGATGGATTAAAATACGTACCCATATGCTTCCTCCGTTCTTTTTTAATTTACATATTCAGTATAACATTTTTTATCATCATTATCAAGCAAAAGCAGAAATTACAAATCAGGTTGTTCTCATTTTTATAATATTTCAAAAGTATAACATACTCATACATCTATTGCATTTCCCATCCTTAAAATGTTATACTATAATAAAACATACACAACCAAAGGAGGAAAAAATGCAATACACAAAAGAAATATTTGCCCACTACACAAAAGAATACATCAGAATATATCAGGCATACAATACAACTATCGCACATGAAGCTGTAAAACTACAAACGTTCGGAGAAAACTTCAATGTAAATCGTATGACATGGATAAAGCCGTCTTTTCTATGGATGATGTATCGTTCAAACTGGGGAACAAAGAAAAATCAGGATAATATACTTGCAATAGACATCAGACGAAATGTATTTGACTCTTTTCTCGAAAGAGCAATTCTCACCTCGCCCGATTCAGATGAATTAAGCGGTAGTGAATGGGAAAAGGCTTTTGATGATACAAAAGTATATTGCCAGTGGGACCCTGACAGAAATATCAACGGTGCCCCGATAAATCGTGCAGCTATTCAGATAGGAATAAAATGTAATGCACTCAGAGATTTTATAGATAACGGGATTATAAAAATACAGGACATAACACCACAAGTAGCGAAATGGAATATACAACGTAAAAATAATAAATTAACACCCAAAGAACTTCCTGTTGAAAAAATTTATGAAATCAAAGATAAAAAAATCAGAAACCGACTGGGTATGTAAACAACGACTTTTAAAATCAATAAAACAATAACAAATAATGGTGATGAAAATGAAAATAAATATATCACATATGGGAGCGTTGAATGAAACAGCATATCTCACAGCACAAAATGCTGTTTTATATCGTACCATAATGCGTATATTATATGATGAAAAAGAAAAATTCAACTCACAGTTAAGTGAGGAACACATACTGAAAAGACTGAAAGATTACCCCGAATTTGATGATTGTGATATCGAAAAAGTAAAATCCGCTATGTCTCAGCTGACGTCATGGGGAAATGTTCTACCCATGCAGGATCTGAAAAAAGTAAGTACTATCGAAGAATACAAAAATAAAATATACAAATACTCCCTGACAGAACGTGCAGTTAAAATAGAACGAATGACTATTGAACTTGAAAATATGTTCACAGAAAACAACACTATTTCATCATCGCTTCTTGTAAGAATAAATGATGCAGTCTGCACAATTGAAAACATTGTTCTCAAAGAAGACTACAAGCAGATAAACGAATGGTGGAAAAACCTCCAGGAAGATTTTAAGAGACTTGATCGTAATTTTTCTGATTATCTGCACTCTTTTTATTCTGTCAGCGGTCATAAAATGATGAGTTCTATCGATTTTATACTCCATAAAGATAAATTTGTAGAGTATCTCAGAGATTTTATACAAGTACTTCAGAAAAATTCATCATCTATCGAAAACAACCTTATCAGAGTAAACTCTACGCTAAGAGAAAAAATGCTGTCCATGGTTATTTCAAGCGAAATGGACCTGCCGAGAACAAATACCGAAAAAATAGACAGAGAATATATAGAAGACATGATAACAGGACAGTGGAATTCTCTTTATAACTGGTTTGTTTCGGAGACCGGAAGAGAATCCACTTCAAATATAGCAATGGAATACACCGATGAAATAATAAGAAAAATCCTCAGCAATGCAGTAATGCTTATGCAACTTCAGAATACAGGAATAAGCAGAAAACAGGATTATAACAAGTTTATGAAAATGTTTGCCGATTGTAATGATATTAATGAGGCACACTGCCTTTCAGCACACGTTTTCGGTGTTATGAATACTTCACATTACAAGTTTAATTCATCGGCACAGACTGACAGCATTTATGATAACGCATCAGATGTTTTACCGCAGATGTTTGAAATAAAACCACGTACAAGAACATATAAACCAAAAATAAAAACAGAAGGCTTTTTAAGTAAGGCTTCACAAAAAGCAAAAGGCAGAGAAGCACGTCTTTCAGCTATTAAAGCCGAACAGGAAATGATAGAATCTTTTATAAAGGATAATATGATAAAAATAAGTGACCTGTCAGAGCAGACCGTCCCCGAAAAACTCAGAATCACACTTCTTAAATGGATAACAACGGCCAGTCAGAATAAAAACCATACCGGTATCACTGACTTCGGAAGAAAATACAAGATGAAACGCGGTGAAGAAATGACTATACTTCATTGTGACGACGGTGACCTATATATGCCCGAATATATTTTTGAATTTGAGGTGAAATCTTATGAATGAGTTTTCACAAATGCTTGAAAACTTCTGGATAACCAGTGAAAGTAACAGAGCGGATTATTTCAGAATAAAACGCTCTGCAGATAATGATATGAAACGTTTTATAAATGATTTTGCAGGCTGGAAACTGATTGTAAACAGCAAACTTGTAAAACTTGAAAAAATACCGGCTCAGGCAAAGCCTTTTATGGGTATAAGTGAATTTGAAGAAATAAGCGACTATTGCCTCTTGTGTGCCCTCCTTATATTTCTCGATGACAAATACGATGGCGAACAGTTTCTTTTAAGCGAACTCATAGAAGACGTGGAAAAAATTATATCAAAAACTATGGAAATGGACTTCACACGTTTTTCAGACAGAAAATCACTTGTAAGAATGCTCCGATTTGCGCAGGATAAAGAAATTCTGAAGATTTCCGAAGGTTCACTTGAAAATGTTGAAAGTAACAGAGAAAAAGAAATACTGTATGAAAATACAGGATTATCATCATATTTTTCAGTACATTATGATTTTGATATTTCCGGATTTGAAGATTACAGATATTTTGAAAACGTTGAAAATGGTTATTCAGACAACGAAAAAGGTCATGCAAGAACAAGCAGAGTCTACAGAAAATTATTATTACAACCTGCCATGTACTGGGATACCAAAGATGATGCTGACGGAATATATGTAAAAAATCAACGCAATACCATTTCTGAACGACTCGACAAATATCTCAGCGGAAGGCTTGAAATACATAACGGATCAGCATTCTATATGTTAAATGAAGAAGAAACATTTGGCAAAGTACATCCTTCCGATAAAATGATTTCCGGATTTACAGCTCTTCTTTGCGAAAAAATCAGAACATTGTTAAGTGATAAAAAAACGCAACAAACTGATATGAACATGATAACAAAAGAAAATTTTCATAAGTTTATAACAGCTTGCAGAAAAGAACTCTATGAAGGACTAAGCAAAGAATTTCGTGAAATGACAGATGATAAACTTATTAGTACAGTTGTAACATATATGACAGACTGGCTTATGATAGAACCGAAAGATGAATGTTACTGTATATGTGACGGAGTCTTTAAAACCTGTGGCAGATATCCTAAAGATTTTTTTACTAAAAAGGAGAATGAAAACTAATGGAAAGATGGCAGATGAACAGACTGGGATTTGTAAACTTCTGGCTCTATGATACAGATGTTTTTCCTTTAAAAGATGGAAAACTTTTATTAAGAGGTACAAACGGATCAGGAAAATCAATAACTACACAAAGTTTTATACCATTCATCCTTGATGGAGATAAACAGCCTTCAAGACTCGATCCCTTCGGAAGCAAAGACAGAAAAATGAGCTGGTATCTTATAGGCGATGCCGAAACAGGAAAAGATGAAAGCACAGCATATCTGTATCTGGAATTTATAAAACCCGAAAGTCAGCAATTTCGCACAATAGGTATAGGTCTTCATGCAAAAAAAGGCGGAACTATGAAAATGTGGGGATTTTGTCTTTCTGACGGCCGAAGAGTCGGTATTGACTTTCCTTTGTATAAAAAAGTCGGAGATTCAAATATACCTCATGAAGCCTCTCTGCTCAAAAATCAGCTTGCTTCTGACAGCAGAAATATTTTTGTAGAAAAACAATCAGACTATAAAGAGATGGTTGCAGAACAAATATTCGGAATAAATAAAGAACAGATATCTGATTTTGATCAGCTTACAAATATTCTTATAAAAACACGTTCTTCAAAACTTTCAAAAGACAATCTCAAGCCTGCACAGCTCTACAGCATTCTCAATGAATCATTACAGATATTATCCGATGAAGATCTGCGTCCTATGGCTGATGCAATGAGCAAAATAGAAGATAAGCATAACAAAATAGAGGAAGCAGAAAAATCACTTGCAGAAGTAAAACTTATATCTTCCGAATATGAAAAATACAATCGCTATATGCTATGGAAAAAAGCAAGTGCGTACCGCAATAAATCATATGAAGCACTTGATATAAAAAAGCAGATAAAAACAGTACAAAATGATATTGATAATTCTGCAAAAGAAAAAGAAGATGCTACTTTACTAAGAGATAAAACAAATATTCACACAGAAGATCTCAAACGTGAAAAAAGCAGTCTTAATATTACAGACATAAACGAACAGATTGAAAAGAAAAAAGATGCACAGCAAAAACTTGAGCTGAATAAAAATGATTTTGACAAAAAACAAAAGAAAAAAGATGAAAAGGAAGAAAAATTACGTACATACAACAGAGAGATATTAGAAACAACCGCAAATATAAATAACTGCGATTATGAAAATAAAAACGCTATATCCGAGTTAGAAAGTTACAGTGACTATGCTTTTCCTTTTCACGAAAACTACATTGACTCTGCCAAAAACAAAAAAGATTTTTGCGACAGCACAAATCAGTGCCGTAAAGAACAGCAAAACCTTGAACAGCGTCTGAAATCAGTACTAAAAAAACTTGAAGAACAAAAATCAAAGTATGACAAACGCGAAGAAATGGCAGTAACTCTTCTGGAAGCTGAAAATGCTCTGAAAAAATCCGAAAACCAATTTACTTTATCTCAAAATGCTTTTTATGAGGAAAAAGATAAAATAATCGAATCCCTCCATATATCCGCTAATAACAATACAGAATTTCTCATTGATGATAAAATGCTCGAAGAACTTGAAATATGTATTGCAAACTATGAAGGAAAAGGTTCTGCCAACAATATAAACGATATATTTTCACAAAAAAGAGATACACTCTACTCTGACCTATGCCGACTTATTGCAAATGCAGAAGCCCAAAAAAACGAAGCTCAAAATGAACTTGACCGCCTTACTAAAGAACTTCATATTCTTGAAAATACAGCAGAACCTGTTCCGGAACGTTCTGAAGAAAAAGAAAATGCAAGAAAAACCTTGCAGGAAAACAAAATAGAATTTCTTTCTTTTTACGAATGTATCGACTTTAAGGAAAACGTAAACGCCGCACAACGTGCATTTGTAGAATCCGCTCTCTCCGATATGGGATTGCTTGACGCACTCGTTATACCAGAATCACAATATAAAAAGTTCGAAAATATACTTGGCAATATTTCAGACAATTATATCTGCACCGATAAAAATTCTTCGTGTGAAAACAAATTTTTTGATATAACAGTCGGTGGCGAGTTAAGAGAGGAAACAGAAAAAATTATATCATTTTTTGAAGAAAACACCTGTATCTCACCCGAAGGTTTTTATTGCAACGGTATACTCAAAGGCCATTCTTCCGATAAGCTCGAATCACGTTTTATAGGAGCTGAAAGCAGAAAAGCATATCGCCTTTATCAGATAAAACAGTTAAGTGAGAAATGCGATAACGCACAGGAAAATTTCAAAAAGCTTTCCGAAACTTGTGACAGTATAAAAATACGTCTGGAAATATTTAACGACGAATACACCAACAGACCCGATTTTTCCGACATAAACACTGCTCTTGATCTGTTTTTATCTTCAGAAAAACAGCTTGAAACAACAAAAAACTCATTTTTAAAAGCAGAAACAAATTATCACAATGCAGATAATGAGTACAAAGATATTTCTGCACAGACAGATGCTTTATGCCGTGAATTTCCGAAATACAAGAAAACCAAAGAATTTTACGAAGAAGTTTTAGACGCTGTTAATGACTATTATCAGTTGATCTATCAGTTGATTGACGGTTTAAAACAACTAAAACAACTAAGTGAAAAACTCAAAAGCATAAATGAGCAAAAATCTGATATTGAATATGATCTTGATGAGTTACAGTATGAACTGCTCGGTATCGAAAAAAGAATTCATGAAAACGAAGAAATAATCAGATTGTGCGATGAATTTCTAAGCAGACCTGATATTGCAGATATATCAAAAAGATATCTGGAAATAGACGCAATAGTTTCAGAAAACGAAAAAATAATCCTGAAATGCTCAGAAAAAATATCTGAATGTGAAACTGATATTAAACATTATGAAAAACGTATATCAGAACTAAATGAAACGTTCAATGAAGTTTCAGCTGAAGAAAATATTTTATGTGAATATTTTAAAGAAGAACTAAAACTCGGATTTGTACTCGAAAACGAAAACAAATCTGTAAGTCAGCTTGCAGATGAATCACTTAAAGCCCTGAGCACCGGTGATGACAAAAAAAGCATACAGGAAATATCGGAAAGACTTGAAAGAGTATTTCGCCAAAATATAAATATTCTTTCGATGTACTACAGACCGATGATGACAATGCAATTTACAGATCTTGATTCAGAACGTGTAAGAGCACGTCATATAATAACTCTCACATGGCTCGGAAAACAGATCTCACCAAAAGAATTTGAAATCGAAATAAAAAATACTATCGATCATGACAGACTTCTTATGAAAAAAGAAGAAGAAGAAATGTTCAAGGACACGCTCATAAATACTATAAGCAGAAAACTTTACTATAAAATAAATGAGTGCAGAAGATGGATAGACGAAATGTCCGAACTTATGAAAAGTATAAACACTTCTATGGGACTTACATTTTCTCTTAGCTGGAAGCCACGAAAAGATATCGGAGAAAATGAAATGAAGTTTGACGAACTATATAAACTCCTTATCAAAGACAGCTCACTGATAAATCCTGAAGATCTTGAAAAACTTTCAAACCATTTCAGAAGCAAGATTGAACACGAAAGACTGATTTTTGAAGAACAGGAAACAGAAATAAACTATACCGAACTTGTAAAAAATGTTATGGACTTCAGAAACTGGTTTGAATTTAAAATATACAGCAAAGAAGCCTCCGATCCCAAGCCAAAGGAACTGACAAACAGTCGTTTTAACACATTCAGTGGTGGTGAACGTGCTTTGTCATTATACATACCACTGTTTGCAGCTGTTGCAGCCCAGTATAAAAAAGCAGGTGAACAGGCTCCTATGATAATCGCTCTTGACGAAGCATTTGCCGGAGTTGATGAAAGCAATATAAGTGAAATGTTCGGACTTCTCGAAAAGCTTGGATTTGGATATATCATAAATTCACAGGCTCTATGGGGTTGCTATGACACTGTACCTGCTCTTGAGATCGCCGAACTTTATCATGAAAAAGAAAGCGGTATAATTACTGTAATTTACTATGAATGGAACGGAAAGAAAAAAGTACTTGATGATATATACGGAGGCTGAAAAAGTGACGGACTCAGAAAAACTTGCAGAATATTTCAGAAAAAATAAAAAATACAATAGAATAATGAAAGCTGTATTTTCAAGCTATAAAAAATACGGACAAATAAAAGGAAATATAATTTTAAACGATGCATCTATGGAAGAATGCGATGCAATGAACGCACTGATAAGCCCCAAAACATCTTTTTTACCTCCGGTTCTCAAATTCAGAATGAGCGATTTTGAAAAAGGTATTAAACAGACAATATACCGCGATGCGGACTTTATCGAAGTACTCAAAATATATTTTAAAGATGATATGCTCTCAAACAAAGATCAAAAAACATTATTGCTTAAAGAAAAAGAAAACTTTTTTTTAAAGATCACCGGCAGTTATGAAAATACTCCTTGCAGTGAATGGTTGCAAGGAGTATTTAAAGATTATAAATACGGTTACAGAACATTTATCAGTGAGTATAATAATTCCCCCCAAAAAGCAGAATCCATTATCCATAACGTTTGTAAAGCAGTAAATCAAAGAAATGAGAAAAATGCACAACCTGTTTTACTGGCAGTTATGAGTGCAGATATTACAGGAGATCCTCATTCTTTTGACAAAGACACATCTACCGGAAAATTATTTATACACGCACTTGCTTTTTTAGCCGGAATTTCAGAGTACAAAACTTCCGAAGAAATACGAAATATTTATTCTTTGTATCTTGTAGAACCTGATTCAATATCTGGTTCTACTGCATCATTAGGAATACGTTTATACTATGAAGACTACTCTGAGCACAATGCATACAAAGCATTTGCGGATATGAAAGAAATTGCCCTGATATCCTCTGCAAATCTTCTTAATGTAAAATATGCTTCTTCAGACAAAAAAACAGTTTTTGTTGTAGAAAATCCAATGGTATTCTCAGCATTAAAAAACATCATTTGCGAAAACAATTTAAGTTTACTATGCACATTCGGACAGATAAAGGCTTCAGGACTAAAATTGATGGATATGCTTATAGAAAGCAACTGTAATATCTACTATGCAGGAGATCTTGACCCGGAAGGTATACAGATAGCAGATAAGCTCTATAGCAGATATCATTCAGAAAAATTTCATATATGGCGTATGAGCAAGAACGATTATGATACTATCGAAAAATCCTCTGATATACTCCCCGAATACCGATTAAAAAAAATCTACAAGACAAATTCACCTACACTGAAAAATGTGTCAGAGTGCGTACTTGAAAATAAAAAAGCAGCTTACCAGGAGTTGCTGATATCTTATATGAAAGAAGATCTAAGACAAATCAAATAAAAATAAATAATGGTGATGAAAATGAAAATAATTACTCTTGTTGAAAACGAACAAAAAAATAAAAATATCCTCGCAGAACACGGTCTTTCCCTGTATGTCGAAACCTCAAAACACAAACTTCTTATGGATACAGGGCGTACAGATGCAATAATCAAAAACGCTTCCGAGCTTGATATCGACCTTACGGCAGTTGACACTATAATCTTAAGTCATGGCCACTACGACCATTCAGGCGGTATTATCCCAATAAGTAAAATAAACAATCATGCAAAAATTATTATGCAAAGTTCAGCGGTACTCCCTCATTACAGCAATGAAAAATTTATCGGTATAGACAGCGCTATATCTGATCTGCCGAATTTACAGCTTATAGACGGCAACCTGAATATTGATGAAGAACTTTTTATATTCAGTGGCATCTCAGGCAGAAAATGCTTCCCTGACGGAAATCTTAAACTTTTTAGCGTCATAAACGGAGTAAAAGTTCAGGACGATTTTTCTCATGAGCAATGCCTCGTCATTTCAGACAACGATAAAAAATGGCTTCTTTCAGGTTGCGCCCATAACGGTATTATCAATATTCTCGACAGATACAAAGAAATTTTTAATGATATGCCTGACTATGTGATAACAGGATTTCATATGATGAAACGTGAAGGAGACGGTGAATATACTGATAAGGATATAGCTGTTATAAAGGAAACTGCACATGAGCTTATAAAAACCGATACGATATTTTATAGCGGACACTGTACGGGGACTTTTGCTTTTGACACAATGAAAGAAATAATGGGTGATCAGTTGGTACAGCTTTATAGTGGGAAAAGAATAATTTAAACAAAAAAATCATTTCTTTCTGAACTTCATACTTTTCATAAGATGAATATTAACCGGAGAAAGCTCAATCTGATGGCGGCTTCTCATTTTTTCATGTTGTCCCTGTGCTATCTGTGTAGTAAGTGTGATATTCTTTCCATCAAATTCTGACTTACTCAAAGTATTGCGAAGTTTTTCAAAGCAATAAGAACAGCTTACAGTTATTATGTACGGGCATTCCCCTTTAGTATCAGGGTTTTCATTCTCCATTACAACGATCTTTCTGCTGTGTTTCTTTTTGGTATCTTCTCCGTAATCAAATGTTTCAAGTGGAATATCAGAACATATCGGACAGTAAATATCATAACTGCCCCTTGCAGTCAGAAGTCTGTAAATAACTTCATTATCCTCTAACTCTTCAACATCATCTGAAGATATATCAGCCCAATCCATTACAAGTTTTTTCTTTACTCTTGCAAAAGTTCTGCGTCTGGAAAGATAATTCATAGTTTTGGTATCATTTCCGTTATGTATATATCCGGTAAGCAGTTCCATAAGGTTTTTTGATAATTTCATGTCACTCAGTACAGACGCAACAACTGACTGTATATCTGGAACATTATCATAAAAAATATAAACATCTTTACTTTGGGAATTATAAGTTGCCATTGACTTGAATGCTGAACTTGCTGCTGTTTTTATAGCAGCTGTTCCGTTACCAAAATAAGCAATCATATATTTTTTACTGTCAGAGTCAAATCTGCTGACAAATAACCTATAACCTGATATTCTTAAAATAAACTCTCTGTTTTCCTTTAGAAGTTCATTATTAGTATTCTCCTCGATTTTATCAACAATAACATCACTTGTCTTATACTCATTCAGAAGATAGGCTTTCTTTCCGCTTTCTTCATTGACACTTACAAGTTGCGGAAGAAAACTGCTACTAATATCATGTGTAGTAATTGCTGTTTGATGGCATGATATACTGATGTTGCATTTTTGTCCATAATCTTTTATTTTTTTTCTGCATTGAACAGCACGCAGAAATTTACCAAAATCATCCAATTTTATGTTTTTTAGAAATTTAAGCCAAATAATCTGCTGTTCATAATCAGGATAACAATACTTAAAAGGTCTTCCATCCAAAAATTTCTTTTCTCTATAATACCAATTTATAGGTTTTTTTTCAAATAGGTATTCGAAAGAATCATTAATACTGTTTCTTAATTCACTGTCTGAAGCTATTTTTTCAAGCAGAATTAATTTATTCTCTTCTGAAATGAAATCAACTTCGTAACTCAAATTATAATAATCATAATACCTATCCCATCCACTTCTTGAATAACTGCATGGTTCTATAAATCTTATTTTATATTTATTCTGTTTGTTTTCGGCATCGTAAAGTCTGTTACCAAGCATTTGTTGTTTAAATCCTGAATACTGGCTGTCAAACTGCTCATTCTGCCATTTTGTCATATATCCGTTTTTCAGTTCTGGAATTTCATTAAAAAGATAATCCTTAAAACTTAGTCTCTCTTTTATAAGAGTTCCATCAAACGAAAGTGCTGTATTTAAGTTGTATCTTCCGATAAGCTTAATTAATATTCCCTGATTAAAGTTTTCAGGTGATATACTTTTTATCTGAAACAGCCACTGGTCTATCTCTTGATCAGATAACATTGCTTTATCCCTGTATTCTCCGGATATAACATACGTTATATACTCAGCAACTCCGGGGAAAAAATGGAGTATTTTACGTGCAGTTTCATAATTTTCCTCGTTTTTGTAACCTTCATCATATAAGTATCTGTAAATTTTAATGACCCCGTCAATACAATCATCCGAATCAACAAGCTCTTCATAATCTGTTACATTATCTTTTTCAATGAATTTAAAATATGTTTCTGTTAAGGCAGTTACAGAATCCTTATCAAGCGGAGTATATTTCTGATAGTTTTCAAGTGGTTCATGTACAACAACGTCTGTTTTTGAATTACCAGCTATTTTAGGAAGATACTGATTATCCATTCCTTCCAGATTAAACGGACTTTCTTCAAACTCTTCATTCTCCTTATCAATATACCTGTATAAAACAGAATGAAAGATATCACTGATTTTATCAAGACACTCTGCTTTAGCAATTTCCGGTGAACACATAAACCAGAACAGATCAGACAAGAATTTTTTTATCTTATCATATGCATCTCTTATTGACTTTTCATTGTCTCCAAGATCATTTCTATGAATATTTGCTGATGAAGTATCAATTATCATACTGAGAGGAAGTATATTCTGATTCTCGTCCCTCTTAATGTAGTAAGTGGAATAAAATCTGTTATAGCCATCCAGGTCATTATTTAAAGGAAATCCAACTGACGTTTTGTCATGAGTAAAAATAATGTATTCACTGCTGTCATTTTCTTCATCATCAGCCGAAATGCAAAGACAAACGTTTCTTATTTTCCATTTTTTTGATTCCGTTTCGATCTCCTGTACCTTACAGATATCCTTACATTCAACAGAGATACTATGACATGAACCTGAGAATTTTATTTTAGAAATTGTCTTTTGGTTAGCGTTTCTATTCATAAAAATCAGTGAATGAAAATCAAATATCAGTTCATTATCATTTCCACAAAGGAAAAATTTTGATATACCACCGTCACAGTCTTTATCAAGATAATCAATCAGATCAGAAAGCTTACGCGTATTAAAGCCGTTTTCTTCTGTTTTATTCGCACTGTATTCAAAATACAGGACTGTATTCTCTTTGTCCCAATCATCATTCATATCAACATTAGGGATAACATCTAGTGTATCCCAGTCTATTGTAAATTCAAGTATTACGTTGCTTTCAATTCTGAATTTGCTGACAAACTTAAAAAACGATTTGATTCCGACACCGAACTTGCCTGTCTGACCATCTTCCGAAGATTTATCTGACATTTCTCTGTTAAGAAACCCGTAAATATTTGAAAGGCTAAATCCCTTATCGCTGTAAGTACATTTAACTGAATAAATTAAACCATCAGTGCTTACATCAATATCAATACACTCTCCAGCATGAAGGTCATTTGCATTTTGGATAATTTCGTTGAAATATCCCTCACTATATCCGCTCAGCGAATTAATTCCATCACCTAATGAAATTGCTCTTAGAATAGTTTGTTTAAGATTACTTGAGTTTGACCTAAAAAATCCTTCAAGCCATTTCGGTTTATCCTTTGTACTTGATTTAAGATATTTGTCAGCCTTTTTCACTTCATCGGAAGATTTAGCCTTTCCGCGGGCAAGTAATTCATTTATATCCTGATAACTAACATCCATGTAAATTCGCTCCTTTATTTCCATCTATCACCATTCCTGTACGACTGAACGTCAGATCTGCATATATATTCATCAATTAAGCAGAATACTCCATCTGATGAAAAACCTTTTAACTCAAGATTGTCAAAATCGCTTTCATCTATTATTTTGATTAAATCCTTTATCTGTTTCTGAACGGAATTTTTTCCCTCAGCATCTTCATCGGATTCCGCTTGTTCTTCAAGATTTTCAATTTTCTGTTCTTCAAAATTATCAGTTTCCTCAAATCCTGTAAAAATTTCATTTTCATTTTCAACTTCAAGAAGTCCGATTATTGCAAGCCAGTTTTTTACTTGTTTTCTGAGTTTACAGAATTCTCTGTATGCCCTGTTGTATCTGTTGATTTCCACTTTGTGCTCATTCCAGTTTTCTGTATATTCAGCAAGCAATACATATGAATCAGCAGAGATACTGCTGTCCTTTTCAGAATGAAGAGCTTCTTCTGCACATTTGTATATACTTTTCCCTTCCCGGAGTATTTTGTTCAGATCAAAATTAGCCTTAATTTTGTTTTCGTAACTGCGTCTTTCTGATATGTACTTCTTTATATCTGTTTCATTTTGTTCAGACAGTATTGTATTCATCAGCTTTGTTTTAAGAGAATGCTTCAAAGCATCTCTGTTTCTTCTTATAAATTCCGGATAATAAAGAACGGTATTTCGGACAGGCATATACTTGCATGTAATATCTATCTTATTTACACAATAATACAGCATACGGTTAATTTCATTATCATTATCATCTTCACCACATTCATTAAGCATAAAAATCATGTCACGCTTCTTTAAATCCTGTCTGGTGTCAATACGGTCAACTCTTCCGAAACGCTGCTCAAGTTCAATACTTGTAAACGGAAGTTCATAATGAATAACACCATCAAACTCTCCGAGATTAAGTCCTGTACCACCAGTCTTTCCGGTTGTGACAAATAACGCTCTCTCCCCGTTACGAAGCACCTGTACAAGTGTATTTATAAGCTGTCCGTCCTGAACATTTCCAAGTCCGCAGTGATTCTCGTTTTTACCATTCTTTTCTGCTATAACTATATCCGAAAATTCTTCTTTAAGACGTTCATATATCAAATGCACAACAAACTCATGTTCACAGAATATTATATATGACTTATCATTCTCCTTAAGTATCTCTATAAGTTTGTCAAGTTTGTGATTTTGGACAACACTTTTGCTGTCACTGAATATTTCATTATACTTAGAAAAAAGATATTCGTCATCCTGATCGTACTGAAGCGCAGTCAGTGCGCCTTTTTCATTATAAATATCATAAAACAGCTCATTTCTCTCCTCTGCACGTTCACAGGAAACGAACTGAATATTTCTCTCAGCAGATTTTTTTCCCATATCTTCCTTAAACCAGTTTACATAGATATCATTTTCATCCGGAACTGATTTATCAATCGGCTTAATATCAAAATGCATCACACTTTTTCCTGTTATCCTTCTAAGAAGAACCTTATAATCTTCAAAGCTTCGCCTTCCAGTTGCATTAACTACTATTGGTGTTGCAGAAAGAATCATCGCCTTTTCAGAAGATAAAGCAACATAATTCTGAAATGAAATATGCCCTTCATCAATGATTACAAGATCCCATTTTTCTTTATCTGAATAACTATTTAAACTGTTTTTCAATTCTGTATGAGAACCTTTTCCGTCACCACCACCTTTCTGACCGGAAATCATAATTACTTCCTCAAAACCTTTAAAAAATGCTTTTTTCAGCTCATTACGATACATATCACCGTTATCACCTTGCTCAACAATATGAGCATAATGTCCGAGCTGTCGTCTTATATCATTCTGCCAGTCCTCTCTTTTATTATGCGGACATATAATCAGGATATGTGCCTGCTTACTCTCAGCATTGCAGTTTTCAATAATATTTCTTATTGCGTAAATTGCAGAAACCGTCTTACCTGTTCCCACTTCATCCATCACAAGTGATACACAGTTATTTTTAACCTGTTTTGACGCAAGTTCCTGTTTGCTATAATAAATAACATCAAGTATCGGCTGCTGAGGCCACCAGAAAATATCAAATACACTTTCCTGTTTCTCTTCATCAACAATGTCAGTGTACTCAACTACTTCATCAATATGATCAAGCTCATCCATCATACCTTCAAGTTCTGATGCCAAATCTGTATCATTCTTCGAATCATATCCATAGAGATAAAAGAGATTCCATTTCGCACATACAAGCGGAGTAATCTTCTCATATCCTTCAGGACCTGGATAGTTAAGTACCTTGATCCATTCGTCATACGAAAGAGCGTCCCTTATCATATTGACTGCATCGAATCTTCTGAAGATAAACGCATAGTGCAACAATGAAAATGGAAAATCTTTATTATAGTTCTCAAGACATTCCTCAAAATTTTTTAAATACTGAGATACTTCTGCCGTAGTTCTTCTCTTAGTATCCGGTTCAAGTTCTGAAAATGTAATTGTTTTAAGATTACTTATATTCATAGCTTTATCATATTGGCAAAGCCAATTTTCCTCCATTATAATTTATTTCTTATCAATTTGAAACGAAGATTATTATCAATTTATTCTTCCATATTTAAAAATCAAAAATAACAGGAACATTATTTTCAAATGAAAACCTAACTGCACGATAAAGTATTGAAAAACAGAATTTTGCCAGAGATTCCGTATTGTAAACAGTACTCTCCTGCAAACGTCTATATTTTCCGTTTTGAAAAACAGCATCTACAGGATACCCTTCGGTTTCTGTCCATTCAAGAATCGTATTTTCATCTACGTTCCAGAGTATGTCATTAATTGCATCCAATTCAGCCTTCAGATTAGCCGTAGTTGCAAATGATGCCTTTTTTCCATTGGCAAGAAACCAGTCAAACATAAGATATTTATTTTGTGGAATGAAATGGCAGACACCCGCCAGTAGCGACCAGTCATCCAGTTTTTCTGCAGTAGCTTCTTCAATATAAGGATGAAAATCCATATTTTTCTCATACTCTGCAGGACAGTCTTTACCAAGAACTTTTGCTGACACCATAAGAAGCAATGCACCTAAAGCATCCCAGTCCGGCTTATCCGTATAATATTCCTTTTCATTGTTTTCTTCCCATAATTCAAAACCATTGATATCATGACTCTCAAGTATCTCTATCATTTTATTCTGCCAGTTATGTACCCCTTCAATGATTTCTTCCAAAAGATCCTGTTTTTCATGTTCATCATGATTAGCCCTTATTACATTGTAAGCAATACCATTTTCTTCACAGAACTGCTGTGTCTTAGTCTTCCAGTTTTGTGCATAGTATCTTATAAATGTTCCTGCATAAATATCCATTCCCATAATCTATTATCTCCTTCTCATACAACATTTGTGATCTATCCTCGACCAGACAGCTTTATAACTATCTTACCTACATACCTCATGCAAATTTTCAAATTATGTCCATTATTTCTATAGCCTTTATTGATTCTTGCTCAACCTTACAGTTATTCTGCTTCATAAATTCAAAAATTTCTGCATATTTTGAAAGTCTGGGTGATTCCATTGCTTTCTTATCTTCATTTGTAAGTGGTTTATATAAACCTGCCTGATAATACCTACCAAGAGTTTCTAAATCCATTTCCATTGGTATAAATGGTATTCCTGTACGTTCTATCAAGCTCTCAAGAATTGCAAAACCAAAAACATCAATATCTCCTTTATGAAAATAATTAAGTTCCGGATTACTATCATATATTTTTTTTAATAGTATTTGCTTTGAATGATTATGAAATCCTCCAAGATAAATATAGAAGCCTTCTTTATCAGAACAATCATGATAAGTTGTCAGATTCTCAACTGTAATTACACTATCTGATAAGACCTCTATATTCCTGATATCATCCAGGGCACTCTCAGGAAGTGCTATTCCTCCTGAGATTTCTGATAAAGCTATATGTGTTTCATGATATGATACAACGGCATTTCCTTTCAGCATAACATATGTCGGATTGTCATAAAGGTTATATACTTCAAGAATTCGTTCTTTTTCAACTGATGTGTCAGAGTAATCAAATAATATACTCTGTATTGATGATCTGTATTCTTTGACAAATGTCTTTGAATCTTTAAATACTGCATCCGAAAAATTCCTTATGTATGTTTCAGATTTCAGATTTAAAATTGCTGTTAATACTTCAAGAACTCTTCTAAGTCTGATTTCACTGTATTCTATGCTGTATAATATCTTTTTACCATCCTTAACTTTTTTATAAAAATCAGATACAACATTACAAATAAGATTATGTTCTGAATTCTCAAATTCTGAAAGTACATTTATCAAATCTGTGGCTTTATCCGCAAGAGGCTTTCTTCTAAGATATAAATAGATTTCTGGTACTGATGATAATTCAAGCTTTATTTTCTCATACTCTCCGACTGTATTCTTCTTCGAAGAAACAAAAGTTTTTCTGATAAGATTATCTATGGATATATTTATTTTTTCATATGTAGAATGGTCATACTTATCAAAGTATTCAGAATATTCTTTGGAAATATTCAGTGAAACTGATTTCATTTCCGAAGTTTGCTTTTTAAAATATCCTCTGCGCTCATAAACATCTATAAGTTTATCAAGTATATCTTTTTCGTAATTCATCAGGAGCTCACTCCCTCAAAAGATGCAACTGTATTTCTTGATCCCTGTTTAATTATCGAATATGTGAGATCACAGTAAGGAAAAATAGATGAGCATTTCTCAGGTGTTGCAATAAGAATAAGCTGCAGATTTAAAGTTCTGAACATTTCCATCATAGGCTTTATCCTGTCGCTTGTCATATTATTGAACGCTTCATCAAGTAATACAAGCTGAATACTGTTTTCACTTTGCTTATATATCTGCATCAGTGAGGCACAGATAGCTATATAGAATGGTGCCTGATTTTCGCCGCCACTTCCATCACCACTTACTTTTGAAAGTCTTGCCTCTTTTTTAGTTACAGTATTTAATACTTTTATATCATAATCAAGATATGTTCTGTAATCTGCATAAATATTTAATGATTTACCACTAGTTTTTTCGCCTGAAAGTTTCTGTCTGGTATGTTCTTCAACCTCACTCATAATACACTGCATAAAATCATTTATCTGGTCTTCAAACATATCAGAAACCGGCTCTTCACTTATTGTAAATAAATCCGGTTCATCCTGAATCTGACGATTATCCTTATCCATTATCAGTTTATAGAAATCATTTAATTTCTTATCCTGACTACCGGAAATATAGAATTCAAATTTCTCTTCTCCATATGAAAGCTCATTCATTACTTTATTCAGTTCCTTAAATGAACGGAAAGCGTGCTGAATATCATCCTTCATTCTGAACAAAACTTCCTTACGGAATCGTTCTCTGCATCGTTGCTGTGCAAGTCTAAGATTTTCAGTATGTTTCTCAATATCAATCCTTACAAGTGAGGAATAAGAACTCTGATATTGTTCTGTGCCTTCTATGCCAAGAAGATAATCAAGACTATAATCAGCATTGTACTGTCTTTGAAGCGGAATTAATGTGTCATTAACAAAATTATCTCTTTCGTTAATTCTTCTCTGCATGATTCCTCTTTGGGAATTATCAACAATTTGCTGTGGTGTCTGATTTTTAATCATCTGAGCATATTCCTGCTGCATATCGGCAACATATCTGGAATAGTTTAACTCCATGTCTGAATATTTTTTCTCAGTTTCTGAAATAACACTCTCAAAACTTATTATACTTTTTTTTAAACTCTGAAGTTTATCATCTTTATTTTTTATATCAGCTTCAATATTCGTACATGCTTTGTTAGCATCATTATAAGCCATCTGACATTCTTTTTCTCTGTCAATCATTCCCTTTAGCATAGGATTAGATTCAAGTTCGTTTATTCTGTCATTTAATGTTTCTATTGTTGTATAACAACGCTCTGACTCTGCGCGCGAATTACAATATTCAATAAGAAACTGAAAGCTATCACCGCTGACAACTTTATGATAGTCATTATTTATTGATTTTATTTTAATTTTGTCAGCTGATAACTCCTGTTTACGAATCTGATTATTCCTAAGTTCAGAATTAGCCTTTTCAAGCTGCTTTACGATTGCATCCTGTCCGATATACTGTTCTTGTCTTTTTAATCTGCGCAATACAAATCCCTGATAACAGAGTCTATCCTTGGTTATACTCTTTTCATATTTTTCAAGTTCATCTGCCTCACAGCATACAACATTACCAAGCAGATAATCGATATATGCCCTGGCATAATGATTCTCTGTTTCAACAGTCTTAGCCAGTGTTAATACTTCCCTGTTTTCGAATTTCTTTCTTTTCATAAGAGAAATTGTATCGATAAGTCCGGCTTTTTTTACTGAATCTTTCAGAGAAATAAACACTTGTTTGGCAAGCAGATAATTTTCCGATGACACAATGATATAGAATCTCTGAGTATTAAGATATGACTCCACTGCCTCCTGCCATTCAGGATGACTCATATACAGCAGCTCGCACAGAAGTTTAGCACGTTCCTTTATTCCATGTTCATCGAAAAGTCTGTTTATTTCATTAATTACAAGTGTGCATTCTTTCGGATATACCAGCTTGCCCTTTTCAAGCTGATTAATCTTAGAATTTAATTCTGTTATCTGGTCATCAAGAGTACTTATCTCGTTAATTGTACTGGCTATTCTTTGACTAATATCATCTTCAGCATCAACCATTCTGCTCTGAATAGTTCTTATACTTTCGATGTATTCTGTACTATCCGGTGATGGAATATCCTGAATTCCATTCAGAATACTTTCAGCAGCAAGTTCAGTAATGACTTTTTTTAATTTTGCTGCTGAAGTATCGTATTTGTGTGCTTCAATTCTAAGCGCATCATATTTTTTTTGTAATGAAGAAAGCTCTTCCTTAAGGCTTTCCATTTTTCGATGATATTCATCATCACCAATACGTTTCTGAATTTCTCTAAGTCTTTTTTCAGCATCATTACGTTCATCTTCCACTCTTTGAAGTTTTGAACGCAATGCAGTTAATTCTGTTTCAAGATTTCTTATATCATTCTCCATCGATACCTTAGAGTGAAGCTTTGATTGTAAATCTGCATACTCTACAAGAAGCTCATAGGATTTAACACGTGAATCATATTTAAATGCTGTTTCCAGATGCTCAACAATCATTTTTAAAGATTCAGATTTTTTTCTTGATTCTTCATATATCTGCTGCAAATTTTCCAGTTCCTGCATATCTTTATATAAGCCTTCAATATTCATTTCAGGTTCAGGAAGAATATATGTATATATAAATTTTCTGATATCATCAATACCCTCAAGGCTTGTTCCCATATGGAAGACTTTATTGAATTTCTTACCTGTTCCATATTCAGAATCACCTATACCAAGCTGACGACAAATTCGTTTTCTGGCATCCGTCCTTGATGCAGCTCTGTCAAGTGCATGATTATCAAGCTTAAACTCTTCCTTTTTTGAAGGGCGGTGACCATCTTTTTCTTCTATAAAAAAAGGCATATCTTCAAGACAGTATCCCGGCTTTGAAACATACCAGTCTTCTGTAACCACATCACTATTACTTCCTGGACTTTCCGATTCAACTCTTGTAACAATAACAAAACGTTTATTATTCTGGTCATCCAGAAATTCAAGTCCAATATATGACACAGTATGACCGGGACGAAGATATTCATCATCTGCTCTCTGTTTCTGATGAACTGATCCCTGTAATGTTCTTTTACTCTTCTTGTTACCGGCAGAATTAAATTCTTTGTTTGTTGTTATGCAATAACGAATAGCATCCATTATTGTTGTTTTACCAACTGCATTTACCCCTATCAGATATGTAAGTTTCTTAAAATCTATTGTATTATCAATAAAATTATGCCAGTTTATCAGTCTTACTCTTTTAAGTAAAATCATTCCTCATCCTCCGTTAAACTTTCATACTGTAGAAGTGTTTCTTTAACCATTTCATACTGCTGACTTATTCCACTGTCAGAAAGAGCAAGCATAATCGAAGGATAAACAAGTACTTTTGAGTCAGATGAATCCAGTTTTCCTATATTTGCTGCTATATTATATCTTCTGAGAGTAGACATTGCATCACTTAACAAAGCCTGATCAAATTTTCGTGGTAAATTCAGCTTTTCAAATTCATTCTTTATTTCGGCAACAGAAACAAACACCTTTTCAGTACTTGTAGAAAGTTTCTCTCTCTTCTCAATATATAATAACCGAATTATCAGGAGAATGATACTCTCATATTTTTTCAGGCTGATACGTCCTGTCCCATAGTTATTTATTACCTGTATTACACGAAGGCTACGGTTTACAATAAGCGTATAGCCAATAAGCGCAAAAATTTCCTGAAATTCGGCTTCATGATTGATTACATAATAATACTTATCACTCATTGATTCTTCTGTTCCTATAATAAAACAGTAATTTAACAGATAATTTGCTATCTCTTCTCGTTGACTTCTTGCCATTATTATTTCCTCTCAATAATAAAATCGTTAAATCGTATGCCACCTATAGTTACAACTGAATCCTTTATCTTCACATTATATAACCTGCCAGGAGATAATGAATATGTGTATATACCTATCAACTTCACTACTGCATCTGATTCGTTTTCCAGAACTGATGAAGCTAATACCGCATTCCTGTTCCCAAGCATTTCTTTTGCAAATCTGTTTACATTGTCTGAAGTAAGAGCATTTCTGGCATATTCCATAAGTGCTTTCTGCTGTTCAATAATAAACTCTTCATCAGGTTCTTCAATTGGATTCATTATACTGATTGGAGTTGCTTTTTTCTTCTTTTGTGGTGCATATATTGAATTCTGATCAAAGAATCCCTGAGAATAAATCTGAAAAGCATTATTTACTACTGAATCATCTATTAAGCTGAGATCATTTTTTGAAGTAATCTCTGAAGCATAATACTTAAGCAATCCATTAATCTTTCCTTTGGTACTTCCGTCAGATGAAATCAAAAACTGAGCACGCTGAACAGCACGTGTACGATATATAATATGCCTATCATCTATATCTCTCATTATCGTCTCCATCTCCTCAAGAGATTCTCTCATTGAAGAAATAAGTTTATTTACTTCATAGCGTGCCTCACTTTCAAAAGAACGCTCTGCTTCCTGATAATTCTTTACTATGGAATCAAACAGACTTTCTTCACACAAATCAAGCTGTTCATATAATCCGGAACGATAGTAAAAGAGATTATCATTAGTTTTAAAACGCTGGTATGAACCCACAACTATTCTTTCTTCGTATTCGTCAAAAAACGCAAGTATTTCTTCAGGACTTTTTCCCTTAGTAAGATTATCTATGTGTTCTTCAATGGATGCAGCAAGACTGTGCAAAGAGAAATTCAATTCCTTAAGATTTTCATCAGCTTCTTTTAAACAGCTTTCATACGGATCGTCTATTTCCTGAACACGTGACAGCATTGAATATATCTCAAATAGTTTACCTTTATATGTAACTATCTTAGGATTAACAACATCAACAAACGACTTAAGCAATGGAATTATGTGATGATTTAATGCCAGCTTACTATCTTCTTCATACTCACTTTCTCTTTCCTTTATCCAGCCTGTAGAACGCAGTCTTCTAATGATAAAGGTGGCTTGTGAACGAATGTCCCCCCCTTCAGGTGCTTCGTCATCAAGTTCATCCTCGGCGACTAAATCCTCTCCTACACCGGTGAGGTACTTCTCTACAATATCAGTCATTTCATATTTATAAATCGTATATAAAGGTTTTCTACGGCACTCTTCCCATAGGAGACTGAGTACATCCATATACCTTTGTTTATTAACACCAGTTAATGGTCTGAATAATTCAGGGTTTGTTATATCAAAAAAGCTCATTTTCTCCCCCCTTTAAACTTTTTATATACATTTTTAATATTACAACAAAAATACATAAAATTCAAGTATCCAACAATACTTTTGAAAACACAAATTTATCAAGATAGCATTTTTTCTGATTATATGTGATATTTCTTTTTTATTAGTAGATAATTATCTACATATGTGTTATCATAAATACCATAAAAAAGTCTAATCTATGTGTAAAAAATGAACCGTTTTGAACCAGTTGAATTCACAAGCTCCGATGATGTTGCTCCACTCTCACCTTTTCAATAACACACTCATGTTTCTTGCTTTCCCTGTCATAACTTACCCCCACAAGAGTCACTTCTTCACCATATCCTTTAAGCGCTCCTGCATACTTTTTCTCTTTTATCTGTCTTATCGCCGTATCAGCATTTTTATCATACTTTAGTTCAATTATCATCGCAGGCTTATTCCCCGAATCCGCTCTAGGTATCAGTGCAATATCCGCAAAGCCTTTTCCGCTTGGCAGTTCCCTTACAACCGTATAATACGCAGGTGCTGTAAAATACGCCATTGTTATCGCACAGCTAAGTGCATTTTCGTCATTGTATTTTAATATTGATGTGTAAGTATCATGTGAAAGTTCAAGAAGTTCTGCTACTTTTTCCGCCTCTCCGTCAATCGTTGCCCAGAGTATTTCATCACATCTTGTCAACGTATCCGCAATTTCACTCCAGTTTCCTGTTTCAAGCGCAAGGTGAAAAGCTGTCGCTACTTCAAAGTTTGGTATAAAAGCTTTTCTTCTCTCTGTGTCATATCCTAAGTATCCAAGATGTATAAGTGCTGTAAGTGCATCATCTTTTGAATTTATCACCGACAAATCGTTTTTAAACTTATCTGTTATTACGCTTACTTTTCCTCCCGAAAGCATTTTCATCACATCTTCTTTTAGCCCGTCAAAGTTTAATGTGATAAATGTATTTATAGTATCAAATGCCGAAGTGTTTTTCCAGTAGGATTCCAGACTGCGATTTGTCATCGCCTGATATACAGAATTTGGATTGTACATATGTTCTTTATTTATATGATAGCCATTGTACCATTCCTTCACTGATTCAAAATTCATATCATATTTTATACAAAGTTCCTTTGTTTCATCTTCGGTAAATCCAAAGTACGGTGCAAACTCTTTTGAATCTATCATGGTATATTCTCTGAAATTATTAAGTGCCGATTCATCTTTTATTTTCTTTATCGGCAGTATTCCCGTGATATATCCGAGTGCAAGAAATTCCTGTGATTCTTCGCTTTTAAAAAGTGAATGTAAAAATTGCAGATACTCATGTACTACATCAGGTCTGTCGGAAAAGTTTCTGACTACACAGTCCCACTCGTCTATGATAATAACAAATGCATACTTTTCTTTTTTACCATCAATAGTGACTTCCGACTTATCA
>JAGAKZ010000087.1 GCA_017848115.1 Oscillospiraceae bacterium
AGTAATATGCTATTAAAAGATTATTCTGCAGATAATCAAGAAGATCAGTAATATGGGTAAAACATTCGCATTTCATAACAATAAATGCACAAAGTAGAGACCTTTTTGAGTATCCTTTTCTTCCAGTGGAAGATGTGAAATATGGAAACTCTGATAAATCAAGGTTTAAGAATAGTTTGTCATAAAAGTTTCCCTTAGGTGCAGCAGTGAATAGCGAAATGTCCTGTATTATTTCTTGTCGATAGATAACAACCAGCTCCTTATTGTTGTGAATTCTGTCTATTTATATTATAACATAAATAGCTGGTTGTTTCTATAGTGATAAAAAAATTTTTTTGTTTAAAAAACAACGATTTTACGTGGCTTATGAGTTTTGCTCAAGGCTACTAAATTATTATTTTAGGAGTGATTAATAACATGAAAAAAATTAAAAACTTTATCCTTTGCGTTGCAAGTTTGGCATTATGTATTCCAACAAATGTATTAACAGTAAATGCTACTACACAAGGTGACGGCATTTCATATTTGAACAGTAGTTCTAGTAGCACTGTTAAAGTTACTGAACTTTCAAGCAATTCCTCTAATTTTAGCATTACATTGGAAGATGGTTTGGTTTATGAATTTGAGCGATTAGATTATGGCAGCTCTATGACACTGGTTAATCAAAGTGTACAATCTAAAAACTATTCCACAACAGTTGTTAGAGAGTATAGATGTGATGATAATACAACAATATATGATACTGTTGAAATATCTAAGGGAGTTACTCGCTCAGATGTCGGAGAAGATATTGTGACTCGCGAAACAAATGTGAATAATTTTTCAACTGTAGGTATAACTGCTACTTTTGATTGGAACAATTATAATTCAACTAGAAAAGTACAGTGCAGTGCAATGACAGCTTGGCACTCTACTCCTTCGGGTGTTACATGTCAATACTTTAATAAAAGCAAAAGTAATGGATATGTTACGCTTGGAAAGGCTTATGCCAAAGTTGAATATAAATTTTATAATACTGCTATTCCTGTAAATGCATATAGTGGTTATTTCAAAATATCTTGTTCTGATACAGGAACTATTAGTGATTCAGTAGGATGATTAACACTAATTTATTTAATAATTAAGCATTAATCGCTATCGGTTAAGTAGAGGTTAAGATAAAAAGGAGGAATTATCTATGAAAAGTGTAACCACCCCGAATGTATCCAGAAATGTTTCCGCACAAGCAACTGCTCAGGATAAGTTATGTACTTCTTGTGCAGTAAAACGCATTTCTGCAATCAGACCATTTCTTTTGTTTGTTATTCCACTTGCACTGTCACTTTTATTTTACTTTGGTATATCTTCACATAATACTGTCATATGGGGGTTACGTTCAGTGCATATACTCACGTTCATCTCCACCCCTAT
The DNA here is from genome assembly GCA_017848115.1 of Oscillospiraceae bacterium. Taxonomy (GTDB): domain Bacteria; phylum Bacillota; class Clostridia; order Oscillospirales; family Ruminococcaceae; genus HUN007. The sequence continues at coordinate 1,411 of JAGAKZ010000087.1, forward strand.
ACTTGCCATTTGCTTTGAAAGGAGTTTTTCAAAAACTGAAAAGCTAAGTTTCAGAACAAGTATCATTTCAGCTGTATTTTCCATCATCTCGGTTATATTCACCATAATATTGATAACTCTCACTTTTACAGATGTCAATCGTTTTACAAGTGAATTTTTAAAAGCAAGTTGCAGTATCGTTATATTACTCAATGTATTATCACTTATTGTTCATGCAATCTGTAAAAAACAACGTACAGCATTACTGCTACAGAGTACAGCATGGCTTGGCATTTCCTATGCACTAACTTTTAAATGTACATTATCGTATTTCAGCGATATGCAGAATATTGCACACACTTTGAAGCTCAGTAGTATATTGATACTTTCAGGACTTCTTATACTTAATTTCTTTACACTTATATTTTCAAAAAAGCGTATCTGAAAATAACATATTTACATATCAAGGAATTTTTGTATAAATTCAAACTAAATATCGACAATCTTGTAATTTTCAAAGTTACAGTTACAAGTCCACCTGTTTTAAGTTGAGTGTATGATTAATAAATAAGACTACTCCTTAATGTAATATGAAAATGACAACCGCACCATATCAAAAACCGGTGCGGTTGTCGCTTGGTATATATTTTATTATGACAAGGAATATTTGCGATATGTTTCTTCGTCGATGCCGATAAACTTTAATGCATCTGATAAAGAGAAGTTATTTTTCAGAAGGTTGTTTACGCTTTCAATTTTTCCTTCAATCTTGCCTTCAATTTTTCCTTCAATTCTTCCCTCAATCTTCCCCTTTTTCTCACCCTCTTTTAGTCCTTCAGCTCTTCCTTCATTTTTTGCATCATTAATAGCCCATTTTTCATTTAACATAGTTTCTTCTCTTTTCTGAACGGTAAAAAGAAACTGTTCGTCTGCCGACATCTTTCTGACAACAGCTACTGCTTTACAAATGATATCCGGATTTGTTGTGGTTTTTTCTATCATATCGAGTCCCTCCTCCGTAGTGACACTTAGAAAATCCAACCATTCTTTAAGATTTTTATTTTCACTTTTATTTGCTTTTTTTAGTTCGAGAAAATCTATTCTGAATTTGTCGCTCAATATTTCGTGACGTTCTTTTTCCATAACCATGAAACTTGAATGTGGCTTGTCGTTTTCGAAAAGATTAAAGTCGATAATGTTTATTGAAATTGTCTTTTGCAACTTCGAATAGTCATCGTTTTTATTCAGTTTCATTGTAAAGATTTTTGACCAATAATACAGTGCTCTCTCTTTGAAATTTCCGTAGTTATTGACTTGTATTTCGATATTTATCTGTTCATTCGGGGTTTGTAAAAGAAGATCAAGACGACTGAATTTTTTATTCACGGCATCGGGGATAATCTCGTTATCAACGATTATTATATTGAGCATATCCTCTTTGGAAATTCCCGTAACAGATGATATAAAATCCACAAGTAAATCTGTATTTTCCGTATCGGTGAATATCTTCTTAAAAACTAAATCAAGTTTTGGTTTTGCTATAATCTCCATTTTAATAACACGTCCTTCTCATAATCTCTTGTTACTTATATTTTACCATATTTCACTTTGAAATTCAACCCCTAAAGCCAATATATGTATATAATTAACAATAACGCACTGATACCTGCATCTGATTTTTACAATTTTTGAGAAAAAATCATAGATTATTACATTAACTTAATGGATTTTTACATGTCATAGCACAAACGAAATATTTGTGGTATAATGAAGGTGATGAAAGATATCAGAAGAAGGAGGGGTTAAGATGGGGTTGTTTAAAAGTCTGTTTTAAAAAAATCTTCATGTTATTGCCACAATCGCTATAGTGGTAACAAGTCTTACAGTAAATTCAACTTGTCTTGCAATTATTCATCAGGAAAAACTTCCTGACAACGCATTAAAACTCCGAAGGTTTTAATGTTTGTAAAGATATCTGAACAGATAACAGAAAAATTATTAAAAGAAAACATTATTTCTACAGATA
>JAGAKZ010000088.1 GCA_017848115.1 Oscillospiraceae bacterium
AATAGATATCGAAATTCTTGGTAAGGATACCACAAAGGTACAGCTCAACTACTATACAAACGGAGTAGGAAATCACGAATATATGTATGATCTCGGATTTGATGCTTCTGAGGGTTATCATACATATGGATTTGACTGGCAGCCGGATCACATCACATGGTATGTAGACGGCAAACCGGTATATACAGCTTATGACAATATTCCTTCAACACCGGGAAAGATCATGATGAACACATGGCCCGGAACAGGCGTTGACGAATGGTTAAAAGCATATAACGGAAAGACTCCTCTCACAGCAAGATATCAGTGGGTGACATATAAAAAGAAATAATATATATAACTTATTGATTTCTTGCAATCATTTTTGAAACTTTCTATATACACATTTGACATACAATCAGAAATCCTGTCGGAATTTTTCGACAGGATTTTTGATTGTGTTTTTGTGTTAAAAAAACTTGAAAAAAATTGTGAGAAATGTATATAGAAAAAGTCTTGAAAACGATTAACAAAAGTGTTATAATAAGCATGTAAACGATTAACTTGTTGATATCCAAAATATTGTTTGAAAATTTGAAAGGATTGTGTGTGAAATGTTCAAGAAAAAAGGTTTGTCAATCGTTGCAGGAATGACCGCAGTTATTATGGGCATCGGTTCATTAGCATACTATCATGTTAATGAAAACATACCTGTTGTTGTAAATGCCGCAGCAGAAGAAATGAGAGATATCAGCTCGGCTGAACTCGTAAAGGATATGGGTCTTGGCTGGAATCTCGGAAATACATTTGACTGCATAGGTGACTGGATAACACCCGGAGCCACATCAAATTATGAAACTGCATGGGGAAATCCTGTTACAGAGCAGGCTATGATAAAGCAAATCAAAAAACAGGGGTTCAAGACAGTAAGAATACCTGTTACCTGGGCTAATAACGTTGACTCAGATAATAAAATAAATGCTGACTGGCTTAAAAGAGTTAAAGAAGTAGTTGACTGGTGCATCGAAGAAGATCTTTATGTAATAATAAATCTTCATCATGATGGTGGCGGTGATACTACATCATGGATAAGAAACGCACAGAAGGATTATGCGACTACCGAAAAGAAATTTGTTGATATATGGAACCAGATTTGTGCAGAGTTTAAAAATTATTCTGATTTACTTGTATTTGAGTCAATGAACGAAGTTGAATTTACATCTGTTTCAAAGAGTGAAGCTTATGAACTTCTTAACAAACTCAATCAGTCATTTGTTGACACTGTACGTGCTTCAGGAGCAAACAATGCCAAGAGACATCTTCTTATTGCAGGATACAATACAGATATCGCACAGACAAGTGATTCAAGATATCAGATGCCAAGTGACCCTGAAAACAAGCTTATTTTATCACTTCACTACTATACTCCGTCTCCTTTCTGCGTAGCAGAAGCAAATGTATCATGGTGTACACCAAGAACCACATGGGGAACAGCGGATGATTATGCAGAACTTGAAGCTAATATGCAGAAGGTTTATCTTAACTTTGTAAACAAGGGTGTTCCTGTTATAATCGGTGAGTATGGTGTTCTTACAGAAGAAAAGAATCAGAAAGATCCCGAGTCTATAGAAAAGTTCCTCAGTGCAACTGCTTTGACAGCACTCGAATATGGCATATGCCCTGTTTTGTGGGATAGCGGAAACAGCGGAGATATGCAGTATTTTAACAGAAAAACTCTTGATTTCAATTCTCAGGACATAGAAGATGTATATTTCGGACTTTCAAAGAAAATTGAAAACAATGAAATAGACTACAGAGAAGTTGAAGTAACAACATATGATGAAAAAACTGTTGATATTGCAGCAGATGGCTGGATAGATGTAAGTGGTTTTGAAAAGAAACCTATAGGTGTAAGATTCAATATCAGCTGTTCAACTGACTGGGACAGCCAGGGCGGTGGCGGAATAAATCTTACAGGCGACTGGGATAACTGCGCACAGTTTGGTTTTAACAGTGTATATGATACAGTTGAAGTAATGTTCAAGGAAGAAGAAATAGCTAATATGACAGACAGCATAGGTATGTGGTTCTGGTGGACATTGCTTGATGATCCGAATGATGAAAATTCCGGACATACTTCTGAACTTTCATTTAAAAACAATAAAGTAACACTTCTTTTTGAAGGCGCAAAGAATCCGGCAGAAACAACAACTGTTACAACTACACAGAAACCCGAAGAAACAACAACTTCGGCTACAACAACACGGAAGCCTGAAGAAACAACGACTTCAGTTACAACAACACAGAAACCTGAAGAAACAACAACTTCTGCTACGACCACACAACAACCGTCAGAAGAACGTAAGTGTGGTGACTTTAATGCGGACGGAGTAACTGATCTTACCGACCTTACATGTCTTTCACTTTATCTTCTCAGTGATATGAAATTTGATGAAGTTCAATTGAGTGTTGCCGATGTAAATGCGGACGGAAGTATCAATATTGCCGATCTTGCACACTATAAACAGTTCGTTTCTAAGGATAATGTTGTTCTTGGTAAATAAAATTTTTGATAAATTTATAAACATTTTTCAATTTTAAAAAATATAGCTAAAAAATCCTCACCGTTAAAAAGTGAGGATTTTTTGTTTGCTAAATCTAAGATGAACATAAAAAGTAGAACTACAAAGATTATAAAAATATAAATGTCGAAAATACGAGCTTTATTGAAAATGGTGTACAATAAATGTAGTTCTGCTTACTGCTTTAAAACTAAGAGGTGTATACCATAGCATTTATAAATGTCAACGATAATGCGACCAACTCAAATGTGAACACAGTGTGTGCAGAATTGGATACGCCTGAGATACATATTTTTATACGTTAAATCTGAAAAGAACGATATCTCCGTCGTTCATTACATATTCTTTTCCTTCAAGTCTTACAAGACCCTTTTCCTTTGCAGCGGCCATAGTACCGCTTGCCATGAGATCGTCAAATGAGATAACTTCTGCTCTGATAAAGCCTTTTTCGAAGTCAGTATGTATTTTTCCGGCAGCCTGCGGAGCTTTTGTGCCTTTTGTGATAGTCCATGCACGTACTTCGGGAGTTCCTGCTGTAAGATATGAAATAAGACCGAGAAGTGAATAACCTTCCTTGATGATTCTGTTAAGACCTGATTCTTTAAGACCGAGATCACTTAAAAACATTGCTTTGTCTTCAGCGTCCATGTCTGATATTTCGGCTTCTATCTGCGCGCAGATAGGGAATATAGCAGAGTTTTCGTCAGCAGCTATCTTGCATACTGTCTTATAGTGCTCGTTTGTTTCTATATTGTTTACAAAATCGTCTTCACTGAGATTTGCAGCATAGATTACAGGCTTTGCAGAGAGGAGCGGAGAAGTTTTGAGCATTTCGAGTTCATCATCTGTTGCAGGGTAGGAACGTGCCGGCTTTCCTGCTTCAAGGTGTTCTTTAAGAGCAGAGAAAAAGTCGATTTCAGCCTGATACTTTTTATCGCCTTTTACCATTTTCTTTGCTTTGTCTATTCTTCTGTCAACCATTTCGATATCGGAGAAGATAAGTTCAAGGCTTATTGTTTCTATATCACGTGCAGGATTTATTTCACCGTCAACATGAATAATATCCATGCTTTCAAAACATCTTACAACATGTACTATTGCGTCAACTTCACGTATATCTGCAAGGAATTTGTTTCCGAGACCTTCACCTTTTGAAGCACCTTTTACAAGACCTGCGATATCAACAAATTCAAGAGTAGCAGGTGTAAATTTTTCCGGATTGTACATCTTAGCAAGAGCGTCAAGACGTTCGTCCGGAACGGAAACGATGCCTATGTTTTTATCTATAGTGCAGAACGGATAGTTTGCAGATTCTGCACCTGCGTTTGTAAGGGCGTTGAATAATGTACTCTTTCCTACGTTAGGAAGTCCGACCATACCAAGTTTCATATTATTAAAGATCCTTTCAGTTGATAGATTTTGTCTGCATTCGAATATTTCGGGCAGTATTAATATAATCATATCATAATTTAATGAAAATAACAAGTGGTTTTTGAGTATTGGCAGATAAAATAAAATTTAGAAATTATAGTGAAATATATATGTAAAAAATATTTGTTATATAGTTGACATTTCGATTGTATAGTGCTAAAATAAAAGTATGTATCAGGGGGAGATACCCATAATAAAAAACGAAGGTACAAATATATATAATATATAAAGTTGCAAGGGGGAAGAAACCCATGGAAAAAAACATTATTGTGACAGACAGAACAGGCGAAAGATTAGGTTTTACCTATCTTAAAAGAGCAAAAGGATTAGTTAAGAATGGCAGGGCGGAGTTTATAAGTGACAGAGAAATAAAGCTTCTTAGTGATGATTTTTCTCTTACAAGTGAAGACTCTCAGCCGGATTCAACGGAGGTAAATAAAATGAGCGATATTAACTTAAATAAAGACGACAGCGTTTCTGTTTTGAATGAGGAAAACAACATTTACTTTAATGCAAGAGAGTGGTCGATTTGTTCAGATCTGGCTACTTCAAAGGGAGAACGTACATTTGTTACGGATTTTGAAAACAATCTTTCAGAATCATACTGTATAGGAGATAAAACGCAGTCGGTTACCGAAATAGGTACAAAACAGCTTATATTAAACAAAAACACACAGTATATGTTTTACTTCTGGCTTAAACTGGATAAAAACATAAAATATGATGCAGTGTGTCAGTTACAGATAATATATAACAGTGACTTTGAAAACAAGCGAGTATATATGCTCAGTAACAACAACATCAGACCAATAAAAGCAACCGATGGTTGGCGACTTTACAAGATTCCTTTTACAACTGAGGAAAATGAATATACACAGCTTAGATTTTCAGTCAAGTCGGCCATATGTACTATAATTCCGGGTAAGGAACTCAAGTATTATTCTGAGCTTCCTGATGATTACAGTTTTGAGACTGTTCGTGAAGAGAGTGAACCGGAAGAAGAGGCTGATAACAATGATGTAAAGAATGCTTTTGAAAATATTTCAAATTCATTCAGGGACTTTTTTGGAAAGTTTGATACTTCAAATAAAAATCAGTCCGGCAGTAGTACTACAGATCAGGGCAGTGATGGAAACAGAACTGTAAAAGATCCGTTTACTGCGTTTAATGATTTTGCAAAACAATTAAAAAGAGATGTTCAGAGAGAAGTAAACAAAAATATACGTAATGACATTTACACTGACATCAAAGCAATGAAAGACGATATAGTAAACGAGATAAAAAATACTTTTAACAATAATAAAAATCAATAAAAATAAAGCTGTTATTATTAAGAATGGCGGTTTAAAGCGATGTATAAAGGTTACACAGAGATATTCTGTGTAACCTTTTATTTTTAAATTGGGTCTTTATGCTTAAAACAGTGACTGATATAGTTATGTAAATCATGTTATATAAAATCCTGCGGAACAAGGTGGAACTATAATTTTTCCATCGGCATATTTTAAATCACTGCCAAAAGAATAAACTTTTTCTTTTGGTGTGTATTTGCAGGAAAACGAAATTTCTTTCTTTGCAGGATTGATGATAATGAGTATTTTTTCATTTGATGAATTTCTTATATAAGCAAGAGGATAGGCATTCTTCTTAGCATATACAAATTCAATTTCTGAATAATTATGTAAGGCAGGGTGTGAACGGCGGATGGAAATAAGTTTTCTGACTTCGTTGTAGAGTGAATTTTTATCAGCAATTTGTGATTGAACATCAGGTCTGTCTTCACTTTCGTCTTGTTTTATATATAATTTTTCGGGAGATGCCAAACTGAATCCTGCATTGAGTGATTTGTCCCACTGCATAGGTGAACGAGAACCGGTTCTGTTATATCCGCCTTCGACAGATTGCAGGTTTTCTATATATCTCATACCGATTTCATCGCCATAGTATATAAACGGTGCACCGGGAACAGATAAAAGAAAAGCAAATGCAATTTTTAGATTATCTCCATGTATACTTCTTGCAAGTCTGTCCATATCATGATTTCCTGATGGAATACATATAAGTCCGTTATGTTTTGATTTTTCATAGTTTATCATATACTTTTTTACAAATTCACTTATGTCGCCTTTTCCTTCAGGGGCAAAGAAAGGTTCTTCGCATCTGAAAAGATCGTTGTAATGAGAAGAACCAAAATGCAGAAGAAAATCCATATGAAAACCACTTTGTAATGATTTATCAGGTTCTCCCCATTCGGAAATTATTGCAGAATCAGGAAATTCTTCATCAAGAAATTTGCGGATTTTTTGCCATAGAGCGATAGTTCCTTTTTTATCCTTGTCGTTTTTTACAAGAACTCCTGCCATATCGACACGAAAACCGTCACAACCCATTCGGAGCCAGAAACGCATAATATTTTTTATTTCTTCAAGTGTAGACAAGGCTGCTTCGCTTTCAGTTGACATCTGCCACTTCTTTTTCGGATCGGGGTCATAAAAGCCGTAGTTTAATGCGGGCTGATGTGAGAAAAAGTTTACTACGCAAGAACCGTCTCTGTCTGAGATTCCCCTTATAGTTCCCATGTTATCCGGCTCTTCCCAGATGCTGTCTGTCCATATATAACGGTCACTGAATTTATTTCTTTCTGCTTTAAGAGATTCTTTGAACCATGGGTGTTCAACCGACGTGTGTCCGGGAACTAAATCTAAAAGAATATGCATTTCTCTTTTGTGTACTTCTGAAAAAAGTTGTTTAATATCTTCATTTGAACCATATCTCGGAGCAACTGTATAATAATCTGAAATATCATAACCTGCATCGCCGAAAGGTGATACATAGCAAGGGTTCAGCCATATTGCATTGCAACCAAGTTCTTTGATATAATCAAGTTTAGTTATAATTCCGTTTATATCACCGATACCATCACTGTTGCTGTCACAGAATGACTGGGGATAAATTTCATAGAAAATTGCATCTGAAAGCCATGTTGGTCGATTGTTATTTTTCATAGTATATCCTCTCTTTCTTAAGATTATTGAAATATTGGTTTCTATATGATATAATACTACATAAAAGTCAGCATTTCAAATGAAATAATATGATTTTATGATACTATAATATTTTTAGGAGGAATTATGGAAAAATTAAGTCTACAGGAGAAAATACAGCACAGTTCCGGAAAAAAGCCTTTTAGTTATTATAAATGCAGGATACCTGATTATTTTCCGAACGTTCCTTTACACTGGCATAAAGAGATAGAAATAAATTATGTGATTTCCGGTACGGCAGAGTTTGTGTGTGGTGATGATAAGTTTATAACATCAGAGGGTGATATTGTTCTTGTTATGTCGGATATGGTTCATTCGGTTTATCCTCATAATAATTCTGAACAGTTTTATGATACAATAGTTTTTAGTCCTGATATGATAGGAGCATCTGTAAACGACCGTAGTTCAAATGAATATGTAAAGCCGTTTTCTGAAGGAATGGCTTATGTAAAACCGCTTATAACGAGAAAACATGTATACTATGAAGAATTGAAAACTACTGTTGAAAATATATTTTCATGCGCAAAAGGTAATACTTCATCTCTTGATATTCTTTTGAAAAGCGAACTTATGAAGTTTTTCTGGATTTTGCTTGAAAATCATGATATAGATAAAAAAGAGTGTGCAGAAGGAAAAAATGAATTTTTAAAAACAATAATAGAATACATGAATAAAAATTATGATGAAAATATTACTATTTCAGACCTTGCTTGTGAAGTGTGTATGAGTAAGAGTTATTTTATGCAAAAATTCAGAGATTCTGCTGGAATGGGAGCTATTGAATATCTTTCACAGCTCAGGGTAAGAAAAGCATGTGAAATTCTAAGAGACAGTGATATATCAGCTGGTGATACAGCATTTATGTGCGGATTTCGTAATATTTCAAATTTTAACAGACAGTTTAGAAAAATTGTTGGAATGACTCCGAGAGAATATAGACGAAAAAATAACATCAAATTTAGCTCAGATTATCGGCTTTAATTTTCTACATATCAGATAATTAAGCTTTATATTTTTGTGCATAATTAATCAAAATTACGTAAGAAATTCTTACATATTTTTTGGGCGAACCGTTGAAAAAAAGCAAAAAATATGCTAAAATATATGTATGATATTATGATGTTGCCTAATAATATTAAAAAATTATAGGATGGAGGGAATTATATGAAGGAAAAAACTTTAAACATTGGTAAATCCATACGCAAAAAAAGATTTGTAAGTTTTTTTACAGCTATGTTTATAGTTGTTTCTGCACTCGGGGATTGTCTGCCTGTTCTTGCTGAATTTGCAAGTAATATAGACGGAATAGAAGATGTTACCGGAAATGCAGAAAAGAACAAGGAATTACTTGATGTTGAAAATCCGGATGATTTATTCTTGGGTATAGCCGGAAACTTTACGATTTTCGTAAAAGAAAAGTTTGTGATACCTGAGGCTTCGGCAGATATCGAAGGAAGACTCGCGGCAGGCGGAGGAATCGTCAATGAAAGAGGCGGAACTTCCACATATACTGTCGGTAATAAATATACCGGTAACGGAGCGACAGTGATTTTGGGTGGCGGAACTCTGGATCGCCTTGATATAGGCACACCGGAGAAAAACAGAAAATTTGTGATCACATCAGACACAGATATAACACCTGAAACGACGTTAGTCAAAGAAAACACATATATATCAGATGACATAATTGATTTTGATGCTGAGTTCACCAAACTTGATTCATTAAGTTCATCACTTGCAGAAAAAGAAGTGACAGGAACTGTAGAATTTGGAGCTTGGGGTAATGTGGTACTAAGAGGAAATAATGAAGGCCTTAATATATTTAATATCACAGAGGAACAATGGAATTTAATACATGAGTATAAAAGTCCGATATCAATATATGTTCCGGGCGATGCATACAAGTCATACGTAGTAATGAATATAGAAGGTACCGAAATAGAAATGCCGGCAACAAGTATAAGTTTCTTTGATGAGGTACATCAGGGTCCGGTATTGGTACATCAGGATACCAGTACAGAACCAAACGCACAGCTTTGTGGTAATATTCTCTATAATATTCCGCAGGCTCAGAGCGTTCATTATAACGGTTCTATTCAGGGTAGTCTTCTTGCTGTAAATGCAAATGTAAGCGGTGAAGAAGGCGGACACGTTTCAGGTTCTGTTATAGCAAAATCTGCTGAAAAATTTGGTATACAGGCAGGAAGTATAACATTTAATCCACCTGAATCTGTAATCGAAGATAGTAAACCGGTATCTAAGATATCGATATCAAAAATAGGCGGAGATAATGGAGCAGGACTTTCAGGCGCAGTAATGAAAATCACATCATCGGTTGATCTTTCAGAAGCAGGCGTGAAGTCGTTCTATGCTAAAGATGTAGTAGTAGAAGGAAATACTCTGACATGGACAACAGAATTTTTCCCGGCTCAGTTTACACATCTTCCTGATGGAGAATATACTATAACTGAAGTATCGGCTCCTAAAGGATATGAGTTAGCAAAACCGGTAAAATTCACTATTGTTGATGCCAAAGTTGATGGCGTTATAAATAAAACAATAACTATAACAGATGAAATCAGAACTCCAAAAGATGTAAAATTTTCAAAGACAGATATTTCCGGAAAAGAATTGCCGGGTGCTGTACTTGTTCTTTCATCAACAAGCGGAAATGAACTTTCATCTTTTGTTACTGAGCAGATTAAGCATTATAATAGTATGGCAAATACATTGACATGGACAACTACGGATACTCCTGTCGTATTTACCGACCTTCCGGACGGAGATTATACTCTTGAAGAAATTGACGTACCGGCAGGATATATGCTTGCTGAAAAAATTTCATTTAAAATAATCGGCGGTTCTGTTTATTATGAAACTTCAACTGTAGCAGAAGCTGACCAGAACAAAGTGGATTCCGATACAAATACTGTAACTGTAGTAAACAAAGTAATGCAGTTGCAGATTTTTAAAAAAGATGAAAACGGAAATCCTTTACCGGGTGCTGATATGGCAATAACAAATACTGACGGAACATCTATGGTAGGTGTTACAGCAGATACAGAAATTGTTGTCAAAGACACACCAAATGAAAAATATGTAATAAGATGGCATTCTACAGATAAACCTGTAGTATTTACAGGACTTCCTGACGGAAATTATACTCTTTCAGAAGTAACTGCACCTGCAGGATATGAACTTTTTGATAATGTAGATTTCAAAGTAGTAAACGGTATAGCTGAAGGATTTAACGGAAATGTTATAGAAGTTACAGACAGAAAGACACCTGAAGCATCACAGATATATATAAGCAAAACAGATATGAGTGGTGCTGACGAAGTCAAAGGTGCTGTACTTAAATTAACATTGTCCGGTGGCGGAAAACTTCCTGCTATAGAATCTTCAAATCCTACTCTTACTTCAGACGAAAATTCAATAATATTTACATCTCAGTCAGTTCCTACAAGTATCAAGGGACTTCCTGACGGAACATATGTTCTTTCAGAAAGCGTTGCTCCTGATAAATACACAATAACAGGAAACATTGAATTTACAATAAAGAATGGAAAGATAGAAGGAACTACTGACAATGCAGTAAAAATGAAAGATGAACTTTCAAAAATTACTGTAAGCAAAAAAGATATAAGCGGTACAAAGGAAATTGCCGGAGCAAGACTGGTAGTAACGCTTAAAGAAGCAACCAAAACAAAAATAGGTGCAGATCTTGGAGATGGAACAGTTACAGTAACAGGCGGTGCTTCTGCTGTAAGCACATCACCTGACAGTGTTACATTCCTTTCGGGAAATGAACCTGCTGTAATAACAGGTTTACCTGACGGTAAATATACACTTACAGAAATTACTTCACCTGATGGCTACACGATAAACGAAGAAACTGTAAACTTTGAAATAATAAATGGTGTCGTTGTATCGGGTGCATCTGTTCAGATGCTTGACAGACCATCAGAAATAAAAATAAGTAAAACTGATGTAGCAGGTGCGGAAATTCCGGGAGCTACACTCACACTTACACTTACAAAACCGGCTAAAACAGAAAACGCTGATCTTACAGGTACAGGTGAACCGACTGTTGAAGGAGATCCTAAGGCGGTAAGCTGGGTATCAGGTACATCACCTAAGGTTCTTACAAATGTTCCTGATGGCGAATATACACTCAGAGAAGATCAGGCACCACTTGGATATGAAATCGCAGAAGAAATCACATTTACAGTGGTAAACGGAAAAGTATCAGAATTTGCAGATAATACTGTAATAATGATAGATGCTCTGACACCCGAATTGTCAGAAGTAATCATAAGCAAGACAGATGTGACAGGTGCAACAGAAGTACCGGGAGCAAAACTCACACTTACAGGTACAGCTGACCTGAGTTCTGTAACATCTGACGGTGCAATAACAGTTAATTCAAATGTAATCACATGGACAAGTAGTGATAAACCTGTAAAATTTGTAGGACTTCCTGATGGTAAGTACACACTCGAAGAAAGTGTAGCACCCGACGGATATACTATAACAGGTAAAGTAGAGTTTGAACTTGTTGATGGTAAGGTGCAGGGTAGCGAAAGCAACACTGTAAAGATGATCAATGAGTACTCTAAAGTAACAATAAGCAAACAGGATATAGCCGGAGCAGAACTTCCGGGAGCAATCCTCACACTAACAGGTGAGAAATCACTTGCAAATGTTACCTCAGAAAGTGAAATCAAGGTAACAGAAAACAGCATTACATGGACAAGCGGAAAGACACCAACAGTTTTGACGGGCCTTCCAAACGGCAAATACACACTCAGAGAAGACCAAGCACCGCTTGGATATGAAATCGCAGAAGAAATCACATTTACAGTAGTAAACGGAAAAGTATCAGAATTTAAAGATGATACTATCATAATGACAGATGTTCTTAAACCTGAACCGTCAGAAGTACTTATAAGCAAGACAGATGTGACAGGTGTAACAGAAGTACCGGGAGCAAAACTCACACTTACAGGTACAGCAGATCTGAGTTCTGTAACATCTGACAGCGAAATAACAGTTGACGGAAAAGTAATCACATGGACAAGTAACGACAAACCTGTAAAACTTACAGGACTTCCTGACGGTAAGTATACACTTGAAGAAAGTGTAGCACCGGACGGATATACTGTAACAGGCAAGGTAGAGTTTGAACTTGTTGAGGGCAAGATACAGGGAAGCGAAAGCAACACTGTAAAGATGCTCGATGAATATTCAGAAGTAACAATAAGCAAAAAAGCAATCAATGGAACAGAAGAGTTA
>JAGAKZ010000089.1 GCA_017848115.1 Oscillospiraceae bacterium
TACGATTTATCGAAAGACGAATGAATATCTGGAGGCAAACCCCGACAAACAGGTTTTAAGAATGGGCGTTGGCGATGTATCCCTCCCACTTTGCGATGCAGTCATAAAAGCACTTCACAAAGCTGTTGACGATCAGGCAAAGGCTGTAAGTTTTCACGGATATATGCCAGAGGTAGGTTCTGCTGAGCTGCGCCGTGCTATTGAGGGCTATTATAAGAAAATGGGAACAACCATTGTAGCTAACGAGATTTTCGTTTCCAGTGGTGCCTGTGATGACCTCGGCGATATTCTGGAACTGTTTGATCGGGATAATTCTGTTATGGTAATCGAACCGGCGTATCCCGAATACGTAGATACTAATATCCTTGCAGGAAGAAAGATTATTCATTTGGCTTCCGGTGAAGAAAATGGATTTTTGCCCGAGCCGAGTGAAGAAGCGAAAGCGGATATTCTTTATATCTGTTCGCCGAATAATCCCACCGGCGCTGCTTTCAGCCGTAATCAGTTGCAGGCTTGGGTGGATTTTGCAGGTGAGATCGGTGCTGTTATCCTGTTTGATGCGGCGTATGAAATCTTTATTGAGGAAGAAAATGTTCCCCACAGTATTTATGAACTTGACGGTGCGGACAGATGCGCCATTGAAATTTGCTCTCTCTCAAAAACAGCAGGTTTTACAGGAACGCGCCTCGGTTATACCGTTGTCCCTCGCAATCTTGTTTACGAGGGAATGAATCTGAATGAAATGTGGTCCCGCAACCGTGAGACCAGAACAAACGGTGTTTCCTATATCCTTCAAAAAGGTGCCTTGGCGGTATTTACACCGGAGGGACAGCAGCAGATTAAAGATAATATCCGCATATATAAAGAAAACGCTTCCTGCTTTATGGAAGCGCTGGATGCTGCAGGAATTTGGTATACGGGCGGAAAAAACTCACCTTATATCTGGATGAAGTGCCCTGACGGAATGAGTGGTTGGGAGTTCTTTGATTATATGCTCCGAGAAATTCAAGTTGTAGGTATTCCGGGTGATGGCTTTGGGGAGTGTGGAAAAGGCTATTTCCGTTTTTCAACATTTGGCAAACCTGAAGAAACCAAGGAAGCGGCAAACAGGCTTTGCAAATTGCTCACAAAGGAGTAAACACCATGAAAGTCACTTGCCTTCAAATGAATATGAAACTCGGCTGTCCGAAGGAAAACTTTTCTCTTACCGAGAAACTTATCAGGGAATCTGTTAAATCACAACCGGATGTGATTGTCCTGCCTGAGACTTGGAATACCGGATTTTTTCCGAAAGAAAACCTTGCCGAGTTATCCTGTAGGAACGGCTATGAAGTAAACAACCGTATTGGAGAACTGGCAAAAAAGTATAAAGTAAATATTGTTGCTGGTTCAGTCTCTAATGTACGAGGCGGAAAGGTATATAATACTGCATTTGTTTTCGACAGGGCAGGTTCGTGTATTGCCGAATACGATAAGACGCATCTGTTTACGCCTATGGGAGAAGATGACTACTATACTTGTGGCGACCACCTATGTCGTTTTGAACTCGACGGTGTGAAGTGTGGTATTATCATTTGTTACGATGTGCGTTTTCCCGAGCTGACCCGTAATCTTGCTTTGCAGGGACTTGATATACTGTTTGTTGTGTCTCAGTGGCCAAAGGAACGCATCTTTCATCTGCGCACGCTTACCACTGCCAGAGCGATTGAAAATCAGATGTTTGTGGTTTGCTGTAATTCTTGCGGTACAGCCGGTAAAACCGTATATGGCGGCAATTCCGCCATTATCGAACCTTTTGGAAAAACGCTTGCACTTGCCGGGGAAAATGAAGAAATCATAACCGCAGCCTGTGATATGCAGATTCTTTCTGATATTCGCGGTAGCATACCTGTCTTCTGTAATAGACGACCGGAATTATATTAGGAGAGAAAACCATGTTTGATGCAATAAAAGTAAAAGATAAACCTAAGATGAACATAAAAAGTAGAACTACAAAGATTATAAAAATATAAATATCGAAAATACGAGCTTTATTGACTCTTTTATTGAAATGGTGTACAATAAATGTAGTTCTACTTACTACTTTAAAATTGAGAGGTGTACACCATGGCATTTATAAAAATTCAAAAACTTATTCGTGATGATTACGGAAAAATAATAAGTGGTTCTGCAGCTATAGTTGACACAAAATATGTAAAAACAGGAACAAAAAAATCATTGCAAGCACATTGTTAGAGAAAAACTTGGAAAAGTACTTTATGTAGCTGATGACAAAAAGTCTGTTATATTTCTGTCGCCTACACGAGGGTTAGTTGAATACAATTCAGTATCAGATTCTTTTAATGAAATAGAGAGTGTTCGTCCTTTTATCCAATATTGATTCTACTCCTAAAGATTTATTGTCTGAATATTTTGGTCGGACAGATATAGAACAAATTTTTAAGACGAGCTAGGAATATCTTGATTTACTCCCACTTTCAAAATGGTCTGATTTAACAGTACGTGGGAAAATACTTCATGATGTAATCGGAACAATAGCTTTATTACAATTACGAAAGGCTTTGTGCAATACCGGTATATCAACCACTGAGATTTTCGGTAAAACACAATCTCTTATGTGTCACCGGGATTTGAATGAAAATATTATAAATAGAAATGTCATGCAAACAAGTAAAAAAAAATATTACAATTTTCTCGATATATCAATTCCGTCACATATTAAAATCAAACAATTTTCAGAACAAATTTTTCTATGAAAATGTAGTTCTACTTTTGGTGATTATCTTAGGATATATCATTAAGAAAGATGAAGAAGGAAACGAATACAGTTCATTACTCATTTCTGATAATAATGAAACTATCGAAGACCTAATTAAACTTCAAAATATTTTTGGTGGACAATTTATTCATGCAAATGTCAAACAGGAGAA
>JAGAKZ010000090.1 GCA_017848115.1 Oscillospiraceae bacterium
AAATCTCGAAAGAACACAGTATACTGTAAAAGTTACAAGTGCTGCAACACAGCCTCCTGCATATCTTGACGGATTTACTGCAAGATATTACTTCAATATAAGCGAACTTCTTGCAAAGGGACAGTCGATAGATGATATAACTATTGAGATTTATTACGATCAGGTTGAATCTGATACAAAGGGCGCAGCTCATGTTACTGTTTCTGAACCTATAAAGGTTGACGAAGAAAATTATTATGTTGAAATGGATTGGGGTGACTTTAAGTTCTACGGAACAAGAGAACTTCAGCTCGGTATCATTGCTGCTCAGGACAGTGAATACAACAGCAACTGGGATCCTACAAACGACTACAGCCGTGAAGGACTTGAAAAGAGTGATACATACAGCGATACGCTCAATATTCCTCTCTACAGAAACGGCAAACTTGTATACGGTATTCCATACGGTGAACCTGAGACACCTCCGTCAGGGGATGATAATGATGACAAGGACTGTATCGTATACGGCGACATAAATGATGACAAAATAGTTGATCTTACAGACCTTACAGCTTTGTCACTCTATATCATAGGTGACAAGAAGCTTGAAGGAAACAGCCTCAAAGCCGCTGATGTAACAGGTGATGATACTGTTGATATAGCAGACCTTGCGTTCTTTAAGCAGTATATTTCAAAAGATGATGTTGTGCTTGGAAAAGGTGCATAAATAAAGAAAATAGGTTGATTTGTTGAAAAAAGCATCGATGCTATACATCGATGCTTTTTTAGAAAAACAACAAATGTAAAAGGAAGATGAAGTATGAGAAAGTTTTTAAAAGTTTTATCAGTTATATTGATTTTGTTTTTGGTCTATAATGTAGTTTGGGCAGTGTTGATTTTACCGAAATATAAGGGGTTTAAAGATGCTGTAGGGTATGATGACCAAAGAAAGATATGGTACTGTAGGGAGGGCGATTATACATATGGAGTTTCAGCACCGGGGTATCTGAGTTTTACAGGGAATCTTTCAGTGTCTGCTGTTGTTAAAGTAGATAAAGACGGAGAAATGAAAAACGAATCAGATTGTAGCATTATTATATGGCCGAAAATTAATGGTGAATATGAATTTGGCGTTTCAATAGGCGTGAGAAATGAAGAAAATAAAAAGTTGATAACAAGTCATGCGTTTATTATTGATGAGAAAATACAACTTGTAGAAACACTTTCAGATGAAGAAAAACAAATTTTTGATGAAAATATCGAGAGTGTTGTTGAGATTTGTAAATTAGCAAAAGAAAAATGGAGTGAGCTACCATTCGTTTTTGAGCAGGAGTAAATTTTAATATGAAAAAAATAAAGTATATTATCACAATAATATTTATTATGGTGGGATTTGTGATGACAGGGGAACTATATCAGTCCTATACTGATAATGTTTCAAACTTTTATGAAACGACATTTTATGTTCAACCCGGTGTTGAGGCTGATGATATGATTAAAGATATTTATGATACAGCAAAAGAACATAAAGTGTCTGTATTTTTTATTGATAAGTTTGTTGAAAATTCTTTTAATACTCGCATTTCCGTATATTCTGATAAGGAAACAAAAGATATGCTTATAGCGGATTATTATTTGCGTGAAGGAAAAAGCGACAGTTTTCTTTCTGGAAGTACGGAAGTATTTTTTTATGAGTACATGGATGTACCCGATAGAATTGTAAACGCAAGTCCACCTACGTATTACCTTTATGGGGATTATAATGATATGGTGGAAATGAAGCGTGAACTTGTTGATAAGTATGGAGGAAGCTTTCCTAAAAACGATGATTACAGCAGTCTTGAGGAAAAGCGTACATCTGTTATAGCGATATGGGTTATAATTGGAGTTATAATATGTTTTCTCAGTTTTTACTCTATTGCAATATCACAACGGGAATTTATGGTGCGTGCAACAATGGGGGAAAGTTTTTTTTCGATGTATCTGAAAAATGTGTTTTTGGATACTGCTGTAATTATTCTGGTTTATATTATAGAATTTAAGATTTTAATGCAGTTTACAAATGTAGCTTTTTTAAGTGATATTTCATTTAAAGCAATGGTAATTATAATATTTATTAATGCTTTAGTGACCTTAAAAATCTTATTTTTAAAAATAAGGGAAGCTTTTAATAAAATAACCGGCAGACGTGAACTCATGGTCGGAAGTTATATTATAAAGGTTTTTTCTTGTTGTGTGGTAATGGTTTTACTTACTTTCCAATTTGCTACTATAAAAGAAGCAATAAGTTATTACAGACAAAGAGATTTTTTTAAGGAACATAATAATTATTCGTATGTACGAATTAAATATAGGGGGCTATATGATGTACACGAACAATTTGTACGATATTTTGACGACAGATATCTGATAGCTGATCCTTGCATATCTTTTGGTGAGTGTGACGATTATAGTATAGTTAATAGTCAGACAGCAATTTTAATGAATTACAAAATGCTTGAGGAAATGAAACAATATATTCCGGGGGTATCAGTATCTGAATTACCTGAAAAAGGTTGTGTTATTGTTCCGGAAGGGTTTGAGATTTCAGAAGAAGGTTATGAACAAATTAAAAGACATATAATAGATAATGATATTAATAATGATAAGAGAAATACAGACAGTGTACCAATAATAAAATATAATGATAAGGTGAAAATAATTACAATAGAAGAAAACTTTATTAATAAAAGTGAATGGTGGAAACAGCCAGTAATAATTGCTATTGATTATTATGATTGGCCACTTCTTAGTGAAGAAGAATTAACAGACAGAAAAAGGGAAGTGGCGGATATACGAACCTATAACATGATGGTAAACGCCACTCCTCAGGAGATTTATGATTTTATCGAAGAGTTTGACGGTTGCGAAGTTGAAGTTACAAATGTTTATGAGTATTATAAGTATCGCTGGACGGTGATAAAACGTTCGATGTATCTTAGTATCATTGTTGCAATAATGGTGATTTTGTTGGAGATAAGTATAAATATTCTCATAGTAAGTTTTGAATATAAGTTTAATGCTGTAGAGTTGGCAGTGAAAAAAATATTAAGTTACAGTAAAGCTGAACGTATGAAACATTTGTGCGTAACTACAGGTGCAATAATTGCAATAAGTACTATAATATGCTTTATTGTGATTAAATTATTAGGGTTTGACTACGCATATATTTCTATTATATCGGCAATATTAGTTTCTTTATTGAATTATCTGGTGATAACATTATGCACAGAAAGATATGAAAAAACAAATATACCTAAGATTTTGAAAGGCGGAGAAGTATGATAGAAATAAAAGAGCTTGCAAAAAGATTTGGCGAAAAAACTCTGTTTGAAAATATGAATCTGACAATTGAGCAGGGAGAATTTTTGATTCTTTTAGGCGACAGCGGATGCGGAAAGACAACTCTTCTTAATATGATTGGCGGTATTGAGAATGTAGACAGTGGCAAAATATTGATAGATGGAAAAGATATTTCAATAAAGAAAAATCAGATGTGGCTTTATGGAGAAAAAATAGGGTTTCTTTTTCAGAACTTTGCACTTGTAGAGCATAAGACGGTTTATGAAAACCTTAAAATGATCAAGAAAAAATATCGTGGCGGTCTGGAAATTGATGACGTTCTTGAGAAGGTTGGTATGAAAGCATTCCTGTAATGAACAAATATGAGGTTTGAAAAAAACAAGACCTTCCGATATAATAGAAGTGTAAGTTGACCGCTTACGACACAACTATTAAACCGGAGGTCCATATATGAATTGTACACAAAATGAGAAGATAA
>JAGAKZ010000050.1 GCA_017848115.1 Oscillospiraceae bacterium
CACTTATTTTATAATTCTGAATAATATCAGTACCATCACAAGACCATATTTCCTGTCCGGTTTCGTGCATTACCATGACTCCCATTTCGTGTATTACCACAATCAAATGTCTCTTTTCAATATGATTTATTGAAAAGATCACTTTCTGTTTTTCGAGTGAATTTGATTACAACTCGCTGTTCCTCTTTTTTATTAACGGAATGGCTTTTTCAAGCCAGAATTCTCCGCTTAGTTTTCCGCAACTCATACCACCTGATGCATATTCGCTTACAAATGGCATAGATTCAGGCGTGAGTTCTTCGCCACATTTAATAAGGTATTCTGATTTTATTATCTCTTCAATATCCTCCGGTTTCATCGGACATTCGTATTTTTCAAAAATCTTCTCCAAATAACCCCAGAAATATGGATCTCCGCGCAGACCCCATTTTTCCGGTCTTTTCTTAAATAACGCTGATGCTTTCATGCATTTCTCCCTTAATTTATTTCTTTGAATAATCAGTCCCACCAGAAACACCATATTTTTGAGTCAACAAGCGTTTCTGCCAGACTCTTTATAGTTCCTGTCCCCTGATCTACAGCATCATTGCAAAATCCATATTGTTCTTTTGCGACATCAAATGCTGTTTCAATGTTATTCACCGGCTCCGGAACATACATCTCAAGAATATCACTTTTTATTATAGCTGGAAATGCTCCGAATTTTTCATACCAGTATTTGCATACAGCTATCATATCAACAGGATCAGGGCATTCGTTCCACCCGCCAAACGGAATCCACGCGAATACTTTCCATGGTTCCTTTACAGGAATTCTGAATAATACAAGGGTTTCATCACTGTTCAGATCAGACTTGTCTATGGATAAAAAGTAATTGCAGGGATTGATTTTTCCGGTATATTCGCCATATATATCGTAATCTTCTGCTTCAGCCATATTCTGTTCCAATTCTCTGAATCGTTCATTCAGGACATCAATTCCGTTATCAAATGAGTTATTAAGTATTACTGTCCTGTAATCCTCAAATGCAGGATACTCTTCAGAGTTTAACTCTATTATTTCATGCAGTGTGGAACCAGCGGCAGTTATTACAGGTGTATATCCTTCTTCCTGTCCTTTTTTCAATTCGCTAACATATAAATTAAAAATTAGTTCCTTTTTATAGTCACCTGATATTTCAGCATAATCACATCCAATAATGTTGGCTATTTCTCTGGCATAATCTTTTTCATTCTCGTTTTTTGTTTTACTTTTAAAAATATCAAATATACCCACTGCAAACTCCTTTATAAGATTAGATTTTCTTAGTTATCTACATATAAATAATTGTAATTTCACCATAATAAGCACAATATTTTCTCAATAGATTTTGAAGAATTTCTGCATCATTAGTTAATGTATTCAGAAGTTCACTCCAACCAATAAAAGTTATGGACTCAGGCATTTCTATTAAACCAGTAATTGCATCCCAGAATGCATCCCAGTTACGCCCATAGGATGACGGAAAATTCAGCTTTTCCATTAAAAGTGTATGTAATTCAGCAGAAGTTTTGATGTTAGTTAAATTTATTATTAATTCTGTACTCATAGTTTTATCTTTATCACTCTGACTTTTCCGTCTTCATAAGCAAGCTTAACTTCGTCATCACTAATCTGCTTTACTTCTTCAATCCACTCTATGTTTTCAGGCCCACGTCCGAATTCATACCATTGATCTGTAATAGTATCGTACATGTACTCTTCAAAAGGTTCTCTGAGTTTGTAAACAATAACTCCGCAGCCGACAGTAACACAAAACTTTTCGTTTTTATCAATTATGCCATCTGCAGGATCACCGTAAAAATCACCAACACAGGTAATTCGGCTTCCATCGGATTTTCTTATCAGTGATGCATCTTCATATGTTCCTTTGATGATGTAATTTTTACTTTCAGCAATTATACAGCCTGTTTCGTTGAATTGAGTATTCATTATTTTTCATCCATTTCTGTTACTTCATTTCTTCTGCATCTATTCTGATAGAAAAGGCTATCTAAATTCATATCATTCTTCAGGTTCGCCGACTTCATATCCAGGTGCATCACTAAGCTTAACTATAATTTTAATCCAGCTTCTTTAAAATACGGTCTGATAATCCTTTTAAATTCACTCCAGAGCGCCGGATAAGCACTACTGCCTGAGATTTTAAGAGTATCACCGCATGTAAGTGTTATTGTTATTTCCCATTGTTCTCCGTCACAAACAGATAGATCATCATAATTTTCATTCCATTCATGAATGAATAGTTTATTAAACAGTTTGTCTGTCAGCTTATCCCATTCCTCGAAAGTAACTCTTCTTTCCAAATGCCCTGCTTCGTCAGAATCAGATTCTAAAGGTCTACCAGTGTGATTTACAGTTACAAAAATATCAAACTCATTAACATCAAAGAAAACGCAGTCATTTCCGTAAAAATATCCGCCAATGTTAAATTCTATAGAAGAAATGTTACCGATTATATTCAAGTGTTTTCCATTACTATCAATAACATGAGCAGGAGAACCAAATTTGTTATTACACTCATTGCAATGATATACAGGATCAATCCCTGAGATACAGCAACCTCCCAGTACTTTTTTACCTTCTTTAAGCTCCTGCACAAGATTGTCACTAAAAGCAGGTAATCCGTACATTATTCTTGCTATATTAGTGTTACCACAAAACGGACACTTCATATTGGTTCTCCCTTCGTTACACTATTTCATTATTATTTATTTAGAACATATACATAGGCATAGATGCTGTCTTCAGCACCGTTGGTATATCGTCTCATGCATCGCTTGGCAGGCCACAACACGGTTCCACTGTTTGTCTGCACAGCCATATTTATTTCATTGTTAGGATCATTCTCGTCGATAACCCATTTACCGCCATACAGTTTAATAACAGTTTCTCCGATATATGATGCCAGGGCAAATAAGATTTGTCCCCTGTTATTTGAAAGAATTCCGTCCGGAGTATTCTGTTCATCGAAGAATCTGTCAACTTCCTTCATACTTTCAAGCGTGTAGTCAGCTTTGTAACCGGAAGAGTTAAGTGCTCTGATAACCCATTCACAGGATGCTTTGATGTCCTGTTCGAGGGCGTTCCGGCTGTTTTCCGGTTCGAAATCTGTGTTTTTCTTTTTGAAAATGTTTAGTAGGTTGATATTAATCTTGTTCATTCTGTTGAATCCTTTTCAAAGAAACTTGTTACATGATTATTGATTTCATTTATCAAAGAATTCACTGAATTTTTCTCATCATCTGAAAAATCCCCCTCAAAAACAGCTGTTTCAAGTTTTTTGTTAGTATATAGATATCGTTGGAGAAGTATATATAAATCTAAATTCATCTACTGATTCAAGCTGCTTCTTCAATTCCTGATATGCGTACATTGAAAAGCAAGAAGCAATGATAGATATTTTACTGCCGCGCTTGATTGAAATTACAAGATCATCTTTTACGGTAGAATTGATATTGTCAAATACTTTCATTTTTGGCACTCCCTTATCACAAATAATTAATATAATTATAGCACATTTACATCAAAACGTCAAATAAAAAGTCAAGTCTAATATACGTTTTAACGAAAAGATTAATTTTCAAAGTAAACGCACCTTGGATAATAAATACTTGTTGCATTTACTTTGAAAGTACAAGTGTTGCATTTATTCTGAAAGTATTGAAAAAAATGAAATTGAATAGATTATGTAAGTGACTTATATGATTTAAAACAATACCGCAGATTTGTGATTTGCGGTGTTGTTTTAGTTATAACCTCTGAATTTGACGAAACAAAAGAATTCAAAATTTAGATATAGAAATATACCCCTTTTTACTAAATCCATAATCAAACAGGCTTTCCATCTGATACAGAAAACGTTATGTCATATCCATCTGCACATAAAACGTATATCCTATCATCACTTATTTTATAATTCTGAATAATATCAGTACCATCACAAGACCATATTTCCTGTCCGGTTTCGTGCATTACCATGACTCCCATTTCGTGTATTACCACAATCAAATGTCTCTTTTCAATATGATTTATTGAAAAG
>JAGAKZ010000091.1 GCA_017848115.1 Oscillospiraceae bacterium
ACTTTATGTTTTGCTTTCTGCTCTGCTGTTTCTATAACATTTTTAAAACGGTCACTTAAAGTTTTTGGAATATAATTTATATTATATTTCTTTTCCCATATTTCAAGCATATTTTCTAGTTTATTCTGAAGTTCATCAGGATCCAAAAAATTACCATCTGCAAAATCTATTCTAAGTACAGGATATTCTGTCCAGTCTTTTTCCAGGTCTTCTATTTTAAGCCCTTTAAACAGTTCCTTTTTCCCCGAAAAATATGCATCAAGAGTACTTATCAGCAGTGATTTTCCAAATCTTCTCGGTCTTGAAAGAAAACATATATGCCTGCTTGCTAGATCATATACCAGATCTGTTTTATCTACATATACATATTTTCCGTTTATCATCTCTTCAAACGTCTGTACTCCTATAGGATAACGTATTGTGCTATTCTCCACTATTATCACCGCCTTTGTATCTCAGATTATTGTTACTTTTGTCTTTTATATTATACATTATTTTTCTATAATTTGCAACCGGAACTCGGTTTTACTCATGATGTATTTCTAAAGAAAGCTTTACAAAAAACCTGTATCGTTTGCCTTGATTATGTATGGCATATATGATACAGGTTTTTATTTTACATTATTTCATTAAGGTAAAGCGTAACTTTATTTTGTATATTCTTTGCTGTTTCTTCTGCACTCTGACCGTCATTAAAGAATATGTCTGTCTGTTCTTTTATTATCTTTCTGACAGATGAATCTGATAATGTTGTTTTTGAAACAGATGATATAAGAGAAAGAATTTTATCTGTTTTGTCATTCATTCCTTCTATATCGCCTGCAAGCATATCAAAAACAGATTTTTTTATCGGAAAACTGTCCTGATATGAATATGTCTTACAACCATTTAGTTGGCTCTGCTCTGAAAGAAGATAACGGATAAACTCCATTGCCCCCTCCTTTTTCTGCGATTTTGAAAATACAGATACAGTATAATCAGAAGAAACTGCCACACTATCTGAGGAATCAGAAGGCAATCCGATAAAACCGGGTTCTGATTCAAAGTTATCATAAAGATAATTTAAGTAGTCAAAATTCGATATTTTTTCTAACTGAAGAAGACAATGTTCTTTAGCTATTCTGAATGTATATTTGTAGCCTTCATCATCATTTAAAAATATCTTTTTATTAAAATCTTCAAGTGTCATTCCATAACTTTTGATAAACTCCAGCAATGATATAAAATTTTCATTTTCAAAATTACATACACCTTTTTCAAAATCAATATATTCTGATATATTATAATAGATAAGGTATGCAACAAGTTCATCATAATAAGAATTATAAAATATTTTTTCACCGTTATTAAGATTGAAAAACTTATCAAAACTTATTCCCTTTTTATCTCCAAGCAATGATTGTTTTCCTGAAAGACAATTTAATGAAAAATTAAGTGGAATCGCATACTGTTTTCCGTTAAACTTGTATGCATCTAAAATTTCTTCAAAATAATCTTCCCTTTTTACTTCATGATTTTCAAACACAATGTCAAGTTCTTCAAATGCGTTCATATTAATATATTTTATCATATCAAAATCAGATGCAAAAATAATCATATCCGGTGTATTACCTTTTATTATCTCCTGATCTAAGGAAGAAACGCCCGAATCACAAAAGAAACCTGCTCCATGTTCTGAATATTTGCTCAAATCATTTATATGTATCCTGTAACAGTCATTTGATTTATTAAATTCAGTGATGACATTATGAATATCACTGTTTACAAAATTTCCGGCAAGTTCTATCACCTGACGTTTCTGAATACTTTTAAGTGTTTCCTCACTTACTCTTCTTATAAGTTTGATATTTTCTCTATTAGTATAATCATAATAATCATAATATCTGTAAACTATAGTATCATTATCAAATACACAAACTTGTTCACAACGTTCTTCTATATCCGAATCAACCCAGTTTATTATTTCTTTTATAGTATTATTTTTTATACTGTAACCATACACACCATCATCAAAGATAAAACACACATCATATTTTCCGAAGCCTTCGCATATACTTTTAATTCTGTAGTCAAGCTTATATATCTCAGTCAGCTTATTTTTTTCAAAATCAATCTTACTAAGTGAAGTTCCATAACCTGAACCATTTACAACTACATAACATTCACCATTTGAATCAAAAAGTAAAGTATCCGGCTCTACACTGATTTCTCCTTTTTTCACACCGTCAGGAGTGTAAAGTGCAATACCGTTACCAAACTGATATAGTGCTATATTTCCGTATTTATCAACTGAAAAACTCTCACTGTATCCTTCACCTGTATAAGTACGTTTTACTATATTAAAATTTTTATCAAGTTCTACTACATAGTTTGATACATCATCTTTCTCAGAAGAATATATACTCTCAAGTACATATACACCTTTGTTTTCAGATGTTTTAATTTTACTTATCGCACCGTCTGGTTTATAATAATTCCTGATATCGCCATTAAGATCGGACTCACATAAAAATACACCGCTTTCCATATCGCTTAAATCACAACCAGACGCTAAAAGTAAATTTTCGCATACAGCAACAGAGTTATATTCCAGATTTTCATTTCCATATTTATCAAGATTTGCAACAACAATATTTTCTTCTTCTTCAAATCTGTATCCGAAAATTATTCCCTCTGATATATATGCAAAATCATATTCTTCAGTCTTACTGCTATCCACCATCATCAGGCATAACGATGTCTGCTCACCTTTTACCTCTGCTTCATACCTTTGGGAGATCTCACCTGTATCAGCATCAAACACATTAAAATTATAAATATTTCCTGCTTCTTCTAAATGAGTATAAATAACCGGAGAACCATTTCTGTCAATAAACGCACCATATAACACACCTTCCATATCAGCTGTCACATTCTCTTTTTCAAATAAAAGACTTCCGTCACTATTATATTTATACATATTCACATTTTCATTTTCATCGCTGTAAAGTGTATAGTAACAACCATCGGTGTCAACAGTATATCCTTTGAAACTCACCCCGTTTTCAAGTTGTGATTTTTCAAAAAACATACAATCAGAAATTTCATTAAGTTCCTCATCATATATACTCATATAAAAACTTGTTACTTCATCATCGTCCATAATATATTTTTCTATCATATAATTACCGTCTTCAAGTTTTCTTATATGAGAAACCCCTTCATTTCCAGCAAGTTCTATGGAATCTGAAATT
This sequence comes from Oscillospiraceae bacterium, assembly GCA_017848115.1. GTDB lineage: Bacteria > Bacillota > Clostridia > Oscillospirales > Ruminococcaceae > HUN007. The sequence continues at coordinate 3,234 of JAGAKZ010000091.1, forward strand.
TTTAATGTATCACGATTGGCACGAAGTATATAATCAGTGTTGTTCGTATCTTCCAATCTCATCCATATATACTTGTCATCAATTGAAAGAGAACTAAAAATTCCGTCATACCCGCTCACATCAATGTTATCTGTTTTATTCTGACTTTTGTCTATCAAAGACACGACCTGCTTTTCGGTTCCTTTATACATATATCCGCTGAAATACAAGTTTTCGTCATTTCCTGCTATTTGTTCAACAGCAACAATATTATCAAAAATTTCGAAAGTTGTATCTTCCTTAAAATAATTCTCTATCTTTTCAAAATCTTCTTTATCCTCTTTCTTCAGTCCCATAAAAACTGCTGTCAGAACTGCACCTGTAATAACCAAAGTTATTACAGCAACAAATAACCTTAACATCGTTTTTTTCTTTCGGATTACACTCACTTTGATCACTCCTTCATTTTCAGAACAATTCAACGATATCTCCGGACATTCAGAGTATTTATCCAGCCGGTTTATATCATTCATGACTTCCACTACATACTTATCGCTGATATTTCCAATTGCTCTATAAATATTTTCCTTATTCATAATTCAAATCCTTTCTCAGCAAGGTATTTGCGAAGTTTTTTCCTAAGCCGTTTTAAAACAGCCGACACACTGTTCTCCGACATTTTCATACATTCTGAAATATTTCTGACACTTTCTGTATACCAGTACCTCATAACAAATATTTTTCTGTTCTTAGATGAAAGTAACCCAAGAAAAGAATCAATGATCTCACCAAGTTCGTTTTCATCACATTCAATATCCATCGCCCTGTCAGGTATACATTCCTCCAGCTCATGCAGTACAAGTACAGGTTGCCCTCCGCCTCGTTTTACAGCATTATTTCTTTCATACATATTTATGGCAAGATTACGTACTATCCTTCCTAAAAACGCGGGCAGTACTCTTGGCCATTGTGGCGGAATTGCATTCCATGTTTTCAGATAAGTATCATTTACACATTCCTGTGTATCTTCTCTGTCAGATAAAATATTATTGGCAATAGAACGACAGTATGAACCATATTTCTCATCCGTTTCTGTTATCGCACATTCATCTCTGTCCCAGTAATGCTGAATTATAGTTTTATCGTCCACACTTTTACCCCCTCTCATCTATATTGACAGAATTTCTTTTTAAATATGACGGTTAGAAAAAATTTTATTTTTAACAAAAACTTTGAATATTACTGTGCAAACACAAAAATAACAGCCTGTTCTCATTGCTGATATGAAGTAAAAAAACATTTCGTTACTATTCATGGGCTAGCCAGTGAATAGTAACTTTTATATGAAACAAAAATAACAGCCTACCAATTTATTACGATAAGCTGTTAATCTTAAAAATATTTCAAACTTTTATCTTACACATAAACATCTAATTATAAAAATTCTCTTACATCATCAGCAAGACTTTGTTCAAGGTCTATTAAATTTCTGCATATCTGTTTTGAATTTGTATCAGCTGCTTTGTACTGGTTAAGATAACGTGAAAGTGATTTTACACCCATATTACAGCCATCTGTAAGCAGATCGGCAACTGTACTGTCGCTGTTGTCTACACCAAGTTTTACATTTGTTTTCAGCCATGACATACCCTTTGCTATAGGTGTGGGTTCTTTATCTTCTATGTCATAAGCTGAAAGTATGCTGTGTATCTCATTTCCTATTTTGCTGTGTTGCTGTTTGTTATAGGAAACACGTTCTCTTAAACGTTCACTGCTTATCTTGTCTATAATATCATCAATTGATGATACAGCCATTTTTGAACCTGCATCACATTCACGAAGAAGTTTTACTGTATCGTTTACCTGCATTTTTATCACCTCGTAAATGTATTATGTGTAGATTTTTTCAAAAAATACAAGCGAAAATAAAAATCAGACTTTTTTTCTTTTTGAAATAACAAAATTTATAGCTATCAGAGCGACTGCAAACATAAGCTGAATACCAATGTACATCGCAAATTTTCCTGCATCATAAACTTCACCCGATACACCGCCGAGCATATTTGAAGCTCTTACATACCAGTATGCAGGAAGAAATTTTGCCACATTGAGCATGCCTTCTGACATAAGATACTGTGGTACAAATACACCACACATAAAACTCATGCCAAGACCTACTACATTTGCAATACCGTTTAAAGCACCTGATTTAAGTTCAAAATTACTTACAACAAGAGAAATCCCTACTGCAACCATCATAAACACAAGACTGTTTAAAACAAAAAGAACACCTGTAGTTGTAAATATTTTATCACCGTACATACATATAGCTATTATAAGCATTATCAGCCATACAAATAAACCATAAACTATTACCCCTGCTGTAAGCTGTATATTTCTTGAAGTATTTTTTAAAGAAGAGCATCTTGTTCTGTTCTTTACTTCACTTCTGTTGAATGTCATTACAACCGGCGCCAGTCCGCATACTGTAACCATTATAAATATAAACGGAATAAATTGAAAAAGATAAACCATTATATTTACATTTGTGTTTTTATCATCTTTGCTTATAACGCTTACTTCTGTGGTATCAGAAAGATTTTTCATTGTATCCGATACGGCTTTTTCTACATTTTTCTGACCAGACAGATTGGTTTTAAGAAGTGAAAGATATCTGTCAACATACATATCTGTAAATTTTCCGCTTTTACTTCCCGGTATTTTGATATTTTCTAAAACCAGTTCACCGCCATTTACAAAACTCTCGCCAAACCCTTCCGGGATAGTCAGCACATAGTCAACTGTTCTGAAATAAAGGCTCTCTGAAACAGCATTTTCACCATCAGGTATTTCTTTCTTCTCACACTTTGAAAACATATATTCCGAAAGTCCCCGACTTATCATGGAATTGTCATTGTCACAAATATATATTTTTGGCTTGCTCTCTGTAAAATCAAGTTCACTCTCACTTTGTGCAGCATTACTTACCATAACTGCAACAATCGTATAAATTACAATATACATTATTGTTCCTGAAAATTTTTTCAACGCTATTTTGCTGAAAACATTAAAAATCTGCACGTTTATTCCTCCTTGCCGAAAAAATCAGACTAAGTAAAACAAATATCAACGTTGTTACCGACATTTTTATAATATTCTCAAAAAATCTTTCATAACTTTCAAATACTGTAAGAGAATAAAAACAATCGCAAAGCATTGCTACAGGATTTAACTTATTCAGAACAGGACATTTCTCATAAATAATCATAGGAATATTAGCGAGCATAAGACCACTCATAAAACACATGATCAGTGAAATTCCTGTACATAACGCCTCTTTTATTCCTCTGCTTACTTTAAGAACACTTCCTATGAAAACACCAAAACCTGTTCCCATAACTGTTCCTATAAATGAAGCAAACAGCACCATATGAATATCATCACCAAAACTTACCTTCAGCACAAACAGAATATACATAAGTACAACTAACATGCAGGCATAGTTCACTATCAACGCTGAAATAAGTCCTTTTAAAATTACCGATGAACGCTTTACAGGAGATACGGAAATTCTCGCACCCTTATCAGAAAAAGCTGCTGTACTTTCATTTATAACAGCAAGACCAAGCGTAGACGCAAAAATACATATCATCGCAATTATATTATAAAAATAAGTAACATACGGATCATTTTCTTTTCTGTTTGCAGTCACTTCTTTGTTATATGAGATCTCACTGTTCATATTTTTTACAAATTCACTGATATCAGTTTTTCCGCTCTCTATAACAGATTTTCCTGCAATAAAACTGTCTGTAAATGATTTTACTATGCTCTGGTTTCCTCCGTTTTTTTTGGTAACACTCATTTTTATTCCATCGATATCCGAATAAATTATCGCATCAATATCATTTTCAAAAAGCATCTTTTCAGCACTTTCATTGTCAGTAAAAGTAGTATCAAACATTGCATTATCACCTTGTGAAAGGCTTTCAACTACATTTTGGAATATTACAGAATCCATACTTTCATCTGATACGACTGCTATGGGAATCTTAGTAAACACTTCCGTATTTTCATACAGATTTCCGAAAGCGATTTTAAAAAGTGTACTAAGAATTATCGGAAAAGCTAGTATCCAGAACAGATCCTGTTTTTTTCTCAGAATTTTTAATAATTCATATTTCATACAAGTTATCCCTCTCAATCTCTCAGTGTTTTTCCGGTAATTTCAAGAAATACATCGTTAAGTGTAGGAAGTTCTGAATAAACACGTCCAAATGAATAATTATTTTTCTGCATATATTCAAGAACACGCAAAAGATTATGATTTCCACCTTCAAAACTTATCACTATTTTCTCATCATCACATTCAAGTGCATATACATGCGGAAGTTGTCTTATATCCGCCTGCGCTTCCTTAGGAAATGATATAGTCTCTATAGTTATCGTTTCAGTATTTTTAATCATTTTCTTTATTTCTTCTTTTGTACCTGTAGCTATGATTTTCCCCTTGTCCATAATAGCTATCCTTGTACACAACTGTTCAACTTCTTCCATATAATGCGAAGTATAAATGATAGTTGCTCCGTTTTTATTGAGTTCCTTTATTCCCTCAAGTATTTTATTACGGCTTTGCGGGTCAACTGCAACTGTAGGCTCATCAAAAATAATCAGTGATGGTTTATGTGCTATTCCACACGCAATATTAAGCCTTCTTAATAAACCGCCGGATAATTTTTTAGGATAATATTTCTTAAATTCAGAAAGTCCTGTAAAGTCAAGCGCATATTCGATACACTTTTTTCTTTCTTCCTTGTCTTTTATATAGAGTCCGCAGAAATAATCTATATTTTCATATACAGTAAGTTCATCAAAAACGGCAACATTTTGCATCACAACACCAATATCCTTCTTTATATCATAACTGCTGTCGCTCATTGGCTTTCCGAAAATCTCTATATCACCTTTTGTATATGCAAGTAAAGAAAGCAAACAGTTTATAGTCGTCGTCTTTCCCGAACCATTAGGGCCTAAGAGGCCAAATATTTCACCTTTTTTTATCGACAATGACAAATGGTCAACTGCGATGAGTTCACCATATCTTTTTACAAGTTTATCTATTTTTACTGCAACCATAATTAAAATCTCTCCATTTCATTTTCATTTATTTTATGATATAATTATACTATGAATTTTAAAATTCGTTAAGTGAATAACGTAATAAAATACATATGACAAATGTCATTTGTTAATAGAAGGTGTGCCATGACTGAAAAAATAATTTTATTTTTACTATGTATAATACCATATTTTCCACAGTCTGATATACAGATGATGCTGATAGTTTCAATACTTGCATCTGTCATAGTTTCATCTATAAATTCACTGCTTGATGAAATCGAAAAATATTCTCTTCCTCTTCTTGTTTTTAACCTTATGTACTACATATCATGTTTTTTCTATCCTGTTCTTTCAATAATGCTTCCACTTAATTTTTACGACCGTACAGGAAAAAAATACGGCATATCTGTACTGTTTTGTATACTTCCTTTTATTATGGCATACAAAACACTAACTCTCCGACAATCAATAATATGGATAGTGCTTTCATTTCTTGCAGTACTGCTTGAACTAAAAAATCAAAAGCTGAAAAAAGCAGAAAACAGACTGATATCTATACGTGATGATATAACTGAAAAAAATATCTTACTAACAGATAAAAACAAATCAATACTCGAAAATCAGGAATACGAAATTCATCTCGCTACCTTACGTGAAAGAAACAGAATAGCAGCTGATATTCACGATAATGTCGGACATATGATATCACGCTCAATCTTGCAAATAGGTGCTTTAATGGTAATAGAAAAAAATGAAAACACAAAAAAAATTCTAAAAGAACTAAACACTACTCTTGGCAACGCAATGACAAGCATGCGTGAAAGTGTACACAATCTGCATAATGAAAGCATTGATCTGGATATCTCAATAAAAGAAATTATAAAATCGATTCCCGAAAATATATCATGTAAAATGGAATATGATAAATGCACTGATATGTCTACCAGAAGCAAGCTTTGTATAATATCAATTCTCAAAGAAGCTACTGCAAATCTGATACGTCACAGCAATGCTGATATATTCACAGTTACTCTGCGTGAACACCCCGCCTTTTATCAGCTTGTCATAAAAGATAACGGTACAGTATCTGTAAATAAATCAGAAAACGGTATCGGTATATCAAATATGGCTCAACGTGTACACTCTCTTGGCGGAACATTTCATAATGAAACTACAAACGGATACAAAATATTTATTTCAATACCAAAGGAGAATTTAAATGAAAGTACTGATAATTGATGATGATAAACTTGTTTCATCATCACTGCAAATAATACTTGAAAGCAATGAAGAAATAACAGTCTGCGCTACCGGAAATTCAGGAGAAGAAGCAATTTTACTATATAATGAACACAAACCTGATGTGCTTCTTATGGATATACGCATGGGCGCACTAAACGGCATACAGGCCGGCAGAGAAATATTAAAATCCGATAGCAATGCAAAAATACTTTTCCTCACCACATTTTCGGATAATGAATACATATCAGAAGCCCTTTCAATAGGCGCAAAAGGATATATCTTAAAACAAAACTATGAAAGCATCGCTCCATCGATAATAGCCGTATACAACGGTCAGAATGTATTTGGTGATGAAATAATCGGAAAAATAAACTGTTCAATAAAACCAAAAAACGACTTTGATTATGAAAAATATGATATAACCGAACGTGAACAGGCAATTATAAAACTTGTAGCAGACGGACTCTCAAACAAAGAAATTTCCTCACAGTTATATCTTAGCGAAGGTACTGTAAGAAACTATCTTAGTGATATTTTAGAAAAAACAGGCTGTCGTGACCGAACACAACTTGCAATTTTTTACTATAAAAATATATCTGAATAAAAAAACCTTGTTTTCATCGGATTTTGTTCCGTTTGAAAACAAGGTCTTTTTTATTTGAACATTTTTGTGATTTTTTTAGTCAGATGTTTTTTAGTTTTTTCGTCAGCAAACGAAGCATCTACTGCATCAAGTTGCATCTTCAGAATCTGATCATCTGTCAATTCAAATATATTTATCAGTCTTTCAAATTCTTCATCTATCGATGTTCTTGAAACCGTTGTGTTATCTGTATTTATTGTAATTTTTACCCCTGTTCTGATAAAATCTCTCAACGGATAGTCAAGAAGCATATCATATACATTTGTATCAAGATTGCTTGTAGGACACAACTCAAGAGCAACACCTGATTCTGCAAGTCTTTTCATAACTTCTTCACTTTCAGATGCACGTACACCATGTCCAAGACGATATGCACCCATATCAAGAGCAGATGATACACTTTCAGGTCCCAATGCTTCACCGGCATGGATAGTAAAAGGCAGATCATTCTTTATCGCTTCAAGAAAGATATATTCATAACCATCATTAGGATAAAGTGCCTCTGCACCTGCAAGATCAAGACCACATACACCATTTCCATGAAATTTCACAGCTATGCGAACCGTTTCTTCATTTTCTTTTCTGTTGTCTTCACCACGCATACAACAAAGTATGAGATTGGCATTAAAAGATGATTTGTTTAATCCTTCAATAGCTGCCTGCACTATTTCATACTGCGATAATCCGTTTTTAGTATGCAACTGAGGCGCAAAACGAATCTCGGCGTATAAAAGTCCCTGTTCTCTAAGTTCTTCACAAAGATTATATACTGCTGTACTGATAGCCTCCTCTGTCTGAAGGAGAGTAAGCGGAAACTCAAACTTTTCAAGATAATCATTCAAATCTTTACAGTACTTATCTGCAACCATTTTATTTATTATTTCAGCATCATCTTCCGGAAGTTCAATATTCTGCATATCTGCAAGCTGATAAACAGTATCCAGAGAAAGTGAACCATCAAGATGTATATGAAGGTCTATAAGACCATATTTTTTCTTCTTTCCGAATTTATTAAGTCCTACAAGAATCAACGCAGCAGATGCTATAACCGCACCACATGCAATAACAATATTTTTGCTCTTATTTTTATTTTTCATAACATAATCCCCCATATTTTCATTATCTTATATTTCCTCTGTTTCCAAAAACATATCTTAAACTAGTTATTATGCATATTTGACAGCAATAATTTCACCATCTTTTTTGTATATATTAAATTATATAACTTTTCCATTACATTGTCAATACATCAATAAAAATATCCTCCGATTTTTATCAGGAGGATACTTAAAAATTTATTTTCTGTTATTAGTTTTCTTTATCTTGTATCTTCTGTACATCTGTTTTATTCTCATAAATAAATTCTCACCGAAGAATAAAACCAGATTTGCAACTGCAACAAGAAGTATTAACTTGTACTGCCATGAGGAAACAACAAACGAATACGTAAGTATAATTGCGTCAAGTATCGCAATATACTTTACCTTTATCGGCAGAATGAAAAAAAGCATTATCTGAAAATCAGGATTTAAAATAGCAAATGCAAGAAAAAGCGTAAGATTCAGATATACATTTGTAGCACCACCTACAAGTATTCCGGTTATTATAGTAGCGACTATACCTGTAAGATAATACATATTAAACTTAAAAGTCCCCCACTGACTTTCAAGTGCCGAACCCATAAGCCATAAAAAATATAACTCAAAAATAAGAAAAAACGCACTATTTCCTTCAGGAAGAAAAATAAAAGTAATGATCCTCCATATCTGACCCGATAAAATCTCTGCCTTATCAAAATATATCATCGGCGACAACGGTACTCGTCCTGTTGCCGGACAGACTATATTATCCATAACAAATACTATAGCCATACCAAATATAATTATATACATCAGATTCGGTATCGAATACCTTCCGAATTTACGTTCGAGCTTGTTAAGCCATTTATCAAGCATAAAACCAAACGTCTCCTTTCATTTTGAATTTTAATATTTTTACTTATCACACGAACCAAAATAAACATTAACGAATAATATAACTATAGATAAATCATCGAACTATAGAGGAGGCTTTCACTATGACACAAGGAATAGACGTTTCCACATTCCAGGGAACTATCGACTGGAGAAATGTAAAAGCAAACGGCATAGACTTTTCTATTATACGTGCCGGATATGGACGTGACATATCACAAAAGGACGAAAAATTTGAACAGAACTACCAGGGATGCAGAACGAACAATATAAACACCGGAGCCTACTGGTACAGCTATGCCACTTCTCCTGAAGATGCAAGACTCGAAGCTTCTGCTTGTCTTAATGTGCTTGCAGGAAAAGTATTTGAATATCCTGTATATTTTGATATAGAAGACAAAGTTCAAGCCTCTCTTCCTAAAAATCGAATTCAGGATATCACAGTCACCTTCTGCAATATTCTAGAATCAGCAGGATACTGGGTAGGCATCTACAGTTATAAATCATTTCTCGAAACAAACTTTACAAAAGAATTATTGGAACGATACTCTGTATGGGTCGCTCATACAGGTGTTTCAAAAACAAATTACAGCTATCCTTATGGTATCTGGCAATACAGTCATAACGGAAAAATTGACGGAATAAACGGAGCTGTTGATTTAAATTATAGTTATACAGATTACCCTGACCTTATAAGATCAGCCGGTAAAAATGGATATATACCAAACGATGACACACAGTATATACTTCACACAGTAAGAAAAAATGAATCACTATGGTCAATATCTGAAAAATATCTTGGTAACGGAACCAGATATCCCGAAATAAAGGTTCTTAACAACCTGTCAACCGATACTATTTATGAAGGTCAAGTCCTGAAAATCATAAATGAGTAAACAAAAAAACCCCTGTTATTACACAGGAGTCAAACGCAAAGAGAGGGATTCGAACCCTCGAACGGGTATTAGCCGTTACACGAGTTCCAGTCGTGCGCCTTAGACCAGCTCAGCCATCTTTGCCTATAAATGCGAGTGACGGGACTTGAACCCGTACGCCTAAACACACGCCCCTCAAACGTGCCTGTCTGCCAATTCCAGCACACTCGCAAAAAGTGTTATAATCCCAACTAACTGAGATTAAGTGCACCATCGGGG
>JAGAKZ010000092.1 GCA_017848115.1 Oscillospiraceae bacterium
TATCTTCTCATTTTGTGTACAATTCATATATAGACCTCCGGTTTAATAGTTGTGTCGTAAGCGGTCAACTTACACTTCTATTATATCGGAAGGTCTTGTTTTTTTCAAACCTCATATTTGTTCATTACAGGAATGCTTTCTGTTTTTAAATTTATATTTTATAACTGTTTAGTATCTATCATTATATAACCTCTCCGCTTCACTTCGTTCAGCACCTCTCCTTAAAAGGAGAGGCTTATACTGCGCCTGGATATAACTTATCTTGTACCTATATGTAGAATTCAGCGGGAACTATGGCTCTCCTTTTAAGGAGAGCTGTCAGCGAAGCTAACTGAGAGGTTACATGACATTGCTCCTGAACAGACACTATATTTTCAAAGTATTTTTTATATCTTTTTTATCAAGCAAAGAAGCTGCTATGATAAATAAAATGCCACTTACGCCTGACTGAACTATACCACCGCTGAGTGAAAGCAGTGATGCCGCCCAGTTGCCGAACATTATTCCTTCTGCTATGGCATAGCCCGATATAGAGATGACCGCACTGACAAATACCGCTACAACATTTCTTGGGCATAACAATGTAGATTTTTTTGAAGTAAACGGTACACAGATAAGTGTCTTTATAATAACTGTCGGAAGTATCCATACAGGTGCTGTAAGAAGGTCGGCAAGCCCTGCGCCTATTGCAGCTGCGGCTGCCGCATAAGGAAATGGAAGCATACACGCCGCTATGTATATAAAAGTATCACCAAAATGAACATATCCGCCGTTTGTACCCACAGGTACGTGACATACATACGCAGTCATTATAGTAATAACTGCCGCAAGAACTGCCGCTATAACAAGTTTTCTAGTTTTTTTCATATCAGTGCCTCCCATAACTTCGGAAGATATTTTTCAAAAGGAACACCGTCATTTCTGTCGGTTTTCTCTGCATATGCATCTCTTGCCGCAGATTCTATAAGGTCTGAGGCTGCCTGTGCTATTTCTTTAAGACTGTGTTTTCCGTTCATAAGTCCTGCGGCAATAACAGAAACAAAAAGATCTCCTGTACCCGAATAACTACCAAACGCCATATTATTTACAGTGTAATCTACTGTTTTATCATCACAGACAACATTATAAACCTTATCACCGATAACAACACCTGTAACAACAACTTTTGACGGTCCTTTTTCCTTTAGTCTGCGTGCCATGTCACAAACATTTTCAAGAGAAAGCGACAGATCCGGCTTTTCACCGAGGATAATACACGCTTCTGTAAGATTTGGCGTGATAACGTCTGCTGTTAATGCCAACCGGCATATTCGTCTGCATAACTCGTCAGAAAAAGTTTTATACACTGTACCGCCATCACCCATAACAGGGTCGACAACCAGTAATGTATCTTCCTTTTTAAACTTTTTTATAAATTCTTCGGAAATATCTATCTGTTTTGAATTTACAAAAAAACCTGTCGATATTGCATCAAACGTTATCCTTTTTTTAAGCCATTCCTCTGTAAAAAAAGACATTTTATCGGTAAAATCATCGATATAATAACTGTCATAACCCGTCTGATTGCTCAGAACTGCTGTCGGCAAAGGACAAGGCTGTATCCCCATACATGAAAAAACAGGAATTGCCGCTGTGAGCGAACATTTTCCAAGCCCCGATAAATCATTTATAAGTGCAGCTCTTTTTGTGGACATATTATTTCACTTCTTTCCATATTGTGTAAGGGTACGCCTGAAATCCACAATTCACGCAAACCACATGTTTTCCACACTTTTCATATTATATGATATTAGAGGGATATTGTCAAGTAAAAATGCCGATTTCGGAATTTTTTATTGATTTTCTAAAATTATTTCCGATTTCGGCATTTTTCTTTTTCTATTTAAAAAAAATTTTAAATACTATTGACTCAGCAGACTAATTGTGGTACAATCTATTTAAAGAAATTTTTAAATAGGTGTTAAAATGAGTGAATCAAATATATTTAAGGTGCTTTCGGACAAACAAAGACGTGATATCCTTGAACTGCTTAAAGACGGCAGAAAAAGTGCCGGTGAAATAGCGTCCATACTGGATACCACACCGCAGGCACTTTCATACCATCTCAGGCTTCTCAAAAACTCAAATCTTGTTTTAGAGTACAAAATCAAAAATTTTATTTACTATGAAATCAATCTGACTGTCTTTGATGAATTGATTTTATGGATCGAACAGTTACGGGGGGATAAGAAATGAAAAAAACTCCATGGATAATATCTGCACTTGTGGCGATCATAACAGCCGTTGCGATACAGTTTATGCCCGACAAAATACCTGCACATTACAATCTGAGCGGTGAAATCGACCGTTTCGGGTCAAAGTATGAACTTCTGATTTATCCTGTTATTATTTTTATTATGAATATCTTTTGGGTTGTTATTATAAAAAATTTTGAGAAAAAAGCACTTAATGCCACAGATGAAAAAATTTCTGCACAGTGTTCTTCAAATATTAAAGTTGTCAGCATAACAGCTGTCGTAGTTACGTTGTTTCAGACGGCTTTGCACATTTTTTCAATCGTAAGAGCATATAATATTTCTCAGTCAGGTGTTGAATATCTTGAAATTGACAGTATGAAAATCACTTGTTTTCTTATGGGCATGATGTTTATAGTATGCGGAAATTTTCTCCCCAAAACAAAAAACAACGGCACTATAGGACTCAGGATATCGTGGAGTATGTACAACGATACAACTTGGAACAAAAGCAACCGTTTTGCAGGCATAGCACTCATGATTTCGGGCGTTGTTACAATGATAAGCTGTGCATTTATTGGCGGAGCAGGGATAATTATACTGATGCTTATGTACCTTACTGTCGTGGTCGTAGCTTCAAGTGTTTATGCACATAAAATCTATAATGAGGAATTAGCGAAGACAAACAAATGAACATAACAAAATTGCCATGATGAGTTTATCTTTTCATGGCAATTTTTTTGATGTATTAACTTTTATTTTACTTAATATTCTTTACCGTAGATTATAAGATCAGAATATTTATCATTATCTGTACTCATGTTATATTCCGTCTGACATTCCTTATCTTCATACACGTCTATTAGAAAGTCATCTTTTGTTGTAAATATCAGTTCATCGCCCTTTATCCCTGTTATTGAAATGGTGTATTCATTATCTTCGTCAGGATTAACGATCAATGTTATTTCTCGTGTTTCACTGCTGTTCATATGATCAGATAATTTCTGCATATTTTCAGTTTTTTCAGCATTAAATGAACATGAAAGATGACATATTTCAAATGTTTCCTCAACAGTTACGACGTTCATCACCATATCTTCAATAATCAACGTATCACTTCTTAACTTTATCTCAGAAACGACCGTACATTTATCATATACATCACATTCAATAAGTTCGACAAATTCACGGCTATCAAGGACATTCATAGATGCAGTAACGATGTAGTACCCGTTTTCTTCTTTTACATCTGTAATATTATTATATCCGAACATTCCGCCAAGTAAAAATATATCATCATACACTTCAACAGATTGACTGCCCAGATTGATTTGTGTCAAAAATTCTCCCGACTCATAGTCACACATTCTGTCACCCATCATTCCTTCCAGGTAATCATCATATTCAACACATCTGAAATCATTATCTGCATATAAGACAGCCTTTTGCCCGTTTATTTCAAACTCTGTCCTAACACTGTTAAAATGCTCAAGAACCGATGCACTTCTGTTGGCTTCAATTATTTCATCTATCGAAAAATCAAATTCATCAACTGACACTTCAGTTTCTTTACTGCTTTGCACCGAACCACGCTTAAATTCAACATTTTTAATCATTTTTGATTCGATTTCCTGCTTTTCGTTATAAAAATCTTCCGGTCTGATCAAAGAAACACTATAAATCACATCATCTTCGGCATCAAAAAAGTAATATTCATAGTAATAACCATTATCGTTATTTAAAAAGAGCAAATGCCACGCATCATATCCAGAAAATGATATATTTTCACCTGTTATCAATTCAAAATTGCTGAAATTACAGTAATCATTTTTCAAATCTCCCGCAGCAGATGATGCACTGCTATACTCACCGGTATCATCAGATTCAAAAAACAGTGATGCATTTTCATCAAAAACGCTATGATAGATAACTGTTTTTTCGTCTGAAAAACCTTTTACCCACTCGTCATTACCCAAAACTTTCAGATATTCATTTTCATAATCATTCAAACCGATATTATCTGTAAGTGTTTCTGTTGTGCTTTGTGTTTCCTCAATTACGGTCTGACTACTTGATTTGGATTTGGATTCTGATGCCGGTTCTTTTTCAACCGTTCCGCAACCGCTCAAAAATACAGCTGTAAGAAGTATTGTTAATATTTTTTTCGATTTCAAAATATTCTCTCCTTTATATATTATTTTTATGATTTAACGCTTTACCGATAATGTGCAGGTTATGTTTTATCAGGGAAAGGCGTCCGGAAATCAGATAACCGAACGCCTTATGGTTGATTTTATGAAGTCTAAAAAAACTCTGCTCTAAAATCATACCATTAATACAATATCTTTTTTGTTCCATCGTAACTTTCGATTTCTATACCTTTATTACTGAGGCGGTTTATATCAGATTTATTCAATGAATCTTTAGGAATTACAATTTCTTTTAGAGATTCGAGTTTTAAAAACATATCTACATCTATTTCGACTCTTTTACAATCATTTATATTTACTACTTCTAACTTAATGCACTCTTCAGAAACACTTATTTTCTCAAGCGAATCTATACTTAATGTTAAACGAGTAAGTTTAGGGTTATTTATTATAATCTCTTTTAAAGAATCGGAATCAATAGTTACACTTTCTAAATTTTTAAAATCTTTAAGATTTAGATATGTTTCATTTGTCACACCTTTTATATATAACAACTTTAATGTATCAGAAAGCATGTTCCATCCTTCGATACTTCTTATTTTATCGACATCCAACCATAATGTTTCCAATTTATTCATTTCAGAAAAACACAACAAATTATCAATTTCACATCCCACAAAACCTCCATACATAAACTCTTCTAATTGAGAACATTTAGATATGGATTTGAAATTGGAATCTGTTGTCAAATTAATATCGGTGATAATAGCTAGTTTTTCAAGTTTTTTCATGACTTCAAGATATTCAAAATCATCTATCTTCCAATCATATAGACTCAATTCTCTTACATATTTAAAATTATATAGATTATCTGTACTTTCTATTTTAGAACCATCCAACTCCAAGTTACCAGTATATCTAAATACTATTTTACCACCTACAATACTAAACGAACAAATTATAAACGCTATCACTAACGCAAATAGTAACAGTAAAACTTTTCGCATCATATTTTTACTCGCCATATACAATATTCCAATCTCCATCAGTCGTTTTTGAGCATAGAACATATGGTTCAAATTTTACAACTTCTGAACGCACTCTTTCTTTTTTATATCACTCATTATATTCAACTATTATTCCTTTATTCTGCAAACGACTTAAGTCATCTTCTGTAAAACTATCTTTAGATGCATATATTTTTTTCAACGACTTAAGATTTAACAGCATATCCACATCAATATCTGTGAAATTAATATTTAAAGTTTCTAATTCCATACAATTACTTGATATAATAAGTTCATCGATAGATTCACTTAAAACTACAAGTCGTTTTAAATGTGGAATATCAACAACTATTTTTTGCAACAAATCTACAGATATATATAATTCTTCTAAATTTTCTAAAGAATCAAAATTTAAATTTGATAACGAGTGTTTGCCAAGCAAATGAAAATCTTTTAAATTTGATGTTATCAACTGTAATCCATCTAAACTTTCTATGTAATCAAAATTCAGCCATATACTTTCCAATTGATTCATGTCAGAAAAATGTAGTAGATTATCAATCTTATGTTGGTTATAACCATCGCAATAAATCTTTTTCAAATTCTCACATTTAGATATAACTGATAATGGTGATGATGCTGTAAAATCTTCATCGACTGTTACCGCCAATTCTTCAAGATATTTCATCTGCAAAAGATACTCAAAATCTCTACACTTTTCTGTTTCAAAATCATGAAGAGATAATTTACGAACATTTTTTAATTTATATAAATCATTCGTATTTTTTATTTCATCTCCATTTATCTTAAAGTTGTTAGTATATTTAAAAACAATTTTATTCCCTACTTTACAAAATCCAAATGTAAGACTAATAAAAATAATAAAAGTAATAATCAAGATACATATATTTTTTTTATTATTCAACTTACTCATTAACCTGCTCCCATTTACCATCTTCACTCTGTTTCCATACCTGATATAGATTAAATATTTCTATTTCACAACGGCATCTATCTTTTAAATGAGCCATATTATTTGTGATTTGTTTTTATAGATAAAATTTAAAAAAGAATATTTTTCAAACAATCGAATCTCTTAAAAAATATATTTTTTAAATTTACAAGGCATTCAATATAATCCGAACGCCTTGCAACCAACAATATTCACCTTAATTATTTTAATTTTACATTTACAATATTATTATCACAATTAATTGTAAAACCTTTTTTTCGAAATTCCTCCAACACTTTAATTATCCCTTCAGATTCCGCATTTAATATATGACAATTTGAAATATATAAATCATCAAATTCTATTGTAGATATAATTTCCAAAAACTCAATATCTATATCGGATTTAATAATGCACAAACGTTTCAATCCCGAAATATATCTTATGTTTTCGTAATTTATTATTTTATTAGCATTTTCTATCCAAACATACTCTGTTGTTAAAGCATTTGAAATATTTTTTATATCTACATTAGGTGCATTGATAGTCAATTCTTCAAGACATTCGAAACATTTAAAATCACTATACTTTATTTCTTCTGATGATTCAATACAAATAATTTTTACTTTATGCATTGATTCAAGAAGCGAAAAATCTGTAAAGTTTGAATTTAATAACAAAAGCTTCTCTAAATTTTCACAGTATTTCGAAGCTTCCCAATTTTTTATTCTGCCATCCACTACAAATTCTTTAATATTATTTTCTTGCGGTATAAAATGGATGTTATCCATATAATCGCTACTTACATTTACAGATTTAATATCTTCATTATATTTTAGAACAGTTCTAGCACTCTTAATACTTTCTTTACTTGAGTCAACATGGATTTTATCAACAGAAGATAAAAGAACTATTTTATCTTCTGCTAATGGCAAATACACAAACACTGGTTTTCCAATTATTCCAGTAAATAAAAATAAACATATTAGTAAAAAAACTATAGAAATCACAAAAATTAACTTCTGTTTCATTTCTTCACCCCGCTATAGTTTTTTGAAAGAATTCAATAGGTGCTTTTGACATTAGACTTAAAAGGCATTCATGGCAAAACACAAACGCCTTTTTGTCAAATATTCATTTAAATCAATCTATTTTTACATTTATAATGTTATTATTATAATCAACATCATAACCTTCTTTTTTTAGTTTTTCTGAAACTTTATTAATATCTATCTTTTTTGTATTTGTTATACGACAATTTGAAATCCTTAAATCATCCAATTTCATTGAACATAAAATCTGCAAGAACTCAACATCTATACAGGATTCGCTAATAAATATTTTTCTTAGTTTCAGTATACTCTTTATTTTTTTATATTCTGATATAGTGTTTGCATTTTGTATCCATATGCCTTTAATTGTACACGCATCTGAAATTTTACCTATATCAACATTAGGCGCATCTATAGTCAATTCTTCAAGGCATTCAAAACACTGAAAACTAGTATATTTTATTTCTTCTGACGTTTCAATCCATATAGTTGTAATTTGATTCATAGTTTCAAGCAATGAAAAATCTGTAAAATTTGACTTTAGCAACAAAAGTGTTTCTGTATCTTTGCAATACTTTATGGCATTCCAATCATCAATATTACATCCGCATAAGGTAAATTCTTTTATATTGTTTTCATATGGTATAAAATCAATATTTTTAAAATAGCCTCCACCTACATTAACAGATTCTACTTTGTCGTTGTATTCCAATATTTTTTTAGCATTTTTTATACTTTTTTCACTTGAATCAACATCAATACAGGTGATTTCAGACAAACGAACTATTTTATTTGTACTTGATGGTATGTATATTAAAATAGGCTTTCCTATTATGCCTGTAAATATAAATAAATACATCAAAACTATTAAGACTACAATGCCAAGTGTTTTGAGTTTTTTTAAATTATTCATTTAACGTCCATTTCCCATTCTAACAACATTGTACTTACAACCCTCAACGCTTTCTTTGATATCAGTATCTCTACCGGAAATTATATATTGATAACATTACTCCACCAGTGTTTCCCACTTAAATTCCTTATCTCCTGCATAAACAACATATTCACTGTTATACGGCAGATGAACTTTCTTTATATGGGTGTCGGTAAAAACATTATTAATCATGTTCGGGTATGCTCCGAGCAGATTATTGCGTGATACTATACAGCCTTTAACATATTCTCCGTCTATCTCAGCTGTCCATTTCAAATCGGACCAGCCTGTAAAAAAGTCATTTACTTTTCTGGCAAATTCAGTATCATCTTCATAAGTTACTATTCCCTGCGGTATTTCAATACCTTCTGCAAGATATTCGGTTATTACATAAGAAATATCGTTATACAATTCTTTCGCATCAGAATTGCAACAGCTGACTATAGTATTCTTCGAAAATGTTGTAAGTGGCATATTTTTTACATATTTATCGTATTCTTCGTCCCATTTTGCATTTTTATCCGAAGCACAATCAATATGTGATGTATCATATGGGATAAATAATCCATACGGAACGTTATTTGGATATGCACCTGTAGCATCTGTAAAATCAGAGCATATGATACCTTTTATATCATAGTTTTCCACCTTGATTGCCCACTCAGGCAAAGCAAGAGATTGAGCATAATCATTAAGCATATCCGCAATCTCAGAATCATCAGCAGATGTTATAAGACCATCTTTTATTTCTTTTCCTTGTATTTCATATTCAAGAATAATCTCTCTGAAATTGTCACATAACTTTTTTGCTTTATCATTAAGCCCGAAAATATATTCTTCCGGATAATCGGGTAAATCTGCTTTCTCAGGATCTTCCGAAATGTACTGCGGATATTCTTTCTTCCATGAAAATTCTATATCTCCGGCATTTTTAACAAAATCAGATTCATACGGTATTTCCATACTCATCGGAACAAGATTAGGATATGCACCGATTGATTTTTCGTTCTTATCTGTACAGATAACACCGGTAACAACACCTTTATCTATCATCGCTGTCCACTTAAAATTTGGAATATCTACATCACCAAAGTCTTTCATATCCAAAGCAAAATCACTTTGATCTTCAGAACTTATGATTCCTTGCGGATACTCAACAGCATTTGTTTCATACTCTATTATCATCGCCTGAACATAATTATAAACAGCCTTTGCCTTATTATTCAGCTGTGTAACTGATTTCTCCACATAATCAGGCATATCTGCTTTTGTCGGGTCTATAAATTCCGGCATATTTTTGCTCCAGCTAAACGAACAATCTTTTGCGTTTTTCAGATTTTGGGCATCATACGGAATATTCATATTCTGTGGAATTTCATTTGGGAAAGCACCCGATTTTTTATCATAATCTTTCAGACTGCACACTACACCTGTAACATTTAAATTTTCTACAGTAACACTCCAGCTGAGTTTCTCATCGGTATAATCACTCAGACATTCATTGACTTCATTCACAATAAATTTGTTTTCATCACTGTCATCCGATATTACACAATCATCTATCGTGCCTTTATAAGTTTCCCACTCATTTAAATTGTATTGTGCCAGATTAGCAACAACTTCTGCATAATAGTTAAGTTGTGCCACTTCAACAGATGCCTTTGCCTGAAACTCGCCTTTTGCTATGATCATGTCAACTATATCGACTTTTTCATCTGCATTCAGGTCAAGACCGGCTTCGCTTATTTCAGAGTTTCCAAAAAGAAATGACTTTACTTTGTCAAAACCGACATCAACACTTTCTGCACATATAAATGTAGTTGCCATCATAGATACAGACAAAACACCCGCAATAATCGCCTTATACATTTTCATTGTTTTTTTCCTCCATATTTCCATGTAATTTTCTTGTATAAATTATATTAAAAGCATTACTTTTAATAATTATAACAAACAGTGTTGCAAAATTACTGTAACACAAGTTAAACTTAAAGTAATAATAACAATATCGTTCACCATAACACATCAATTATATATCACGCCATTTGATAAATTAATCATATATTCTGATTAACAAATGTCTATTTACAGCAAAAGCTATGTAAACATATATCTAAATTCAAGTTTTTTAAGTATTAATCAATCTTTGAAGACGACAATACTTCATCAAAAACATGCTACACTTTTAACCTATATAAAAGTTATCATGCAAAACAACTTTTCAAGATTATTCATACTTGATAAAAACTGAATATCGCATTCACGATTTCCGTAAAAATCTAATTCTTTTATCCACTTGAAGTATTTTAATTTATCACAGTCTTTTGAATCATCTATTCTTATACTTAATTTATCATCATATGTAACATAAATCCGCTTATCGATACTCACAATTGGTGGTATTTTTAATAAGTACAACATACTATAAATAAACAGCAAAGAAAACAATATGATAAGTGTTGATTTCAAAAAATTTCTAAGATTTTTGAAAGAATTCATAATACGTCCTACTTTCAATTTGATATTGCTGATTTTATCCAATTGTTGTATACATTCTAAAATTATTAATCTTATGAATGTGTTGTGGTATAATAGAATGGTAACAGGACGTACTAAGTTCCTGAAATCAAGTTGAAAGGATCAAAATAATGAACAGATATGATGATGACTTCAGAGAGAATATAGTGAAACTACATCTTGAAGAAGGAAGGACATTAAA
>JAGAKZ010000093.1 GCA_017848115.1 Oscillospiraceae bacterium
ATGGACTCTTGACTGATGTCCAAGCAACGCATCTACCCCCCAGCCACCATCAAGAAAGACTTTAATCTCGGCATCTATCGCGAGTTGAAGAATCTGTTTTACATCTGTAATATTGACCATCTTATCATCTCCACAAATTCATATTTGTTAATTAGCATATCTTGGGTCAAGCAAAGGCTTTCCATCCTTATCGACCAACACTGTGAGTCCGCCTATATTGGTCCAATGAGCTAATAAATACTGAACCCCTGTCTCTTTGTCAACAATGATACGAGTTCCTTCCATAAGACCATTCTTTTCAATAAATTCAAACCTGTTATCCATTGTGTTTTCCTCCTTCAAATTCTTATTTATCAATCTTGGCATATCTTGGGTCAAGCAAAGGCTTTCCATCCTTATCGACCAACACTGTGAGTCCACCTATATTGGTCCAATGAGCTAATAAATACTGAACCCCTGTCTCTTTGTCAACAATGATACGAGTTCCTTCCATAAGACCATTCTTTTCAATAAATTCAAACCTGTTATCCATTGCGTTTTCCTCCTTCAAATTCTTATTTATCAATCATTTTTTTACCACCAAATACACACTTCTCAAAAAGCACCGATAAACACTCAACCAATACCCTACTTAAAATCCTCCTCATTCACCGAACCGCTGAATACGCCGGCGAGAAGCTGTGGAAGTTTCTGTGGATTGCAGGCGAAGCACGGTATGCCGAGTGAGGCAAATTTTTGTGCTATGTTTGTATCATAATATGGTGCACCTCTGTCTGAAATGGCGAGAAGACAAACTACCATTACACCCGATTCTTTCATTTCTTCGACACGTCTTAAAAGCGAGGCTCTGTTTCCGCCTTCGCAAAGGTCGGAGATAAGGAAGAAAATAGTCTTTGACGGGCTTTCGATAAGTTGCTGACAGTATGCAACTGACTTGTCTATGTCTGTTCCGCCACCGAGATTTATTCCGTATAGAAGATCTGTCGGGTCATCACTCATATCAGTAAGATCCACAACACTTGTGTCAAAGGTCACTATATGAGTTTTTAGTGAATTCATCGAAGCAAGTATACAGGACATTACAGATGAATATATTACGGATTCGCCCATAGAACCACTCTTGTCAATATCAACAATTATAGTCCTGCTGTTAGTTTTCATAGCACGGTCAAAAAACCATATCTTTTCAGGTATGACTGTACCGAGTGTGCTGTTGTAGTTTTTCAGATTTTTATTTATAGTGTACTTAAAATCAATTGCCGATGATGACGGTATCGGTGAATGATTTCTTTTGTTAAGTGCCGCTGTGACACTGCGTCTTATTTCACTTTCAAGCATCCTGTTTATATCTTCAACTATTTTTGAAATAAATGCCCTTACTGCCTCTTTGGAACGTTTTGGAACATTATCTTTAAGAAGCATCATCATCGAAGCAAGATTTATATCAGGTTCAAGATTTTCAAGCATCTCAGGTTCAAATAAAAGCTCTTTTAATCCTTTGCGTTCAATAGCGTCGTTCTGGATTATAACAACAAGATCTTTTGAAAAAAGATTTCGTATATCGCCAAGCCACTTTGATACTTTCGGGTTTGACCTTCCTCTTCCTGCCGAAAGAGTCGTGCTTTCACCGCTTCCGTCAGAGGATTCATCATAGATAGCCGCAAGCGCACTGTCCATAAGAAGTTGCTCTTTAGAAAGATTTACTTTTCCGAACTGATCCAAGCGTTTATTACTTTCCTCACCAAGTATAAGACGCCATCTGTTAAGTTTCTGCTCTATCATAATCACAAATCTCCAAAATCAAAATCATCAAGTGAATCAATTATTTCCTGCTGTTCTTCAGTAACCGCACTGTTAATTACCTCACTTACCTGCTGAGCATTTACACCCCATATTTCTCCGAGATTTTCAGCTATCTGATCTTTTTCAAGAGAACTGTATGAAGAAAATGCACGTCTTAAAAATACAAGCGCTCTCTTGAATTCTTCATCATCAAGAGTATCTACATATTCTGCGAGCTTTTCCCAAAGACTGAGTCTGGTTATGAGCGTGTAATGATTTCTTATAGAAAGCCCCTCAAACCATGCCGCTCCAAGATCGGAAGGCATACCTTTTGAAAGTCTTCTCTGTACTTCGGTGGATAACTGTTCTGATGAAAATACACTTCTTTCGAGAAGTATAGACATCGCATATCCTGATGCCTTTGTATTTATATCATCACGCAAAGCAGCATCACAAAGCACCTTTACCCATTCCTCAGAATCGATAAAATCATTGTCAGTGTCAACGGCATTAAGTATGCTCATAGCTGAAATAACATCTCTTACAGCATCATTGTTACAACGACACGAAGAAACAAGCACTATACAGCTTCTGTAAAACATCTGTTTCATTACAGGTATAAAATGTGTTGTGTCTATGTATCTTATTGAACCGTATTTTACACTGTTTGAAAGTTGTTCAAGTGACATGGCAAGCTCACCAAATGAAACAGCGTCAACTGAAAACTGCTGTAACGACCTGACAGCAGCATTGACTGTATCTTCCATTCCGCAAAGACACGCCTGACTTATTACTGCTGAGATCTCTTTTATAGAAGATGCCATCTCAAGTTTCTGCTTAAATACAAACTCTGTAGCAAGACGTACACTGTCACCGTTTATCGCTGCTTCAACTATTTGTATTTCTGTTTCGGGAGTCCACTGTAAGTTCCATACTTCTGACCATGTAGCCCTGCTCTGAACTTTATGCTGATTTTTAGCAAAATCTATTCCGAGAACACCAAGTCTGTTAAAGAAAAACGAACGTCTGAGATCAATAAACTTATACTTTTCAGTTTTTACATGTATATTTTCACGCAAATCAAGTTCTATGGTCTGAGTACACATTGACTTGTATTTTTCAAGTTTCAGTTCTTTTAATTTTATATAAAAATCTTCCTGCATCGCAGTTCTGCTGACACCTTCGGGAAGTGAGCCTATCTTTGTTCCGACCTCGTTAAAAGCAAATGCCTTTGACACTTCCGAAAGATTTCCGTGACCTATACATGAAATAACACTGTCACGCAAATCAGAAAGTGAAGGTATACGGGAACCTCTCATATATGCAAGAGTCTTTGCCAGTCTTATCGTTTCTATAACTTCTGCAGATGATGTGATTCCTCCGTTTGCACGCATATATTCTGCGATCTTTGTTACATACATATACGAAGTATATTCCTTATCACCTTTGCAAAGTGAATCCCAGATCATTTCAAAATACTGCGGTGCATTGTTTCCTGCACCATATCCCGAACGTGCAGAAAGTCTGTAATATGAATACGGCATAAGTGTTGCAAGTGACGGAACTGACGGCAAAGTTTTAATTTCCTTGTCTGTAAGAGCACTGCAGTTTTCAAGACCGCTCACATGATAAGCACCTGTAACTACAACTGTCTTTTCAGGTGAAAACTCTTTTAGAGCTTCTTCGATCTGACGTTTCATATAGCATTCACGAACCATATTTTCGGCAACGTCATACTTTCCACGACTGTTATCAGACATACGTATCTGCTTGCCGTATTCGTTCACTGCTTCCCTGTAATCAACAGCAGTATATTCGATATTTCTTTCCCACCAGGTTTCTGTTTCTTCACCGACTGCTTTTTTTATACGCACACCTATAGGTTCAGCATCATTTTCCGACTCTTCATTTTCTGCGTCCTCTTTTTCCTTGCCTATGCAGAGAAATGTCCCTGACGGAAGGTCAATAAAACGACACTGCTTATTATTTCTGTGTGCCCACAAAATAGCCTGATATTCCGGAGAATAAACAGCCATCGGATAAATCGAAACTGCTATCGGCGATTCTCTTGTGTATGCCATAAACGCAAACGGTGGCTTTGTTTCCTCCCTGCATACATCTGCCATCATTTCATTAAAATCAGAAGGACCTTCAACCAGAACGATATCCGGATCTTTTTCATCGAGAAATTTTACAAGTTCATACGCTCCCCTCGGTGACAAATGCCTTACTCCGAAGAGATACGGCGTTTTTTGTGATGACATCAGGCATTCAGCTCCTTACATTTTTTATACAATCCTCTGTATTCTTCACCTCTGCCCTTCATGACGTTTTCAAGGTATTCTTTCCATATATCAGCGTCTTTGGCTTCATCTTTTACTATTGCTCCCTGCAATGCCGACGCAAGATCATAATCTGAGATTTTTCCGTTTCCGAAACTGCCTGCAAGAGCCATACTGTTTGCAAGCAGAGATATAGCTTCCGCAGTAGAAAGTACACCGCTTGTCTGTTTTAACTTCTGTGTACCGTCAAGTGTCTGACCGTCTCTTAATTCTCTGAATATTGTGATTATATTTTCTATAACCTTATCAGACGGCAGTTCTGCCTGTATATCAAGACTTCCTGCAAGCTGTTCAACTCGTGTCTTTACGATTTCTATTTCTGTCTGCATATCAGAAGGTGCCGGAAGAACTACTATATTGAAACGTCTTCTCAAAGCGGCAGACATTTCATTTACACCCTTGTCTCTTGTATTTGCTGTAGCAATAACTGAAAATCCCTTTTTAGCCGGTAATTCGGTTGAAAGTTCCGGAACAGAAATTCTCTTTTCTGAAAGTATGGAAATAAGTGCGTCCTGAACTTCCGAAGCACATCTTGATATTTCTTCCAATCTCGCAATAGTACCGCTTTCCATAGCTCTGTAAACAGGTGATTTGATAAGTGCCTGCTCGGAAGGTCCCTGTGAAATAAGCATTGCATAGTTCCATGAATATTTTATCTGTTCTTCTGTAGTACCTGCCGTTCCCTGTATCACCTTTGTGGAATCTCCGTTTATTGCAGCACACAGATGCTCGGAAAGCCATGACTTTGCAGTACCGGGATCTCCTATGAGAAGCAAGGCTCTGTCTGTAACAAGTGTTGCTATACATATTTCAACAAGTCTGTCATTGCCTATGTACTTAGGTGTGATAACTTTCTTTCCTGCTTTACCGCCGACTATATATTTGAGTACAGACTTGGGTGACATTTTCCAGCCTGTAGGTACAGGGTCTTTTTCGTTTGCTATAAGTGCATCTATTTCTTCCTGATAAAGTTGTTCTGCCGGAAGTCTCTGAAATTCGGTTGCCATAATATTTTTTCTCCTTTAAAATATATTTTTTTACTTATTTTCAGCCTGTTTTTTCTTTTCTTCTTCCTCCTGCCTTTTCCAGAAAGCAAAAGTATATTTTATTTCTGTTGCTAAGGTAGCAGGAATTTTTTCTTCGCTGAGTGCTTCAAGGAAACTTCTGTTTTCTCTGTCGCATCTCATTGCATTTACGGCTGCGCATCTTACGCTTGCTGAAGTTTCACTGTCAGAGGCAAGGGATTTATAAAAATCATTTTCTTCTGCTCCTGCAAATGAAATCGCCTGAAGTTTACGTACTGATTCGGTTCTGCCTTTTTTATCAAAGTCCTTTTTAAGAAATTCAACAGCTTTCTTTCCAAATTTCTTTACAAATATCTCACCGCACAAAATTCCCATTTCACTATATTGGTCAAATATTCCGTTGTAAAGATACTCTCTTACACGATAGTCTTCAAAAACCTTACTTTCAGATTCGTATGCGTTTTTAACTATCTGATATCTTCCCGAACCGCCTGTAGTAAGTGCAGTTATTACAGCACCAACTTCACTTCTTCTGAGCATAACTACATTATCTTCCGCATTCTGCTCTATTTCCGTGGTTTCTTCGGGTTTGGCCGTAACTGCAAGTGTAGCACATACTGCATCCACAAAAGTTATTGCGTCAAGCAGAATTTTCTTTTTATCCTCTGTACTGTCATCATTAAGCGGTTTTACAAGCTGATATATCTTAGTGAAAACCGCATTTTTTGATGATATCTCACCAAACTCGTCTATAGCTTTTTTCAGTCTGAAATCTTCACCGATGATACCTGCTCCTACAAAAGCACTGTTATGAAGTCTTTCCTGCAAATCAAATATATTCATTTTCGTTTACGTCCTTTCTTAGTATTTCAACCTGATTATATTTTTATCTGTTACAACCGAAAGTACATTTGCACATATCTTTCCGTCCTGTATATAAAGCTCTGTCACTGCACACTCGGCTGACGGAATTTTCTTTAACATATTTTCCGATACATCTGTAGCTATATATGTATCACCGCATACTATATACACATTTTTATCATCTCTTACAAACTTATCATATCTTACAAGTGAAACTACACTGTCTGTACTGAGCGGATTTTTTATGCAGTTCTTTACATTCTTTATTACTGCCTGTATATCAGTTGATGCAAAATCTATTATCTTCATGATATCATCTTTAGTAAGATTTCTCGGCACAAACTTATCCCAGCGTACTCTTCTGTTTGAATCTCCCGGATAAATGCAAAGTTCAGGAACACAAGCCACGTCAAAGAATGAATCTTCCTCTTTGATATAATTCATAGCTCTGGTCGGTCTGTGATTTTCGGTTTTTGATATCTCTCCAGTCTGAAGGTCTATCCATATTCCTTCGTCAAGAAATTCTGAACGTGAATCAATATATGAAACATCAAAACTAAGCTGAACGAGTTCTGCATTTTCACGATAAAGACCAAGTTCTTTAAGCTGTGTAAGTTTCCAGGTGAAGCCTATCATTTCAAGAAATGCGTCATCTTCTGCTGGGAGTTCTTTCTTTTCTATCTTATCCTTTAAAAATTCCTTGCCTTTTTTAACTATGGAATGAAGTTTTATTATATCTTTGAGTACAAGTTCATTTGTTTTTTCAGGTTCTTTTGCACCTTTTTTCATAGTGTACAAAATATTTAAAATTATATTCTGCGGTTCAATAAGATAGTAGTTTCCGAGGTCTTTTGCAAGTTCAAGGTATGTCGCCAATCCTGTACCCATAACTGATGAAATTCCTCTTGTGATCACTTCGTCTACAAACTTTTCAACAATTTCGAGTCCCTCAAGTTGTTTTTTCATCTTATTTACTGCCGTTGTTTTATTTGGTTTTGAAGGCTTGCTCTCACGCTCTTTTTTCTTCTCCTCGGCATTTGCCTTCTTTTCTCTCTTCTTGGCGATATCTTCTGGAACTTCGCCCTCTTCAAAAGTTTTTCCCGAAAGTATTTCAAAAAGCAAACCTACAGCATGCTTGCACGGTATCTGTCTGCTGGGGCATGAACATCTGCAAACAGGCGATGCCTCATCGATAAAATCAACAGATGTGGAATAAAGCGATTTTCCGCTTCCACTGCATTCTCCGTAATAGAGTGTACTGTCGGGAGATTTGTGCAGGGAAACAAATCCACCTGTTTTAGAAATTTTCTTTCCGTTTGTTACTGCACTTGCATTTGGTGCAAGACTGGCAATATAATCTTCTGTTATATTCATAATATTTACGCCTTTCTTTTTTATTAGCTATTATGACAAACGACAGCTGATCGTATGACATAATAATCTCAATTTTTTTGATATGTTTTAATTATATCATTTCAGCCAAAACAGTTCAACCTTTTTCGATAATTTTTTCCGTAACGTATACAAGTTGTATGAGTAATATATGATACAAAGTAGACTTATTTGATTTAAATTTTGATTTTGATACGCATTTTTTATTTTATTTATTGCAAATTGAATTATATTGCTCTTGATTAGTAAGTACTTCAAATGGTATAATAAAGATAATTCGACACAATCGTAACGACATAAGAATGAAAGTTGTTGGCTTAATAAACAATAATCTGAATCATAAAAACAGGAGTATTAATATGATTGAATTTAAAAATTCACAAACACATACAAAAATACGTGTATGGATAAATGAGCTCCCTAAAGCAAACTATAATGCTACCAACATAAAATCCTTTTCACTCCCGGCAAATACATATTGTGATGATAAAAAATTTGCAATAGAGCTTATTTATCCAAGAAACAGTAGTAATTATGCTCTGCTTGGCGGACAATATATTTCAGACAAAAGCGGAGTTTTAAAAACAGAAATTCACATATGCGATCTGGAAACTTACAATTATAACGATACCATCGCATTTGAATCTGACAACGTTTTTTGTGGTATTCCCAAAGAATATGCAAACGCTGTATCTGAATATATGACTAACAATGCGGACAATCTGAAACTCCCGTCAGGTAAGATTATCTTTAATGTTGGTGCATATGGCGAAGTAGGGTCAAGTAAATTTATATTTTCAACAGCCACAAAAATACTTTTCAAATTACTCGTTCTGGATTTTAAGAATACTGCACCACAAAATATAGAAAATGTAATATTTGAAAATCAGCATTAATTTTGGAGGAAATGCTATGAATAATAAAACATCTGAAATTTTATACGATCTTTTATATGAAAGTTCTGAAGAAGAAGTTGTTTCATACATCAGCAACAATACAGATTCAAAAATGCTTCACTATATTGCTTATAATTATAACTGGGATAATGGCTTTGCTGTTCCTTGTGCTATCATAAAAAATAAATATTGTGATCTTGGAACTGCACTGATGATATTTGAACTTGCTGAAGGTTATATGCTATTTTTTGAAGAACAACCGGAAGACTTTTTTGAAGAACATATGAGATTTGTTTTGGATTTAAAATCAAGAATTGAAAATAATGATTTTAAATATTCAGATTTAAAATATGCTCCTTCATTATCACGAGTGGAAATTTTCAAGTTAAAAAAATCCGCTCCGGACATCTGTAATATTTTTATCAATGGCACTGACGGTGAAGAAATTGACATTCCTGTTATTTGAGTGTATTGATTTAAAATTTTTTCTTGAACAAAATTTATCCCCCGATAATTTCAACTCTAAAGAAATTATCGGGGGATTACTTGCCTTCCATTGTTTCGAATCATTTTTCGACTTTAAGTTTTATTTTGATTATATTTCTAATCTCTTGCTTAATTTTATCGGTCCACTGCTCATCCTGCGCACCGATTAATTTTTCACTTTTGAAAGTTCTTCTACTTTTTCAAGTGGTAATCCTGTAGCTAATGATATATTTTCAAGTGACATGGATTTCATATTTATAAGTGCCTGAGCTGTAGAAATCAGTCCTTCCATTTTGCCCTCAAGTCTACCTTCAAGTCTCCCCTCAAGTCTCCCCTCAAGTCTCCCCTCAAGTCTTCCCTCTTCTCTCTCTTTTCTTCTGCTCGCTATATCATACTGCTTACGCATTACTTCTTCATCAAATAACTGTGCCATCATATCTATTACCTCCTTCTCATGACTTTTCATAAATTCTTCAAGGTATCCTTTTTCTATA
>JAGAKZ010000094.1 GCA_017848115.1 Oscillospiraceae bacterium
CTTCTTGGCAAAAAACGAACCTGTTGAAATGATACTGCATTATCGTTTTTAATAAATTCAGGAGTTATTTCAAAACCGCAGAATGTTTTCGGAAACTTGATTTTTCCGTTCTGTAGTTTGCAGTTCTGATTGGTAAGTATTAGGATATATTGACCGTCTTTTTTAAGATATTTCGGTAATTTGGGTCTGCCGAGATATTTATCTTTGTGTTTTTCCAGTCTTGTATACTCGTAAAAAACGATTTCCAGTTCTTGCAGAGCAGTCTTAACGTTTGTTGTGCTGTCTGTGCAGTGGGCATGCTTTGATAATCAGGATAATCATAGTCTTTTTTCAGGATTTTATCAAGTTCTCCGTAACTGACTAAAATATTTTCTTTGGTAAACTTGTTACGAATGATATAGTTTGCATGATTATACAGATTTTTAGACTTATGGCAGAAATTCATCAGCATAGAAAAATAACTGCATGATGATTTGATTACATGTTTTTCTACTCTTGTAGCTGTTATTAATTCACTCATTTTTTACAGATCACCTCTTTTATAAAAATTTCAATATATATTTTATTATTTTAAATATTATTTGCTACTATACACACGTGGCATCCCGTTGTTTATGTTTGCTGTTGCACTTTTGAGATCAACATAATAACTACTCTTGTCTTGCGGATCCACATACACGTTTACTGTTGCACCAATCATACTGTGTATAGACTTATTCATTACTGAGTCGGAACTGTACAGATATCTTTCACCTGTTATAGAATCAATAAATTCAACTTCAGCCTTGTAAGGATGTTGCTGGTTGATTCGTACAGACCTATCAGGAACGACATCTATAATTGTTCCAGTAACGCAGATTCCGTTACTGAGCAAATTTTTGCGTTTTATCTTGTTTTTCATGTACAAAACAATAAATCCTGTTCCAAATGTTAAAAATATTATCCCCATAATTACAATTATAATACTTACCCCACCCGATGCAATACGTGAATCTCCCGGATTTTCCGGATCATAGAACACTTCTATTCTTTGACCTTCACGCATTGATGATTTGTAAATATTCAGTTCATTTTTGTATTTTTGTCCCTCAACTTCATATTCGACAAATACATCACGATCTTTTTTATTCTTTCCGTTACTCCTGTAATATCGAACATCTATATCTGTAATAATTGCTGTAGTGGTAAGTGCACTTTCCTGAAATTTATTTTCAGAAATGCCTGTCAAAACTCCCATTACTATACCCAATACACCCATGAGGAAAAACAAAACTCCTCCGATAATCGTTACTCCTTCCGCTTTTTTCATTTTAAAACTCCTTTCAAAAGTCCATAATTATAAAACAATTTTATCATAATGCTTTTTATTTTTCAATAGTTTTCTTAAAGTATTGACATAAATATTATGTATATGGTAAAATACAAATAAAAAATATTATAAAAGGGAGAACACAAAATGATCAAATTTCTTAAAAACTCGACTAAAGGTGCAAAAATAAGGCTTATAATTTTTACTGTACTTACCATATTTTTCGCCTACCATTCACTGGCGTGTACAGAGATCATACACATTTTAAGTAAAATCGACAAGTATTCAGATATGGTTGTAAAAGGAAGTTTTATAATCGATGTAGCTTTTATCTATGAATTTATTCATAAAGCCGGTGATATAATCAGCCATATCGAAGGATTTCTGAAAGTTATACTCTACATAAACGGTCTGTTTATACTGCCTGTTGTCAGCCTGATAAGCGGACTTTTATTAAAAACATTCGGTCTTAAAAACTGTACAAATATTGAAAAAGCCGAATATACTCTTTCTTTCAGAATCATGGTTATTGTAGTGACGATATCATTAGTTATAGGCATAACACAAATCGGTATATCCAAAATGATAACGTTGATACTTTTCAATCTTTTGTGGAGTATGATGTTGTACTTAGGGTATCTGAAAAAAATCAAATAAAATGACAAACCACATTCAAATCATGAAAAATACGTGATTTGAATGTGGTTATTTTTTTGAAAGTCTTAGCAGCAGTCCCAGTTGTACATGACATTGCTAAAATCAAGTTTTTTCAGATCGTCGCTGTTTATGAAGAAATTTCCTACACCACAGTCCCCCCAAAGAACTTTCCATTTGCCGCTTTCTGGTTTATCAGATTCAGAATCAAGCTGGAAAAGCAGAGTGTCAAACTTTTCATATTCAGCATTGTTATCTCTTGGATCATACTGTGTAAAGAAAGGATAACCGAGCACCCAATGTCCCTGACCTATTCTGAATTCTTTATTGTCGTAGTCTATGTATTCAAAAAATCCGTTTTCTTCAATTTCTTTTTCATCAATACCAACGATTTTGAGTGCTTCAGTAAATATTTTTTCAAATCTATAGTCTTCCGGACCTATGAAAGTTTCTTGCGGAGTGACATCGATTGCAAATTCACCCTCGTGCGGGAAAAATTCTTCGTCACATTCTTCCTTGACTTTTGAAAATCTCTCTGCTACTTCCTTTTCAGTGATACTTTTATTGATTTCACTGTGATAGATTACTCTTGAACTTTCAGAAGAACAAGGATTGTCAAAATCTGCCCCATACAGATCATCCCCTGATATGTAAAACTGTAACATACCTTTTTGTGGTAGAATGTCACTCCCCTCAAAATCAGCCATATTGAGCTGTGCAAGTAAAGTCAGTGAATAACCTTCGCTGTTCTTAGGAATATCCATATTACTTGGAAAATATGGAATACCTCCGACTTTAGAGTCAAATATAGATGGTTTTCTGTCGCTGTTCAAACCCAGTTTAAATGCTTTTGTGAGAGTTTTTTCTTTCAGAAATCTGATAACTTCTTCGGTTTGTTTATCTGTTAATAATCCTTCGCTCATAAAAAAACATCCTTCCCTACTGTATAAATATTTGTCACATAAGTGAATTGTATAAGATAATTCTACCATAATACATTTGTTTTTTCAAGACTTTTTCATTAAAGGTACAACTCAGATAAAAACCTATATTTAAGGCGACAAAGGTCCATGATATTTATTTTACCGTCATCGTTCATGTCGGCATTTTCAAATCCGGAAATATCTGATATATTGAAAAGATATTCTGCAAGTTTTAAAATATCACAAACATTAACTACACCATCAAGATTTACATCACCTTTTAGGGTAGTGTTTTGCTGAGGGATATTCATAACCTCAATAAGATTACATATATCTGTAGTTTTTTCTGTTCTGTTTTCAGAAGTGATTTTTACAGAATATATTCCTGTGCTTTTTTCATCTGCTGTTATGGTGTATTCGGGTTTTGTTGCTCCGGGTATTTCGGTTTTGTCAAGATACCATTGGTATGATGCATTTTCAAGAGTGGTAATTACGGAAACAGTGTGACTTTCTCCGAAGTTCAGACGTATATCTTTTGGAGCGGTATATATATTGAAATTTTCCGGTACAGTGCATTCTTTGGATTTTATATCGCCACAAGCTACCCATTCATTTGCACTGTCCTGCAGTGAGATGCGTACACTGCGCAAAGCTGTTCCGGGAGTCAGGTTCATAACTTCAAAAGGTATACGAAATTCTACAGTATCACCGTTCCATTTGCATAAACATCTGTCGTAGGAACCGTTATTGTAGTATATAAATCCGCCTGATGTATAATATATCCAGTATTGCTTTTTAGTTTCTTCGTTGTATATCTGAAGATTATAAACAGCCGCTTGTGCTTTTCCCGGAATTTTTGCCATAACATAAAGATATTTATCATCTGATGTCATATATAGTTTATCTGTTCCGTTATCAGCAAGTAGCATATCTTCATTCCATTCACGTTCATCTGCCAGACCGTCAACTACTACTTGTCCTGCGTCACTATACATGATGTCAGAAGAAAATCCGTCGCTTGAAAAAGTATTGTCAGTTCCCGGAGTTTTATTTTCTGCCACTGTAAATGTACCCAAATAATTTGCACCTATTACAGAATTCCATATTCCATTGTTTGCAAAACGAACAGAGCGCATACCCATCTGATCTGTTTTATTGTTACCTTGTGAAAGTTTAAGATATGCATTCCATTCGCCTGTAGAGATGTTGTCAGGTAGAGAAGCTGTTATGGTTTCATGAGCAACGGTACAGGAACGCCATTGGTTTGAGTCTATATCAGTCTGTACTTTCATATAGCTGCCGTCTTTTTCGATAATGAGTTCCGCTTTTTGTGCAGGTATAGCATTGGCAAATCCGGTGTTTTCTACACTGAAGTCTATAGTGATATCCTCACCTTGTTTTACGTCAGATGAAAGTTCTGATTTTCTTAAAACATAGCGATATCCGAGGTGATCGCGTATAAATGTAAATACGTCCTGACCATAATAAGCAGAATGGTCGTAATCAGGTGTAAGTGAAACAGAAGATGAAAATGGTTGATATTTTACGTCTTTGATATCGTAGGTTTCATCGAATGTAAAGTCTTTATAAAGTTTGAAAATATTGCCGTTTATATAGCTGAGATGTGTGTTGTACATTTCGGTGATAGAATTTTCGGGAAGATATGTTTCAAAACTCTGAGCGAATTCAAGATTTCCTGAAAATTCACCGCCAAAGTATGAAGAAACAGTCTGATTTCCTAACCACTGAGTTTCGATTTGTCTGTTTGAATAAGTTCCGAGATCAGAACTACTGCCCATATATCCGTCATCGTACAGGCCAACACGGGTCGCATCAGTTCCGGGAATACAAATATAGTCGGCAAGTTCTTTACGATTTATATTTGCCCATCTGGCAAATATATCGGGGGTTCGTACAGTAACAGGTATCGGTGCCGGTACGCATTTAAGCATTGCATCAAGCAGCTGTGCTTTGTGTTCGACAGATGTGTATTTTCCTCCGTGCTGCTCTCCCCACTTCCCTACAAACCCTGATTCAACGAAAGCGATGATGTCTTTGTATTCTTCAAGTATATTGCTGTCTTTTATCTGCTGTATATGTTCAAGTACTTTTTCAAATGTTGCAGGTTCAGGGTTATCAATACCATTTGCATCGTATCTGAAGCGTAAAGCTGTCATACATCCGTTTGCACGGCAGTTTTCAAATGTTTTACGCCATGAGTTAAAGAATGTTTCATCGAGATCGTAGTCTGTACCGTCTTCGTTTATACCGCTTGAAAACTGTCCGATATCTATAAAAAAGAGTACGATATTTCCTGTCGGATTGTGAACAGGTGTTTCTCCCGGTCTGCACACAGACCATACGGTTTGTGTGTACCCTGCAGAAGGGTTGTTTATGGTTTCCACAGTTTCAGTGTATGATATACCGCTGTCTTTTAATTCAAGAGCGGATATCACTGGGAAATTTACTGTATGCATTGTTGCAATGCATACAAGTGATGGCATGCAGATTTTTTTAAATAGATTTTTTTTCATGATTTTCTCTCCTTTATTTTAATAGATAATACTATTATATCACTTTTGTAAATTAAATGCTATATTTTCGATTTTTATTTGTGAGTTTTTTAAGATTTGAAATATTTAAAAAAAGGGTCTTCTCAAAAACGGTCAACAGAGTTATAATAATGTTGACCGAAGTGGTCACAAGGAGGTAATAAAAATGAACGAAAAATTTTTTTCACTGCCCGAAGAAAAGAAAACCGCTATAATAAACGCTGGGTATCGTGTCTTTTCTCAGAATTCGTACAAAAAAAGTCCGATGAGTGAGATCGCAGCAGAAGCAGGGATAAGTAAATCTCTACTGTTTCACTACTTTAAGAACAAAAAAGAACTGTATCTTTTTTTGCTTACAAATGCTGCCGAAACTACATACCAGTACCTGTACCAGTTTCAGTGCAATGAATCAGAAGACATCTTTGAAATCATGCATCGCGGACTTAAAGCCAAACTTGCTATGATGAGAAAGTATCCTGATATTACAGCATTTGCGATAAAAGGATATTATGAAACTGATCCTGAAGTCAGTGATGATATTCAGAAAATGATAGGACGTATAGCTTCATTTGAAGCAAATGAGAAATTTTTTAAAATAGACCCTGAAAAATTTATTCCCGGACTGGATCTTAAAATGATGTACACCGATATGTATCTTGCATCTGAAGGATATCTGTGGGAAAAATTTCAGCAAGGAAGAATGAATATCGATGAGATGGAAAAAGATTTTACGAAAATGATAGATTTCTGGAAAAATATTTATCTTAAAAAAGCATTCCTGTAATGAACAAATATGAGGTTTGAAAAAAACAAGACCTTCCGATATAATAGAAGTGTAAGTTGACCGCTTACGACACAACTATTAAACCGGAGGTCCATATATGAATTGTACACAAAATGAGAAGATAAGTCAAGTAACGGAGAAAACTTTAGTAATAGGAATTGATATCGCAAGTGAAACACACTATGCCAGAGC